>JAYTKJ010000097.1:0-1801 GCA_043730365.1 Acidobacteriota bacterium | reverse complement strand
TCCATCGCTCTGCCGGCGAGTGCGCAGTCGGTGACGGTGGCTGACCTGAACGGAGATGGGCGGCTCGATCTCGCGGCCGGAATGAACAGCGTTGCTTTTCTAGCAGGCCGCGGCGATGGGACGTTCAAGGCAGGAGCGGTGTTTGGCGCCTCGGGCAATACGGGGTATTGGACAGTTGCGGACTTTACCGGCAGCGGCCGCATGGGGCTTGCCGGGACGTCCGCGGCAGCCGTGGGGCAGGACGGAGAGGTCCTGGTCCTACCGGAGGCGCGGTGGCCTTCACTGGACGTGTTGAATGTGAGCGCGGCCGGACTTGGGCTGGGGCCGCTGGCGCCGGGCAGTATCGCAACGGTGTTCGGCTCCGGCCTGGCAACGCGGACCGAGGCTTCGCCGGATGGTGTTCCGGTGCTTTCGTTGGCCGGCGGCTCGGTGGTTGTGACGGATGCAACTGGAAGGATGCTGCCCGCACGCTTGTACTACGCCTCGCCCGGCCAAGTGAATTACTTGATTCCGGCGGCAACCGCAGCTGGAATTGCGACGGTGACGATCACCAGTATTGGCATCGTGGCGGCTCGCAGTCAAATCCAGATTGCGCCCGTCGCGCCAGGTTTGTTCACCCTCAACGCCGCGAATCTGGCAGCCGCCTACGTGACGCGATTCAATCCGAACGGCGAGCAGACGATCGAGCAGGGCTATCAGCGCGACGCTTCGGGAAACCTGGTACCCGCTCCAATCGATTTTAGGTCCGGTGGCAGCACCGTCTACCTGACCGTCTTTGGCACGGGTATCCGCAATGTGGCAAATGCCGGCGGCGTGACTGCCGCAGTCGGACCAGCCTTCAATCTTCCTGTAACTTATGCCGGTGCGCAAGGTTTAATTGAGGGTCTCGACCAAGTCAACATCCGGCTCCCTTCCGGGCCGGGGAATCCGTTGACGTTTCAAACCTCCTATCGCGCCGCGCTACAAGTGACGGTCGACGGGCAGCCGTCGAACCGGGTCATGCTGACGATTCAATGACAACGAACCGGGGATTGAGTTGTACCAAGACGCCCACTAGGACTAGGCCAGACTGGAAGTTATAAAATCGCTCATATGCCGAAAACACTCCTCGCCATTGGGGCCCACTATGACGACTGCGTCTTCGGCGTCCCTGGCTTGCTGCTGCAAGCGATCGAAAAGAAGTGGCGGGTGGTTATCGTTGCCATGATCGGCGATTATCGCAATTGGGCGCCCGTCAAAGGCCGCGACGACGAATTGGTGCGCGGCACGCGCGATCTGGCCCATCACTATGGCGCCGAATTCCGTTTCCTCTCCTTCAGCTCGCACCTATTTGATGTCACGACGGACAACAAACGACTGGTCTCCGAACTTTGCTTTGACGTCAAGCCAGACCTCGCCGTCATGCTCTGGCCGCAGGATCAGCATGATGACCATCGCGTAGCCGCTCCGCTGGCCGAGATCGCTCTTAAGAACGCTGGACAGATTCTCGACAAACCCGGATATCGCGCGCCGCGTGACCTCTATATGTTCGACAACGGGCCGCGGCATACGATCGGCTTTGAGCCCGACACCTTCGTCGACATCACGCGCCAGTGGCCGGTGGCCAAAGAGTGGCTGGGCAGCCTGATGGCGCTGGTGCGCAACGAAAGCTACGATCCGGGCAAGCCGGATAGCGCGGTGGACATGAAGGAGGCGATCGCCAGCTACCGCGGCAAGAGCTGCGGCGTGCGATATGCCGAGGCGCTGCGAGCGTACTCACGGACGCCGCAAGATATCTTGAGTTGATACCAACACCAATGCA
>JAYTKJ010000096.1:0-39528 GCA_043730365.1 Acidobacteriota bacterium | reverse complement strand
TCCCCGCAATCCGAACAGGCGTCCTGGTGGACCCCCTGCTTGTTGAGGCCGGTCTTGAAATTCACGGCGATATTGAGTGCCTCGGCATGGCCACCGATCTGGACGGCTCGGCGCTCGAGCGCCTGCACCTTGGCCAGTTGCGCGGCTCTCGGATGCGGCATCACGTTGAGCTCGGCTTCGGCGCGGTCATAGTATTTCGTCAACTCAGCGTGCGTCAGTGCCTTAGGCCAGCCCAGTAGCTCGAAGACTTCAGCGGGCGGACGAATAGCGACGTTGGCATTCACCAATGACGTGCCCCCTAGTCCGGAGCCCTTGAGGACGCTGATATCGCGGAAATTCAGGAGCTCATAGAGACCAAGCGGGTCAGCGTCGCGCAGGTTGTCCAGGTAACTTTGCGCCGAATTGGGGAACTCGCCGATCTTCCATTCCTTGCCGCGTTCCAGCACGCAGACCGAAGGCTTGGGCGCCGAATTGGCCAGGCGCGCGGCCGTAATGGCGCCGCCGTAGCCTGAGCCGATGATCACGAAATCATAACGCGGCTTGCGTTGGTTCCAGGGTTTACTCAGCATCGCGATTCTCCTATTTCTTCTTCCACAGCGGGCTCTTCACCGCTCCCAGCCAGGAGGTCCAAATCGAACCGTAGTCGAGCAGGCCGGCTGGCAGCGGGAGTTTTTCCATGAGCTTCGGCGCCCGCATCAGGCTCTCTCGCAGCAGCGGGATGCCGGTGAGCTGCGCGGCCTTGCCCTTTTGGGGTTCGAGAATTTGTTGCGCAACGGCGACATCCGGGAGTTCACCGAAGAAGCTCTGCAGATTGCCGAGGGCCTCACGTAACTTTGGGCCCTCCGATTTCAGGTCACCCCGGCGAACCGTTTCATAAATGGCCGTCAGCGCCAATAGCGGGTCGAGCCACTTGCCAAAGAGGAGTTCTTGCAGCTCCCGCCGCTCCTGGCCATCCGGTGGCGCCAGCGACTCTCGTTTGGCGAACCTATCCTGCTGAAGCACCAGATAGCGCACTAACCTAAGCCCCTCCTGTTTGATCCGCTCCGTCACTTGCCATGGCAGAAACTTGGCCAGCGTATAAATGGGAAGCAGCATTTGCCGGGCGTCTATCTTGCCGCCGGGATCTTCGGTGATCACGATGAGAGCGGCGCGGTTGGGAAGCGACTGGGTGACGAAAGTCACCACTGGCCGATCCGGCAGCGCAAGGGAGACCAGTTGCATGCCCGGCTTCACCTTTTCACGCCGATGGACGACGCCCTCAAACCCGCTCACCACATCCATGGGCTGCCAGCTTGGCTTGGCGGCAGGAGAGATCGAGACCTGTGCTTGCTTGGCGTGGTCCAGCCCAGCCAGTACGTAGACGGCGCATTCGTCCTTCTCGAGATCTTCAAAGTTGGCGAGCGGAAACTTGCCGATCTTGGAAAACTGCCGGGGATCGCGGATGATGCGCGACGCCCCCAGCACGCTGAGCCAGAGCGCAGTGTGTCGCTCTTGTATCGGCCCCAGAGTTTCCGAGAAATCAATCGAGCCAGCTTGGTTGTTGGGTACTTGGCTGGCGATGGATCGCTGGACGCGGCTCGGATCTTCCGCGATAGGCTTGGCCGCCTTGGGACGGACTCTGAGGATTTGCGGCCCGCCTCGCATGCCAAGCGGGGCCCCCGCTATAGGCATCTGATAGCGGAGTTCGAGTGGTTCAAACAGATCCATCGGATCGTCCTCCGGCGGAGACAGACGGCGTAGCGGTCTGCCCCTGAACAGCAACTCGAAGCCGTAGCCCGCTTCGTTCGGAGCTAGCTGCTGTTCGAAGGACGGCCCGGTGAAAAGGAAGCTCTGCGTGACGCCGGCATCGACCTTTAGCTCAAGGTTGGTATCAGTTGCCGCGCCATCCACCCGCACCTTGAGAGACGTCTCGAAAGGCCCGTCCAGCTTGGCGATCAATCCGTCATGGCCGCCGAGCTTGCTTGAATCCACGGGTATGTCAACGCGGGACTCAATATGTTTTTGGAGTTTGTCGAATTGCACCCACCAGGATTTCTTGATGCGCGCCTTGGCCCTGCCTTCGCCGTGAAGGCCTGACAGCAATGCCACCGGGAACTTGGCGTTGACCGAGGCTGTTTCACCGAACTTGGTGGAGTAGAGAGTGTAGATCGTGGGGTCGCCCGCGGTGGCCGGGTCGAGCGCCAGTCCCAGTCCCACCGGCACGATCTCGCCGGCCTTGAGCACGGTCCGGCACGCGTCGAGAAAGTAGTAGTGATCGTCCCCGCGAAGCCATATTTCCATCTGCGCCTGGAACTCGCCGATGTTGATGCAGGCGTCGCCGGATGAGGCGCGGTTGACGTAGTCCGTCATCAACAATAGATCCAATCCGCGCTGCTGGGACGATTGCTCATAGCCGACACCGTGGCCGGAGAAATAGATGTAGAGCTCAGTCACGTTGTTGGCGTTCGCCTTGACCAGTTGCCTCACCGCGGTCTGAACACCTCTACGCGTGGAGGCGAAGGACCGGTCCGCGGGATGGCCGGCCACCAGCGCCGAGTCGCAACAGACGAAGATATCGGCTGGGGAAAGTTGCTTGCCCTCCTTAAGCCATTGATAGAATTGCCGCGCGGATTCCAGCGTGTCCTTGAGCTTTTGTCCAATATCCTCGCCCAGTGGGTAGTCCTCACAGGCGATGATGAGGGCCTTGGGCGATCTAGCCATGCTTGCTCACAAAGCTGGCCAGAGCGGTGGAGGTAACCGCTTCGTTGCGCCAGAGAAAACTGCCGCCGAAATGCAGGCCGACCACTTCGCCGGTATCCAGCGCAAGCACGGGCGAGCCGGAGTTGCCGCCTAGCGTTGAACAGTCGTGCCCGGCAATGTTCGGAGCCGGCGCCGAAATGGACACGACTTCGCCGGGCGCAGCGCGCTTGATGCCCCAATCATTGCCGAAGATGGTGCGGGTGAACATCGGGTTGTTCACCGGATCGTCATACGGATGGCCGATCACCACGACTTGCTGCTCGCGCTTCGGCGCGACCGCCGCCAGTTTGAGCGGCGTACGGCCGGCCTGCGGTTTCACTCGTAGCAATGCGATGTCGAACTCTTCGTCGAAGGCAATCACGCCGGTGATCGGTTGGGGATCCTCAAAATCGTCAGCCAGCCAACGGAAGCCAACCACAGCTTGGCCTTCCTCCAACGCGCGGGTGCCCATGGAGATCTTCTCAAGCACGTGGCGGTTGGTGACCAGCACATCCGGCGCAATCAGGAAACCCGTTCCTGCTGGCGTCTTGCCCGTATCGATTCGGCCAATCGATGCGCCTAGCGGGGCGAAAAGATCGCGGAAGGCGGCCCAACCAGGGAAAGCCTGCTGGAACTCAGGCTCGGTCAGCTTGCCGACTCCCGCTTTAAGAATCTTCGGCGCGGGCCGCATCATGCGCAGCATCAGCTCAAGCGCAGCCAACTCGCGCGGCGTAGGCCGGTCTCCGGCATTCTGCAGTTTGTCGAGTGCGGACTTGGCCAGCTCACCTTCGAACGTCGCCGGCAGATTGGCGGTGCCGACGATCGCCCGCACGCGTTCGATCGCGATCTCCGGCGACTGGCCCGCAAACGCTCGGGTAGCCCGGCGGCGTAGTGCTTCAAGGTCCTGCATGGGAAGGTTCCTGGTACGCTACAAGAGTTCTGCAGCCCGCACGACGGTGCCGGCGGAGTCCAAGTACGTCTCGCGGCACTCGGCGCCGTCGAACTCCAGCGTGACGTAGCCATGCGGACTGTAGCGTGACTCTTCACCGGGAATGAACAGGTTTGGACCATCCAGCACTTGCGCTTCGGGCGCGTTGTTGTTGGCTGGCAGAGTACGCCACTCGTATTGGTTCGTGCCGGGCGTGGCGAAGCTGTCGCGATAAGCCGGGAACCCGCCGTGGCCAACACAGCGGCCCTTCAAGCCCCAAGCTGAATGCGGCGAGTAAATCACGCAGCGATGTTCATGGCCCCAGAACCAGGCGTGGATACGCTGGCCCGTGAGGAGGCTAGAGAGTTTCTGCACCAGCTTCGGGCCCTGGCTATCGAGCTGCGAAAAAGGCTGATGGTGCGAAAACAGAATCACCTTGCGCCCGCCCGCAGCGTTGATGAGCGCGGTGAGCCAAGCCACCTGTGCGTCGTCCATGTCATGATCGACAAAAGCGGTATCGAGCCCAACCAGCAGCCATTGCGCGTTCTGAAACGCCACGCAACTGTGCGACTGGCCGAGAAACGGCAGCGCACGCGTGAAGTAGGGCTTGCCGCCAGAGTACATCTCGTGATTACCGTTGAGGGCCACCTTGTGGCTGGCGCTGGTCGTGGGCCACATCCCCACGAAGCGCTCGTCGATTTCGCGCTCGCTGCCGGAGTAGTAGACGTCGCCCAGATGCATGACCATCTGAAAACCAGCGGCATCATTCGCAATTGAGTCGCGTGTCCTGGGCGCGCCGTAGAGGCCGGAGCCCCAGTCGGCGAACGTAGCCAGGCGAAACGTATCGCCGATCGGCCCCGCCGCGCCCGATGGGTCCGGCCGATCGAATTTCTTGGGCCGGAAGATCCGCAACAGACCAACGGGCAGCCAGCCGATCACGTCGAGGTTATCAAACTTGACCTCCTTCACTTGCCCAGGCATCGGGGCAGCTGCGCCGGGGCTTTCCGTCAGTGCCCGCTCAACCAGGTAGCTCTGCAGCCGGCTGGCGAGCGCGTTCTGCGCCGACGACATCACACCGGGCCCCTTGTCCTCTTCATGCAGTGATCCCAGCGCCTTGTTGAACGAGGCCAGCAATTGCGCCTGCTCCACGGGATCGCCGGTGGCCTGTTTGGCGGCCGTATTGACCGACTCCTGGACGCGGCCGCGGTCTTTGCCGAGCGCGGCGCTCAGGCTGGAATAGTCCAGAATCGTTGTGCGAATCGACATTTGTTTGGTCCTCCAAAATCAAACTTGCAGACAGTATAGTGCAGTTCGGCGATGGAGCGTTACACGCGAATCGACGTTGGCCATCATTTTGATAGATAATCTGTCTGACGGGAACAAGGAGCCGATTTTAATATGGACCAAGTGACACGGCGTGGTTTCGCAATGGCGGGAGCTGTGGCCGCCTCCGCAGCCTTGGCGCCAGCAGCAGCCAAACTGGAGCCGCTGACGCCCGGCATCAAGATTTCGATGCAGGTGGGCGAGGAGGTCAGCGCCGAAGACCTCACCTGGATCAAACAGATGGGCGTGGATTATCTGAACGTTCAGACTGGAAAAGGGCGTGGCACGCTCGACAACTTCCAGGCCATCAGGAAACGGGTTGAGGGCGCCGGGCTGAAAGTCTGGAACATCTCAAACAACGACAACCGGAACATCGAGGAGATCACGCTCAACCTACCGGGCCGCGACGCCAAGATCGCCTGGCTCAAGCAGTATATTCGCGATACGGGTAAGGCCGGCATCGGCTACATCACCTACGCGCACATGGCCAATGGCATCTGGTCCAGCGCGCAGGAGACCACCCGCGGCGGCGCGGCGGCGCGAGCCTTCAAGATGGAAACGGCCAAGGGCTCCTGGAACGGCAAGGTCTACGATCAGCCGCTTTCGCACGGCCGAAGATATTCAAAGGAAGAGCTGTGGGACAACTACACCTACTTCATCAAGCAGATTGCGCCGGTGGCTGAGGAAGCCGGCGTGCGCATCGGGATTCATCCGGACGATCCGCCCGTGCCGGAGTTGGGCGGTATCCCGCGCCATATTTTTGGGACCTACGACGGCTACGTGCGCGCGCTGGAGATCGCCAATTCGCCGGCGATCGGCGTGTGCCTCTGTTGCGGTACGTGGATGGAGGGCGGCAAGAGCACGGGCAAGGATGTGTTTGAGGCCGCGCGCGGTTTCGCCAAGATGGGCAAGCTGTGGAAGATTCACTTCCGCAACGTGACCCAGCCGATTCCGTACTTTGTCGAGACCTATATCGACAACGGCTACACCGACATGTATAAGCTCATGCGGACGCTGGTGGAGGTGGACTTCCGCGGGAATCTGATTGCGGACCACGTGCCGGCGATGGGGTCCGGACGGCAGGCGGGGTGGTCGTACAGCATGGGGTATATCAAGGCGCTGCATCAGGCCGCGAAGGCGGAGTTGAAGAAGGGTTAAAAGCGGCGGTAAGAGCGGATCTTCGCGACGAGATCGTGCGCATTGGTGGAGGGGCTGTCTGTGCTTCGGGAGGCGTGCCATTTGTTGAGAGCGATGGCTCGCTTTTGGGCTTCATTGAATCGCTCGAAGAGTTCTTCGCAGGGAGGACTCTTGTCGTAGCCGGGAATGTGTTTGCGGCAAGCGCTTTGCACTCTATCACGATGAGTGTGCTGATGCAGGTCCTGGTAGTGCAGCAGAATCCACAAGTCGAAGCACGGATTTGAGACGACGAGGCTTATCCCGTTGTCACGGGCTTGCTGTCGCGCGTCAGGGATTTTGAGATGCTCGTCGATATCGAACACGCACCAGACTTGGTCGAAGTGGTCATTCGGGTCTTGTGATTTGGCTGCTTCTTTCATCAGCCGGACCGCGGTTTCAACCAGTGTTTTAGGGGATCCGCCCGCTTCTACAGTCAATTGATTGGAATCCGTTCGGTGTGGCGGAGGTGCGACACATACTCCTTCTCGGTGACCTCGCCTTCGCAAACTACCAGGACGCGCGGCAGTGGCTCACGGCGTGGGCCCCGGCGGCGGAGGTTATCGCTTTTTGGGTTTCCCATGCTTTTTTGAGCCATTGGTGCCGGGTAGGATAGCCATGCTTAGGAACGCTTCCGAGTTCAAGAATGGGATGGCGCCGTAGCGACCCTGCAGATAGCCGTTTTCGAGATTCTCCCCTTTGCGCGGTTTGAAATCGGTGAGCGGATACAGGTGGCTGGCGCCCTTGCGATCCTTCTCGGTAAACCAGATCTGGTCGCGACGGAGCAAGCCGCCGCTAAGGAGGTTGGTGTCGTGGGTATTGAAGATGAGTTGCGCGCCTTTGGGATTGCTCTGTTTCGAGTTGAAGAGCTCAATCAAGCCTCGCGCGAGAATCGGATGCAGACTGCGGTCTAACTCATCCACCAACATGAGCCCGCCATTACTGAGCCGTGTCAGCGCAGAAGCGAGAATCGAAAGGTAGACCAATGTTCCATCAGACTCTTGATCCTCAGAAAACATCGACGAACCGGCAGATCCCGAGTGATGGAACTCGAACTGACGGCTCAGTCGCAACTTGCCGAGGAGCCTGGCGGCAAACGCTGACACGACACCACCCGACACCGATGCTGCGGGTTCAGGAGGTTCGCTAGGCTTGATCGTCAGCCTGACGATACCTAGATCTGCCGCCCTCAACAGTCTGTTCACTGTTCTTAGGACAGTCTCACTGCTCTCAAGCAACTCAATCGTGCCGGAAAGGGACGCTCTCGTGGCCTGGGCTACCACAGGCTGCCCGCTCGTCAACCATTGATGCACTGGCGCTAAGACTCGATGATTGGCCTGCGCCGCTGCTGCAAGAAATAGAGAATTAGGGCGAGTCATGTTGGCGATCTGAGTATTTTCGCCAATCAACATCCGGCTGAAAGTAATGGGCCGGCCTCGTTTCCGATCGAACCACACCTGCCTCCTTTGGTGAGGGAACGCGTGAAGCCATTCGGAGACGATGCCCTCCGAGTTTGCGGCAAATCCATAGTGATAACGAGAACCTTCAAATAGGAAATCGATGACAAACTGAGACGGCTGAGTGCTTGATGACCCATCAAGAGCATAAGGCTCATAAGGAATTGGGCCGTTCGGCGGCCAGTTCCCAAAGGAGTCCTTGATGGCTCCCAGCATGAATTGGAGGGCCTTAAGAACGTTTGATTTTCCCGAAGCGTTGGCCCCATAAATGGCCGCAACGGGTAGGACACCATCCGGGACAGCCGGCGACGCCGTCACGGTGTCGGGGTTCTCCGATAGCGGTGAGGCGACCAGCGAGAGCTCCTGTTCCTCGCGGAAAGATCGGTAGTTGGAGAAACGGAAGCGGCGCAGCATGTTACGGTTTCAGAGCGTTTCATGCACAATCTTCACACAGCTTGACCTGAATCTGTACTGTTTTCCCATTTTTAGGGCCGGCACGCCCGGCTTAGCGGCTTCGCTCGCGGCAATGCCCGGTGCGAGAGCAGCAGTGTTGCTGCGCCATTGCCCGTTACAGTGCGATGCGTTTCGGCCGAGGGCGGATCGGCCTTTGGGAACAGGAAGTCGCGGTCCGGGTTGGCTCTCACCAATTCCGCGAGCTCTTCGGGCCGCTCCCAGGCGATCACCGTGCCGAGTGCATCATCATTCGGCAGGCCCCAGCTCCGGAGTTCGGCCGAGTAGCGGGCGTGGCCTTGTCCCGCGTTGAACTCGGCAACCGGTTGAACGATACCCATGCGACGGAAGTCGAGTGTAACTTGACCTTGGTTGCGAGCGGCTCCCTGTATCGCGTAGCGGAGCTTGGCAAGCGGCAACGTGGATATCGAGAAATCGTCATCAATGCCGACGACGATCAACTCATTGCCGCGCTGCATCTGGCAGTACTCTTCGGCCAATCGAACCACCGCGGGGGCGCGGGGAGGCGCCTTCTCCACCCTCCCGGCGTGGCCACCCATGAACCACACCCAAGCCAAGCCAGCAGCAGCCACTCCCCACGCCGGCGCGTACGTGACACCGGCGATCGCCAAAAGCGGCAAGAGAGGCAATAGATAAGTAGCGTTGTGGTACTGGTACGCCAGAATGGCCGCTGTCATCACGGCAATCGAAGTTAACAACGCGATCAACTCCGGCTGTCTGGACCGGCGAAGCACTGCCACGATGCCCGGAATCGCGAGCAGCGTCAGCAAGCAAAGGTACGGACTGTTGGCGAATAGGCGCGTTGCATAGAACAGCACTGTGGACTCGGCGCTGGTCTGAGGCGGGGCGGACACGCCGTAGGCCAGCAACTCCACGCCGACAAATTCGGCCTCAAACCAGCGCCGGTGCGTCTCCCATTGATAGACGAACCAGGGCGCGGCAATGAGCAACCCCAAGGCGGAAACAAGTATCAACCGTCTGAGCGGCGGGCGCTCGGCACTTGCTACCCACCACAAGCCAGCGATCATGATCGGGATCAGCCCGGCGATGCTCTTGCACAAAACACCCACCGCGATGCAGGCTGCCAACGCATCGAGAGGCTTCCGGCGCGCCAAAAGCCAAGCGGTGGCGACGATGACGGCCGTGATGAGAGCATCCGTCATGTTGCGCCTCCCCAGTTCGAGAAAGAGCGGGCAGGTGGCGAGAAAGATCACTGCTAACGTCGCGCGCCACCAGTTAGACGCGCCTAGCCAAACAAAGACGAGGCCCGCGGTGAACGCCGCAGCCAGGATCGAAGGCAAGCGCAGCGCCCAGGCCGACACTCCAAACAACTTGATCGATAACCCTGAAAGCCAATAGAGCAGCGGCGGCTTGTACAGGAAGAACCGCCCCAGGAACGTCGGCGTGGACCAGTCGCCTGATTCGGCCATCGCGATGGCGGCGTGGCTGTACACGGCCTCGTCCTGAGCGGTGACGGGAAAGTCCAGGTATCCGATTCCCGGCGGGTGAGAGGAAGCGCCGCTACTTAGGAACCAAGTGACGATGACGAGAGTGAGAAGGAGACCGACGCGGGCTTGCAAGAACTCCAGTTTAGACTGCGGCGGCGGCGCTGGGATCGACGATTCCTGAGTAGATCTCGGACAGGGGAATCGAGATGCCCATTGACTCGAACGGGAGACTCGTGTCTGGCCCGTCGTACCGCGTCAGGCGCCACTCCTGGCTGCCCATCCGGCGGAATACCTCGACCCGTTGCGCTTCCTGGGAGACCAACACGTACTCTTCGAGCGAGGCTAGTTCGCGATACAGCTTGAACTTGGTGCCGTAGTCATAGTCCTGTGTCGACGGAGACAAAACCTCGAGTATCACTTTCGGGTTGGTGATCGTGTCTGTGTGTTCGTCCGTAAAGCTGGGCTGTCCGCATACCACAACAATGTCCGGATAAAGGAACTTGGTTCGGCTCACTCTGACGCGGACCGGTGACACGGCGGTGATGCAAGGACCGCCCTCAAGGCGCTCTTCAAGCCGGTGGGCGAGCCGCGAGCAAAGCCGACCATGCGCCCAACTGACGGCACAGATCGGAAAGAGAACACCATCATGGTATTCGCTTTTCAACTCGGCCTCACGGTCGAGCGCCAAGTATTCTTCAACCGAAAGTCTTGCCGGTGTCGCTAGCGCACCCATGCCGTTATTGTACCTTGCCGATCGAATAGAGCTTGCTCTCTGTCCGCAGCAACAGCCGGTCCCCGACGATCGCCGGAGTTGCCTGGGCCATCTCGTCCAAGGGGTTCGATCGCAGTAGCTGGAATGCCTCGCCCGCTTCCACTACGAAGGTCTTGCCTTCTTCGCTTAGGCAAAACACCTTGCCGTTGTAGGCCCATGGCGAAGACGTGAAGAACCCCGCGTCGACGTCGAGGCGCGTCTTGTAACTCAGCTTCCCGGTCTGCGCGTCAAAGCGGCTGAGGATGCCTTTCTCGGTGAGTACGTAAATGCCGCCGTTGTAAGCAACGGGCGTGGGCAGGTATGTGCCCGCGCGCGGCTCGGACCATACCACATCTTTGCTAGACTTGGCGTCCTTCGGAAGCGAGATGTCGCCCGCCGCGCCGGGGCGCACGGCCGCCAGTATCCCGCCGGCGCCTCCATCCAAATAGAGCAGGCCATCATAGGTGAAGGGCGTAGGTATTGGAGTCATCCCCATGCCCGACAGCCGCCACAGCTCCTTGCCCTCCAAGTCGTAACTCACAGCGGTCCCCGGCCCGATCGTGACAACCTCTGTTCGCAACTTGTGCACCCAGATCAAGGGCGTCGCCCAGCCTGATCGACGCGCGCCGGGGGTTGTGGGTAACAGATCTCGAGTCTTGCGCCAAAGCTCCTTTCCCGTTCGCTTGTCGAAGGCGGCAATGAATTGCTGCTTCTCGTTGTCGTTCACAATCACCAGCCTATTGCCGTGCAAGACCGCCGAGCCACCCGTGCCGAAGTCGAGATAGATCGGATAAGCCTCTGACGGAGTGGCCCAGGCTCGTTCGCCGTTCAGCTTGTACGCATAGAGACCAAGATTGCCGACATAGACATAGATCAACTTGCCGTCGGTCACCGGAGTCTCGGACGAAAAACTGTTCTTGCGATGGCGTCCACCGGGCGGGCGTCCCGCAAAGAATTCCCGCTTCCAGTTGACCTTGCCGGTCTTGAGATCCAGGCAATAGAGAAAGTAGTGCAGCGTCACCTCGGCCGGCAGTTCGATGTCTCGCTCAGTAACGCGCGCCACCACCTGCTTCTCGTCAAGCCCCTGTTTCATGAGCTCGGCCACCAACTGGTTGCTGTAGTCAACGCCCACCTGCGGAGGCTTCGACTTACCGTCGGTTGTCACGGTGGTCAGGAATACCTTGGTTCCGACAACAACCGGCGAAGACCAGCCCCTCCCGGGAATCTCCGCCCGCCACGCAATATTCTCCGTGGCTGACCAGCTCTCGGGCAGGCGTGGATTCTCGCTCACCGGATTCGATTGCGGCCCCCGGAATTGCGGCCACTCGGGCTCGCGACCGGATAACAGGGCGGACAACGCCATCAGGACCGCGCCGAAGCGAACGCTCATTCCTCTACACTACTTCACCCGGTGCCCTTCAGAGCGCGATAGAATCGCATTCGATGCGCTATCTAACTTTCTTTGCGGCCCTACTCCCAGCTCTGGCCCAGCTCCCACCACACAACGCCATGGGCGTGACCATGGGACATTTGCACCTGACCGTGCGCGACCCCGACGCTCATATTCGCATTTGGCGCGAAGTGATCGGCGCGAAGACCGTCAAGTACGGCACGCTCGAGGCGCTTGAACTGCCGGGTGTGGTGATCGCTTTCCGCAAGGGCGAGCCCAAGGGTGGCACCGACGATTCGGCTGTCAATCATCTCGGCTTTCTTACACGCGATCTGGACAAGACCAAGGCCGCTCTCATCGCCGCCGGTTGCAAGATCGTGCGCGAGATGCCGGAGACCCGGCAAGTTTTCTCGATGTGGCCGGACGACGTGAAGATAGAGTTCTCTGAGAATAAGACGCTCGACGTTCCGTACAAGCATCATCACATCCACTTTCAATCGCAGCAGGTGGACGAGCAGCGCGCCTGGTACGCCAAACATTTCGGAGCGGTGCCCAACATGCGCGGGAAGTTCAAGAACGCCGTGTTACCGGGTGTCGACCTGAGTTGGAATCCAGCCGAGACGCCGATGGCGCCCACGCGCGGCCGTGCCGTCGACCATATCGGCTTTGAGATCAAGAATCTGGAAGCCTTCATAGCCAAGTTGAAGGCCGAAGCCGGCGTGAAGTTCGATCGGGACTTTACCAAAATGCCTCAGATCGGCCTCGATATCGCTTTCTTCACGGACCCTTGGGGCGTGTACGTTGAGCTCACGGAAGGCTTGTTCCGGCCGTGATCGATCGGCGCCTCTTCCTCGCTTCGGCGGCGGCGGGCGCGGCAACCGCTGCCAAGCCCAAGCGCCCGAACGTCGTGATGTTCATGACGGACGATCACGGCGCCTGGACCTTGGGCTCCTACGGTTGCCGCCAAATGCATACGCCGAACATTGACGCGCTCGCCGCCGGTGGTGCGCGTTTTGACCGGGCCTTCGCCTGCACGCCGGTCTGCTCACCCAGCCGCATGACCTGGATCACTGGACGCTTGCCTTCCACCCACACCGTGCAGGACTGGTTGGTGCCTGAGGACAGCTTCGGGGACAAGTCGCCCGCCTGGCTCGACGGCCACCCTACTTACAGCGAAATTCTGGCCAAGAACGGTTACACGTTGGGCATGTGCGGCAAGTGGCACATGGGCCGCGACGATCAGGCGCAACGCGGCTTCTCCTACTGGGCGACGGTGCCGGGCGGTGGCGGCCCGTACAAAGAGGTCGAGTTCGTCAAGAACGGCCAGCGCGTCAAGACGACGGGCTTCAAGACCGATCGTGTGGGCGACTTCGCGCTGGAATTTCTTGATCAGCAGCGTGGCAAGGAAAATCCCTTCTATCTTCTGGTGCCGTTCTACGCGCCCCACACGCCCTACGACTATCAGCCCGAAGATTATCGCGCCCACTACAATAATTCCGACTTTGCCTGTTATCCGCGCGGCGAAACGCACCCGTGGGCCAATCGCGGCTTGCGCGCCCACATGAACAAGCGCGAGAGCATGCAGAGTTACTCGGCCCTGATCACCGGCGCCGACGCCAACGTAGGGCGCATCGTCAAACGGCTGGAGGAGATGGGAGTCCGGGACGACACGCTGGTGATCTTCACCGCGGACCAGGGCTGGAATGCGGGACAGCATGGCTTCTGGGGCAAAGGCAACGGCACCTGGCCGTTCAATATGTACGAGGAGTCGATCCGCGTGCCGCTCATCTGGAATCATCCGGGGCGCATCAAGCCTGGCTCGGTGCCGCGCCAGATGGTCTCGTCTTATGATTATTTCCCCACAATTCTGGATTATCTCGGCGTGGCCGCGCCGCCGGATCCAAAGCGCGTCGGGCGGAGTTACGCGCAGGTTCTCCGCGGGCGCAATCCGCGCTGGGAGAATCGCCTCTACTTTGAATATTCTTACGTGCGCGGGCTGCGCACCGAGAACATGAAGCTCGTGCAGCGAACCAGCGAATGGCCAAGCGAGTTATACGACCTGGAAGCCGATCCCGGCGAAACCAGAAATCGGATTGACGACCCGGCTTTCGCCAGACAACGCGCCGCATTGACGGCCGACATGGAGCGATTCTTCGCGCGCGCGGGTGCGTCTTCACAAGAAGCCTGGAAGAATAACGTCAAGCAGAACCTGACAAATTATTCGAATTGACGGCGGCGCCTTTTTAGGTGGATCATGCCGACTTTGCATATCGGATAGAAGGCCGCCGCCGATTCCGAATACTTCTGGGGCGACGACCGATTTAATGTCAAGGGAGAAAGTTGGGTAAGGTTTTGACGATTCCGATTGTCTCGATGCTGACACGCACTACCTGCCCTACCAGACGCATTATGTAGGCTGGATCGTCTTCGCGATTTGGATCGGATTCGCCTTTCACCTGGTATTGATCGACGATCCATTCGAGGGCGGAGCGGGAGCCGAGGCGATAGTCGAAGGTCTCGGGTGGGATGTTGGCGAGGGTCAGGGACACGTTGACGGAGAGTGATTGCTTGTCAGCCGAGAGCTTCATCTTCGTGACCCGTTCGGTGTAGGGGACGCCTTTGGTTTCGATTCTCTTGAGCGGCCATGGATTGAGCGATTCGTATCCGGTGTGGATTAGCGCGAGTTTTGTGCCGGCGGCGGCGAAGGCGTGGAAGTCCGGGGCGAAGGGGATGCGGGGGAGTTCGCGTTTGAGATTGGCGGCGTAGCGTTCGCGGTATTGCGGGTGGTGGAGCAGGGCGTAGATGTAGTGGAAGATTTCTTCTTTGGTGATGGCTTCGTCTTTGTAGTGTTGGCGGAATTGGGTGACGGCGGTGTCTTTCAGGTGGGAGAGGGGGAAGCATTGGTGGGCGTCGATAGTCGCGCAGAGATGCTTGTCAGCGATCAGATCGCACAGTAAAACATTGAACGACGGTGCCCGCCATCCGATATCCGACGTCACGATCACCGGCCCAGAGACGCTTTGCCATTGGTAGATTTCTTCGTTCAGTACCCGATCAAAATAGAGCCAGCGTTTTGCGAATGGGCGGTATAGAGCAAGTCTTGCACTATCTTCCGAGACGGTCACCACCCGGCCCCGTTTGGCATCTAGTTTCAGGTCACGGCTCCACTTTATGTGAGCGGGCCAGTCAGCGCCTGGGTCAGCCGTATGACGAAATACCTCAGAGTTGTATTGGTTAACAAACGCCTTTATACGCAATAGAAGCGTCCTACGATTCCAGTCGAAGACTACGCTGTCGCGGTTGGTGCCGATGCCGAGTGACCAGAGGCTAAACATGTCGGACATCGAACTGGTTGCCCGATATTCACCGGCGTTCTCAGGCACCAGCCATGAGTTCAGTGCATCGGGTGTGAGCGCCTTCCAAGGAATCTGCGCATTGGCGACGAACTCAAGCTTTTCCGCCTTTCGCCACATTTCAGGTAGGCGATGATATCGCAGGCCGTGCGGGCGTCCCCGCTTTCTGACCGCGAGCGTTACACCGACGCCCACCTGGATGCCAAAGACATTGTGTGTTGTTCCGGAGAGTTTCGGGTTACGGCGTACATTCCCATGCAAGTCAAGATGATCGATGCGTTCGAAGTCCCGCAGCAGATGCCTCCGCATTCCGTCGAACGCCAACTGGTCTACAAAACCATTATTTGAGACAAAGCAGATAATCCCATCGCGATGACCCAGTCGATCCGAAGCCCATCGAAAGAACTTGACGTACGCGTCGTCGAGCTTACTCTTGCTGGTGGCTTTCGAATCCTTCGCATAAGTATCGCGAACGCGTTTATCAATGACGGGGTACTTCCGGTTCTGGTTGTTGTCGTTCTCGCTCTTCTGCCCCACATTGTACGGCGGGTTCCCGATGATCACGGTAACAGCGGCAGCCTTCTCCCGCTCAACGCGCTCTGTGTTGGCGGGGGTGAAGAGCCCAATCTGTTGCGATTCGGCCATGTCCAGCGTATCGACGAAGCACAATCCTTCGAAGGTCTCGTATTGGCCCATGCGCTCGTAGTAGGCGTGTTCAATGTTGAGGCTCGCGACATAGTAAGGCAAAAGCATGACTTCGTTGGCGAAGAACCGGCTTTTGTAAGCCTCGGCGAGCGCGTTGCCGGGCATCCGCTCGATCAGGTTCACGATGAAATTGCCGGTTCCGGTGCAGGGGTCGAGGATGACGACATCCGGCGAGGCGAGGGTCAAACCGAACTCTTCGGTGAGCGCCTGCTCGACCGAATTGCACATATAGTCGACGATCTCGCGCGGCGTGTAGACGATGCCGTGGGTGTCGGCGATGTCCGGCGAGAACCGCTGGAAGAATTGCTCGTAGACCGAGTTGAGGAAGTCCTGTTTCTCGGTGAAGTGGCTGAGGTTGGAGCCTTCGCGTTCGATGGCCTTGTAGTAGGGGTCGAGATTCTTCAGGAACTGCGCCCGCGAGAAGCTGCCTTAGGCGAGAGCGTCGATCACCTTCTCCACTTGGGCGGCAATGGCGTTCCTGGTGGTGAATTCCGGGTTCTGGAAGAGATTCCGCATGAGGCGTTCGGTGAGCAGATGCTGGATCAACATCTCGTCGACATGGGCTTCGGACAATTCGGGGTTGAGGGAGGCGCGGCAGACGGCGACGAATTCGGAGAACGCCTCGCGGAAGCCGCGGTTCTTGGTGTGGGCTTCGGCGATATGCTCGCGCAGGGATTGGGCGAGGTCCGGGATGCGAAGCTTGAACTCCGCCATGGCGCGTTGGAATTCGCGTTCGTCGGATTCGTCGTGGGAGAAAAAACGATTGAGG
The DNA here is from genome assembly GCA_043730365.1 of Acidobacteriota bacterium. GTDB lineage: Bacteria > Acidobacteriota > Terriglobia > Bryobacterales > Bryobacteraceae > VFZP01. The sequence goes on along the minus strand of JAYTKJ010000096.1, from coordinate 23,042 downwards.
AGTGCGACGAGGTGCACGGGTTCACCGAGGGCGAACTCGCCAGCTTCAGCGCGGTCCTGGTAAAGAACGGCTACTTGCGTGTCCTCAAAAATGGTATTGCGGGTAGGGTAACCGGCCTTGAGCTTCTTCTGGATTTCGGCGGCGAGATTGTCGGAAGTGTCCTTGGCCTCCCACCAGCCGCGGGCGAGCCGGAATTCGTCGCGAACCGTTCCATCGGGAACAACCCGTTTGCCGCCGGAGTGAGTTGAGAGTTCGGGGATGAGGGTCCAGCCGCGCTTTCTGGCGGCCTTGTCGAGGAGGTTCTGGAAGGGGCCCTTCAGGCCGAGTTCATGGACGACGTTTTGTTGTTTGAGGTGCTGCAAGTCCCTCAGGTAGGTCTTGACGATCGGATCGCTGGGGGTGAGTTCGAGCACTAATCTATGCATCGTATCAGTTACAGCGCAGCCGAACGGTGGCCCGAGACTGCCGGGTCCTCAGACCTCGTCATGCAATCGCCGGCCAAGGGCCTGATATTCTTAGGTCGTGTTCCGAACTGCCATCTTAGCCCTGTTTCTCACCCAGATTCTGCCCGCTCAAAGTTCCAAGCTCCTGGACATTCTCAGTGAAGAGCTCGATCGGAACTTCAAGGTTCTGAAAGAAAAGGGCGAGCCGCCGCCGTACTATCTGGCCTACGCTGTCTCAGACCAAGAGGCGGGCAGTGCCACGGCTGCGCAAGGGGCTCTGCTGGCAAGCAACGAACGCCGTTCCCGCACGCTCGATATCACGATCCGCGTAGGCAGCCCCAAGCTGGACAACTACCACTCGGTGCGCGGAGAATTTGCGCAGTTCACGCGCGGCGCCGCGATCTCGCTTGACGACAACCCGGACGCCATCAAGCGGATGCTGTGGCGCGAGACCGATCGATGCTACCGCCAAGCCGCCGAGCGGCTCATCAATATCAAGACCGGCAAAGAGGTGAAGGTCGCCGACCGCGAGCAATCCGACGACTTCTCGGAAGCGCCCCCAGCCCATGCGCAGGAGCAGACTCCCAAGCTGGAGTTCGATCTGGGCGATTGGGAAAAGCACGTGCGTAAGCTGTCCAAGGCGCTAGCCAACCGGCCCGCGGTGCTCAATTCTTCTGTGAGCGTGGTGGGCTCACGTGAGGTCAAGTATTTTGTTTCCAGCGAAGGCGCGCGGCTTATGCACGGGCGTCCGATGGCGCGCGTGATGCTGTCGGCAGGAGCCAAGGCCGACGATGGCATGGACCTGGCGACGTTTGACTCCTTCGATGCCTCAACCGTCAAAAAGCTGCCCAAGCAAGACCAGCTCAAAGAAGCCTTCGAGAAGATCGGCCGCGATGTGGAAGCCCTCCGCACCGCGCCCACGGTGGACGCGTACGTGGGACCAGCGATACTCTCAGGCCGCGCCGCCGGCGTCTTCTTCCACGAGATTTTCGGCCATCGCATTGAGGGTCACCGCCTGAAAGATGAAACAGACGGACAGACTTTCCTCAAGGCCATCGGCACGCGCGTGCTGCCCGAGTTCCTTTCCGTGATTTTCGACCCTACGCTTAAGCAAGCCGCGGGCGTCGATCTCAACGGCTGGTACGAGTTTGACGACGAAGGCGTGACGGCGCGCCGCGTGGCCGTCGTAGAAAAAGGGATCCTCAAGACCTTCCTGATGTCCCGCACGCCGATCCCCAATCTGCCGGTTTCGAATGGCCACGGCCGCCGTCAAGCCGGCAATGAAGTGGTTTCGCGGCAGTCCAATCTCATGGTGGAGGCGGCCCAAACCGTGCCCGAGAAAAAGCTGCGCGAGATGCTGATCGACGAATTGAAGCGGCAGAACAAGCCTTACGGTTACTACTTTCAGGAGATCACGGGCGGCTTTACAAACACCTCGCGGCGCGGCATCCAAGCTTTCAAAGTGATTCCGCTAGTGGTCTACCGTATCTACCTTGATGGCCGCGAAGAGTTGGTGCGCGGGGCTGACATCGTGGGCACGCCGCTGGCCAGCTTTGCCAAGATCATCGCGGCCGGCGACAAGCTGGAGGTGTTCAACGGGTACTGCGGGGCCGAGTCGGGCAGCGTGCCGGTATCGGCGATCTCGCCGGCGATTCTGGTCTCTGAACTCGAGATCCAGAAGAAGGAAAGCTCACGCGAACGGCCGCCTCTGCTGCCTCCGCCTCCGCCACCGGCCGAGACCGGCGGAGGTTTGCAATGAAGCGCGCGTTGGCGATGCTGGCGGCCTTGGCCGCGTTGCTTCCGGGACAGAAGCCGGAGAACGATCCGATCCTCAAAGCGATGCGCGAAGAGATGGCGCGCGCGCGCGAACTGAAGCTCCCCGGCGTGGAAGATCAGCTTTACTACGTTGAATACGCTCTGGACGACGTCCGCTCATTCAGCGCCAGTGCGACCTTGGGCGCCTTGATCCGTAGCGACGACGCGCGCGCTCGCGTGCCGCGTGTGCAGGTGCGGGTGGGTAAGCCGGCGTTCGATAACACCAACTACATGTACACGGATTTGTTTGGAGCGGCGCGGGCCGGCGGTGGCGTGCCGCTCGACAATGATTTGTCCGGCCTCCGTCACTACTACTGGTTGGCCACGGACCGTGTCTTTAAAGGATCGGTCGAAGCGATCGCCCGCAAGCGCGCGGCGCTGCGCAACGTGACGCAGCAGGACAAGCTCAACGATTTCGCGCCGGCGCAGCCCACCAAAGTCTATCTGGAGCGGATGGAACCGAAGGTGAAACGCGACCAGTGGCTCAAGTTGACCCGCGAGTTGTCGTCGGTAATGACGGCGTTCCCCAAGGTGACGGGCTCTCAAGTGGATTTCGAGGCCAGTTTCGGCAACAGTTATCTCGTCAACAGCGAGGGCACTGAGTCGCGCTATCCAGACGGGCTTTTTTTCGTGCGCGCCGTGGCCAGCGCGCAGGCCTCCAACGGCATGACCGTGCGTGACGCAAGCATGATCGTGGGACGGAATCTGGAAAAGCTGCCGCCTGAGGCCGAATTGCGCAAGAGCATCGAGCAACTGGGCCGCAACGTGACAGCGATGTTGGACGCGCCGCTGGCGGAAGACTATGCGGGACCGATGCTGTTTGAAGAATCGGCCTCGCCACAGCTGTTCGCGCATCTGCTGACAGCCAACTTCGGGCTGACACGCCAGCCGGTGGCCGAGCCGGGCCGGCAATTCCCGGCCATCCAAAGCGAATTCGAAGGCCGCAAGGGTTCACGCGTGCTGCCCGAATGGATGGACGTGGTGGATGATCCAACCAGGGAAGAGTGGCACGGCCAGGAACTGCTGGGAAGTTATCCGGTGGACATGGAAGGCATTGTGCCGCAGCCGCTCAAGTTGATCGGCAACGGCACGCTGGAGAACTTCCTGCTCACCCGTTTGCCAGTGCGAGGCTTTGAAGGCTCCAACGGGCGCGCGAGGCTGCCTGGTCCGTTTGGCTCCAAGGCCGCGGTCTTCTCCAATCTCTTTGTGACCGCCAAGCAATCGCTGCCGGATGCAGATTTGCGCAAGAAGCTGATGGAGATGGTGGCGCAGCGCGGCAAGCCGTATGGCATCATCGTGCGCAAGCTGGACATGCCGGCCAGCGGAGGTTTGGATGAGTTGCAGCGCCAAAGCATGGCGTCGGGCCAACGCGGTGGCAGCACCCGGCCGGTGGCGTTGCCGCTGCTGATCTACCGCGTCTACCCTGACGGCAAGGAGGAACTGGTGCGCGGCGTGCGATTCCGCGGGTTGAACGCGCGTTCGTTGCGCGACATCGTGGCTGCGTCGAGCACGGAAAACCTCTTCCATTTCGCCGGCAATGGTTCACCGCTGCCCGTGCTGGCCCAAGGCGGCTACGTGGCGCTGCACTCGGTGGTCGCGCCGAGCGTTCTCTTTGAAGACCTGGAACTGGAGAAGCGCCAGGAAGATTGGCCGAAGCTGCCGTTGGTGGCCCCGCCGGCGATGGTCTCGGCCAAGTAGACATGACCGCCCAACCGCTCCCTCACGGTCACGGCTCCGAAATCGTAACTGAGCCGCGCGCGTCAGCAAGCGGGCATTGGTCGTAAGCATGGGAATTCTCTCCCGCGCGATCTTTCGCGAGGTGGCGCTAGCCGGCGTGCTCGGCACTTCGCTGTTCACCCTGGTGCTGTTCATGTACCGCCTGGGCAGCGGCAAACTGTTTGAGATCCTGCTGCGCGGCACGGCCTCCGGCGCGACGGTGGGCTATCTACTTTCGTTGCTCCTCCCGTTTGCCCTGGTCTTTGCGCTCCCCACCGGCACGCTGGTGGGCGTATTGATCGGCCTCGGACGCATGTCGTCGGATGGCGAAATCACGGCCATGCGCGCCTCCGGACTGCCCAGCCGCCGCGTGGTAGCGCCCGTGCTGACATTTGCGATGTTGGCGATGGCGGCCGCCGCTTTCTGTTCGCTGTATCTCCAGCCGTTTGCGCTGCGCGAGCAATACCGCATCCGCAATCAGGGCGTGGCCCAGCAACTCACCGCCGAGATCCAGCCGCGGGTCTTCCAGGAACAGTTCAGCCGGCAGAACCTGATTCTCTACGTACGGGACGTGCAGCCGTCGGCTTCGGCCATCGCGCAATGGAAGGATGTCTTCATCGCCGATTCCTCACCGGCCGAGGAGCGCTCCAAGGAAGGGCGCGAGTATGGCGAAGCCCCCTCGGTCACCATCGCGGCCTCGGCGCTCGCCGTTCCTGACGCGGCGCACAACACCATCCAGCTTTCGATGAAGGATGTGACCACGCATGCCGTCGACAGGAATCCATCCTTTTACTACAACACCACGTCGCCGAAGATGGACCAGTTGCTGGCCGTCAATCAGAAGACGGAGGAAACAGCCAACCGAATTCAGTCCATGGATTCCCGGCCGTTGTTTGAAGAGGCCAAGCGCACGCGGTCACCGGAAGCGCGCGTGGAACTGCATCGCCGGCTGGCGCTACCCGTGGCGTGCCTGCTCCTGGCGCTGGTGGGCATTCCGCTGGGCGCCGGCAGCCGGAGATCGGGCCGCGGTGGCGCATTCGTGGTCACCGTTTTTCTGGCCTTCCTCTACTACATGAGCCTGGTAAGCCTGATCGGTCTGGCGGGGCAAGGGCGGATGCGGCCTGAGTTGGCGGCCTGGGCGCCCAACGTCGTGTTGGGGCTGATCGGCTTGGCGCTGGTGGCCGGGATCGACCGGCCGGGCGATCGCAATACACTATCGCGTCTGCGGTCTTTCCGCGACAGCGCCTGGGCCAGCCTGAAGCAGCGCGTGAAGTCGTCCAAGTCGGCCGCCGAGTCCATCCGCTCGCTCCCGCGTATCCCGCTGGTGCCTGGCGTCGTGGACACGTATGTGCTCTCCAGCTTCCTGTTCTACTTAGCCTTGTGGCTCGGGGCTTTTGTCGCATTGGCCCATATCTTCATCTTTTTCGATCTGCTGGGAGACTACATGGCGCGCTCCATCACCCTGCCCAAGGTGCTCTCCTACCATCTGTTCCTGACCCCGAAGCTCGTCTATGATTCGGCGGCCATGGCTGTCTTGCTGGCGGTCCTGGTTACCTTCGGCGTGATGTCGAAGAATAACGAAGTGACCGCGATGAAAGCCTGCGGGGTCAGTCTCTATCGCCTGTCGGTGCCCGTGATCCTGGCGGCCGCATTCGTCAGCGGAGCACTGTTCCTCTTCGATCATTACTACATCCCGCAGGCCAACCGGATTCAAGAGCGTCTGCTCTCGGAGATCAAAGGCCGCGCACCGCAAACCTTTCTCGATCCCAATCGCAAATTCGTCAACGGTCAGGATCCGCGCAAGCCGCGCATCTACAATTTCAAATACTACGATCAGGCGGAGAACCTGATGGTGGGAGTCAACGTGTATGAGCTGGCGGAGGCCCCTTTTCGCCTGATCCGGCATGTGAGCGCCGAAAGTGCGCGCTGGGAACCGTCGCTGAAAGGCTGGGTATTTCAGAACGGCTGGTCCCGCGATTTTGCCGGTGTCGAATCCAAGGGCTACCAGACATTTCAAGCCACCACGTTTCCGGAAATGATTGAGCCGCCCGGCTACTTCTTGATGGAGCAAAAGCAGGAGAAGCAACTTAATTTCCAGGAACTGGAACGCTACATCCGCGACCTGCAGCAGTCCGGCTTCAACACCGTGCGCCTGCAGGTGCAGTATCACAAGAAGTTCTCAGTGCCGATGTTTGCGCTGGTGATCGGGCTGCTGGCGGTCCCCTTTTCCTTCATGACAGGCAATCGCGGGGCGATGGCGGGTGTGGGCGCGAGCCTCGGGATAGCGTTGGCCTACTTTGCGCTGGGGCGGCTGTTTGAAGAAGTGGGCAACGTGAATCAGCTGCCGGCGGTGCTGGCCGCCTGGTCACCGGTGGCGGTGTTTGCGTTGACGGGCACGTATATGTTCGGACGGATGCGGACTTAGAGCCGCGTCACTTTACAGAATGCGTGGAAGAACACGCGGGCCTTCCGGCTCTGGATGTCACCGGCGGTCATCGTCCGGATCTGTCTGAAGCTGCCGCCCAGGTCCGCTATCTCCCCGTCTGTAGGGGCGTGAAATGCCATGCCCCAATCTGGGAATTCACGGGCGGCTATGTCGCTACGGGAGTAAACCATCGCTCCGGAGTGGCGCTTGTCCTGCTCGATCAGCGCGTACACCGTTTCCACGTCGCTCCGCTGTCCCTCCAGAATCTGGAGAAAGCTGCTGTCATGATGCAGCAGCATCCCAGTCACACCCAGTCGTCCGTTTTTTTCCCGAGCCCGCCGCAGCAGTTCAGCCAATTCCAAGCCGGTAAAGGGCTTGGTGGCCGTGCTGCCGTAAATCAACTGGTGAATCATGCAAAGCATATCGGCCTCGAAAGGTTGAATTCTAGAATTTCTTTTGAGCGGAAGCGCAAAGATATCGCGGGCGTCGCGGCGCTGGCCGGTAGAAAGGCGCTACTCTGGTCTGTTCGCAATCGTTGAAATGAGTTGACGCATATGAAGAGGCTCACGATTCTGGCCATGACCCTGGGTACCGTTGCCGCAGCTGCGCCGCGCATTCAAGTCCACGGCCATCGCGGCGCGCGCGCCATGATGCCGGAGAATACGCTGCCCGCGTTTGAATACGCGATCAAGGTTGGAGTCGACGTGCTGGAACTCGATGTCGCCGTTACCAAAGACAACGTGTTGGTGGTCTCCCATGACCCGCTGCTCAGTGAAGTGTTCTGCCAGGGTCCGGCGGGCGGCTCGCGCGTGATCCGTGAATTGACGTTGGTTGAACTGTCCAAATGGGACTGCGGCGCGCGGCCCAACCCGGGATTCCCCAAGCAGAAAGCCGTCCCGGGTACGAAAGTTCCCACCCTCGATCAGGTGCTTGATCTGGCGCGCCGCGGCAAGTTCGACTTCAACATCGAGACCAAGATCACGCGCAAGGACCCGCAGTACACGCCGGACCCCGAAACATTTTCGCGGATGCTGGTGGACACGATCCGGCGCCATAAACTCGAAGCGCGCTGCATCATCCAGTCTTTCGACGAACGGACTTTGCTGGCCGCCGCTAAACTGGCGCCGGAGATCCGCCGGTCCGCGCTCTATGCCGGCCCGCCGCGCGATCTGGTGGCGTTCGCGAAGGAGGCGCAATCCAGCATCCTGTCGCCGATCCATATGCTCATCAACAAGCGCCTGGTGAGTAATGCGCATGCGGCCGGACTTCAGGTAGTACCCTGGACCGCCAACACGCGCGCCCAATGGGACCGTCTCATCCTGGCCGAAGTGGACGCGATTATCAGCGACGATCCGGGGGCGTTGATTGCCTACTTGAAAAGCAAGGGATTGCGCTGATAAACAAATTCCTCCGGCTGTTGTATGATGAACCGACCTATAATGACGCGCCTCATTGCCCTCGCCCTCTTCGCCGCTTCCACGCTTGCCGCCGCCGCGCAGCACCTCCTCTACGTCGCCGAGCCCGGCATCCGTAACTATGAGGAGTACGGCGGTGTCGGCGTCCTGGTTTTCGATATCGACCACGACTACAAGTTCGTCCGCCGCATCCCTACGTGGACTGTCCCGGCCGGGCAGAAACCGGAAAACGTCAAGGGTATCGCCGCCAGCGCCAAAACCGGTCGCGTCTATGTCACCAGCCTCAACCGTATGATCGCGATCGACGCAGTCTCGGGCAAACGACTCTGGGATAAGACCTACGAGGGCGGATGCGACCGCATGGCCATTTCACCCGATGGCAAGCTCCTTTACGTGCCCCAATTCGAGGGGCCGATGTGGACAGTGGTCGACGGAAAAACCGGCAACGTGATCACGCGCGTGGAAACCAGGGCGGGCTCGCACAACACCGTCTACGCCAACGACGGCAGCCGCGTGTATCTCGCGGGCCTCAAGAGCCCGCTCCTTTCGGTCGTCGACCCCAAAACCCACAAGGTCACCGGCACCGTCGGCCCCTTCACCAACGTGATCCGCCCCTTCACGGTCAACGGCGCTAACACGCTCGCCTTCGTCAACGTCAACGGACTCCTCGGCTTCGAAATCGGCGACATCCGCACTGGCAAGAAGCTGCATCGCGTCGAAATTCAGGGTTACCAGCCAGGCCCGGTCAAGCGCCACGGTTGCCCGAGCCATGGCATCGCGCTTACTCCGGATGAGAAGGAGCTCTGGGTGGTGGACGGCCACAATAACGCCGTTCACGTCTTCGACAACACCGTCATGCCGCCCAAGCAGACTGTCAGCATCACGCTGCGCGATTCACCGGGTTGGTGGAGCTTCAGCCTGGACGGCAAATTCGGCTACTCCTCCACCGGTGAGATCGTCGATGTCGCCACCAAGAAAATCGTCGCCTCGCTCAAGGACGAAACGGGCCGCGACGTTCACAGCGAAAAGGTTCTCGACTTACTCGTCGACCACGGCAAAGTTATCAAGGCCAATAGCCAGTTCGGCGTCGGACAGACGAAGTAGTGAAGCTGCCGGCCACCTGCCTGCTCGCCGCCGCCTTGTCAGGGACGGCACAGGAATCGCCGCCCAAGGACGCCCGCTTCTTTGACCGCCGCGTCGCCCCCATCCTTCAGCGACGCTGCCTCCCCTGCCACAACCAGGAGCTCCGGGACGGTGGCCTCTCGTTTCTCGACCGCGGCAGCCTGCTCAAGGGCGGCTCGCGCGGCCCCGCCGCCGTCCCAGGCGATCCGGAGCGTAGCGTCATCGTGCGCGCCATTCGCCACGACAGCGAGCCGAAGATGCCGCCGGGTCCCAAACTCGGCGCCAAGGACATCGCTACGCTCACCGAGTGGATCCGCCGCGGGGTTCCGTGGGGCGCCAAGTTGCGCGTTCATTAGCAAACGCGGGAGTGCGGAGGGTTTGGCAACCGAACCAGGATCCTGGGGGTGAGGAGTGATTGCGCTGGATTGCTTTGGTTGCTGGCGATGTTCTCACCGGCGTCGTAACGCGTGATCACTTCGGTCCGCCGCACCTCGCGGACCGGTGCTGATTGCGAACCCGTCAATCGCTGTCGATGGTCCAGCTCATCGGCGGTCAGAACGAGTTTCGGGCGACGTGATTTTCCAGCAATGTCTCAGTATGGCTGAAACAATTTACAATGTATATGTTTTAATATGTTTTACTGAAACGCTATAAAAGTCACTCATCGAGGCCGACCTCTGAATCAGATACAGTAAGAGTGTCGTCCCATGGCAAAGAAACCTACACTCGCCAAGCAGCCCAAGTCCGCCGCGCCGAAGCCGCCAAAGTACCCACGCCAATCCGTTGAGAAGGCACTTAGGGTTCCCCAGGCAATATTGGACAAGAATGCAGGTCATGCTTGCACGCGTCCCGAGGCGGCCGGATTCCTTGGTCTCAAGACTGAGAAGGGTCCATTTGGAGTGGAAGTCGCGTCAGCAAAGAAGTACGGCTTTCTGGATAGCCCCGAGGCCGAAAAGATTCGACCCACCGAGCTAGCACGGAGAGTGCTTCGACCAAAGAGCCCCGAGGATCAACTCCGGGCATATCGGGAGGCAGTCCTTCAAGCACCTGATATCGCTGACGTCTATCGACACTACCGAGGGGAGAATATCCCCCAGGACAAATTCTTTAAGAACACGCTCTTGGATAACTTTGGAATACCAGAGTCTGATTTCGCAGATTTCAAACAGCTTTTTCTCGAATCACTGACAACGGCGAAGCTCGTTGAGGAACACGGTGAAAACCTCCGAGTTCTGGACATCTCTGAAGAGACGCCGACCCTGAGCAGTGAAGAAAAAACCGACCATATTAAGAAGCTCGGTGCGACCGCGCACATCAAGGCTGGAGACTCTTGCTTTTGTGATGCAGCCGTTCGCCCCACCACTGGGCAGCTACTACGAGAAGATCTTCAAGCCGGCGATCGAAAAGGCTGGCCTGCAGCCGGTACGGGCTGACGCCGAGATCTTTGGGACAGGGAAGATCATCGATCAGATCTGGCGGGGCATCAAGAACGCCAAGGTACTCATCGCCGAACTGACCACCCGAAATCCCAATGTCTTCTATGAACTCGGCATCGCTCATGCGCTTCAAAAACCCGTGGTCCTCGTCGCGGCCAACGAGCCCGACGTCCCGTTTGATCTCAAACACATTCGCGTAATCTACTACGACGTTCAAGATCCGTTCTGGGGCAACAAGCTAATCGACAAGCTTGCGGAGAACATCTTGTCGGCAATAAAGAACCCCGAAGAGGCAATCTTCAAGGAGCCAAGCGAAGGATAGTACTCCTTCGCGCGGGCAAAGGAGGGACCGTGAGGAAACCTCAATTGGGAATCACTCGGTATCCAGTTGAATGCCCGGGGAGCCAGCCGTTCTCGAACATGTCGGGCGAGCGCAGCCCTTCTCGATCTGGCTTGTCAGGCGATCGCCGAGGGGTTACCGGATCACGGTCTTGTCGACGGCCTGGTTGTCGTAATAGTCGAGGACCCGCACGGCGACCGTGGCCTCGCCTCCGCCCGCCGGCGCATCGAGCGTCAAGGCGTATTCGTGTTCGGTGGAATCGGTGAGCCGCGTGGTGGGCTCGGCGGTCTTCCAATCGCCGCCATTCAGAGAATACTCAGCCTTGCCGATCACCGACAGCGCGTCCGAGGCCTTCCACTTCAATTCAAGCTTGGCGCCGTTGCGAGTGCCCGCCAGCTCGGTAATCCGGGGCGGCGTGTTGTCGACGACAAACACGCTGCTCTCGAGCGAAGCCGTCAATGCCTGCGCGGGAGGATTGCCGGGCGCATCGCTCACGGTGACTCGCACACGATAGTCGCCATCGGGGAACGCGGTTGAGTCAAAGCTCACGTTGCGGTCCCGCGTTTCTTCCTTGAGCACCTTCCAGCCCGTCTCCTTGTCGCCGCGAATCTCGATCTTCGATAGCAGCGCGTCGCCATTCTCGTCGCGCGCCAGCCACCGCGCGCCCAGATGCCCCTTGGCGTAATTCATGGAGCCAGCCGGCGCATCGCCGCTGCTGAGGAGCGTCGCCACCGTCCGGTTTGAACGGCCCAACGGAGTGAGCGAAATCGTTTGGCTCGAGGCGGCGGCGGCGGCGACGGAGATGGTTTGCGCCGGGAAGCGGTAGCCGGGGGGAGTCAGGTCGATCACCTCGATCGTCGGCGCCACGTTCTTCTGCTGGTAGGCGATTTCAACGCCACCGAGTTCCGGCGTCTTGCCGTCAGACGCGCCTGTGAGCGTGAGCTTGTACTGCAGGAAGCGCGCCGCCGGAGACGCCACGCGGCCAAACGTGGAATTGAGCGGGACTTGCGCCCACGGGCTCCACGCGCGCTGCGGGGCATCAAGGTTGCCGCTGCGGGTCTCCATCTTGACGGTGCCGCCGTTGAGGTCGGCCGTGTAGTTCATGCGGCCCCAGTAGGTAAAGAAGCCGGCGTCCATCGCTTCGCCTTCGTAGCTGCCTTCCTTCTCACTCTCCGGGCCCAGCCGATAAAGCTTGCCGATGTTGCCGGTGACAGCCAGCACGCGCCCGTTGCGGCTGGAAGCAAGTCCAGTAATCTGCGTGGGGGCCGCGCTTACGACTAACGCCGACAGCGTGTCTGAATCGACGCGATAGATATTGCCGCGATTGCCGGTGGCCACCAGGAGATGCGCGTCTTTGTCAAAGGCGAGCGCGTAGGCGATGTCTTTGTCGTCCGTCCAGACCTTGCGCGGATAGCCGTCGGCTTCAATTCGTATCACCTCGCTGCCTCCGGTCACCGTGGTGCCGAGGCTAGGGGGAGGCGCCGGCGACTGGCGCGCAGAACCGGTGCCGGCGGGTGGGCCGGGCAAAGGGGCGGGAGCCGGAGCTGGCGCAACGGAGCCAACCGAACCCGCCGCCGGGCGTGAGCCGACCGCAGTCGCAAAAAGATTGCCTTTGGCATCGGCCGCCAGCGCGGTCACTTCGCGCTTGGAGGTCTGATACAGCACGAAGCCCTGTCCGGTGGACGAGACCCGCAGCACCAGGCCGCCAGGCTCGGTGCCCACAATGAGGTTGCCCTGCGCGTCCACGATGAGCGAGCGCGCGTGGGTCTCTTCGGTGCGATAGAACACGGAGCCCGCGCCCGCCGCCGTCACGCGATGCACTTCGCCCTGATCGCCGGTGGCGACAAAAAGGTCGCCTTGCGGGTTGAACGCCAGCGCCCAGATGTACTTCGCCTTGGGATCGTAAAACTCTTCAACGGCGCCTGAGCCTGGGGCAACCCGATAGACTTTGCCGTCCGGCGATGTGGCTGCGTAGACCCGGCCCCGCGCATCGAGCGCGATGGCATGAATCTCCAGCCCGTTCAATTCGGCCAGAGTCTTGGATTTTCCGGCGGGGTCCATCACAAAGAGCTTGGACTTGCCATCCTGGCCGCTGCCGCCGTAGTAGACGTTGCCGCGCGCATCCTCGGCGACTGCCCAAAGGTAGTTGGTGGAGGTATCGTGCAGCTCCTGCCAAACTGGCGCCAGCGAAAGCTTGCCGTCACTGCGCAGCGCCAGCTTGGTGAGCTTGCCCTTCTGGAAATCAGCTTCCGAGCCGTGGTCCCAACTCCTGGTGCCGCCGGCCCACACCGCAGCTGCCGATGCGGCCAGAGCCGCGCAAATCCAAATAAACTTCATTCCATCTCCTACTGAGAATCCCTAGGCGCCACCGTCAATTGACCCTGATGCGGAGCGAGTAGCTGCCGTTCACGGCGTCGTCAAAAGCAACCGCGGCTTGCTCGGTAGCCGTCTCCGGCACGGTGAACATCGGCCGATTAGCGCTGCGCCCGTTCTGCATCACGTTGGCCACCGAGGCCGGCAGGCTGGGCATGGTCTTGTCGTCGACATATGACGTCGGTCGCGCCTGAATCAGCGAAACATAAAGCTTGTTGTTGGTGCGCTCCTGATTGATGAGCGAAACGGTCTGAGGCAGATCGATAAACCGGTTGCTCATTCCGGCAAAGGTTTGCAGGCGGTTGAGCGTGTCGGCGTCGCTGAGCAAGATCCGGTGATCGCCCTTAGGGAAGCCCGCCGGGATCTTCACTTTGATAGCGCGCTCGATCCGGCCGCCGCGGAACGGACGCAGAAACACCTTGAGCGGCACCTCGCCGCCGGCCTCGATCTCGCTCACGTCGGCAAAGGCTGACTCGATGGTGGCGCTCTTGCGCACCGGCAGCAGATCTAGCGTAACATCCACGCTCTTAAGGCGTGGCATCCGCACGGTGTTCATGAACAGCCGGTTGAACTTGTCGCCCCACCAGAGCGCCATCTGCATAGGCGGCGGCGCGGGCATCTCGGTCTGCGTGAAGATGTTGGCCAGGGAGATCTTCTGTTGCCCGTCCACGTCGAGGCTGCCGGAGATGCGATAGGTTACGTCCTCGGCAAATTCATTCATGCTCGAAACGGCGTTGAAGAGGGTGACCATCATCAGGAACGGCGTCCATTTCTGATGGACGAACACTTGCATGGAGAGATTCTTCTCGCTCATCGCCTTGGTTTCGCCTTCGGCGAATGACCGGACTTTCACGTGGTAGGGCACCATTTCGGCCTGCTCGCCCAACACGCCCATGATGCCGGAATGGCGGTCTTGCTTGAGCGCGCCCACCACGTCCGTGGCGTTGGCAATCTTGTTGGGCTGAAACGCAGAGGCCAGCGTCATGAGAATTTCGCTTTTCGCCATTGGCATGCTGACGGGGCCCAGGCTCAGAAACGGGTGGCCGAACGCCAGCACCCGCTTGCCGTCGTTGTACGTCACCGTGCCAGTGCCTGCCATGCTGACGTCGCCCGAGACCAATAGTCCGCTGATCGCTTCCCCGGGATTCAGAGAACCCTGCCAGCCTGAAACCGGCTTGGCGCTGCCCACCAGTGACGACCCGGCTACCCCAGAGCCCTGCACCGGCCCAGCGCCGCCCTGCGCCAGAGAAATCCCCATCTGTTTGAACATGGGGCCAAACTCGCGCAGCGTTGCCTCGCTGAATCCGGACAACACCAAGGGCGAGTCGATGGGTATCAAAGACAAAGGCTCGGCCGTTACAGGCAGCCCGGGCATCACCGGCATGGAGAGCGCTTCGGCGCGGCGGCGAACCGCTTCCGGCGTGCGAGCGCCGGACGGAACCGTGGAGTCGAAATCGTTGATCTCCAGCATCAGTTCGATCGGCGTGATCCCGCAAATTGCGTCGGGGGAAAACACGCTGATCCGGAGGGCGATGGCGCCAATCAGCTTGCCGTCAATGTAGACCGGACTTCCGCTCATGCCGCCAGCAACATTCGTGCGGACCGCCTTGCCGCCCATCTTGCCCAGGATAATGTCTTGCTTGGGACCCCAGGCATTCTTCATTACGCCGATAATTTCCACAGGCACCGGCTCAGCCTCACTGCCGGCAAACACGGTCCACGCCGTCGCCTGCATGCCGGGCTTGAGTTCACCGACGCGCATCACGGCTGGCTTGCCGGCGCGCGGCGGCGCCTGCGGCTTTTGTTGCTGCGCCCACATTGTGGCGGCAGATATCGTCAGCCAGAGAGCGGAAGCAAGGTAATTATTCATGGTGCAGGTACCGGCCTTTTCTCCATTATCGCGCTATCCTGGGAGACATGTCGTGCGGAAGCGTTCCCTTGATGCATCAGCCGGAAGAGACCGGTAAGCGAAAAGTGATGTGCGTGAAGTTCCAGAAGGAAATGGTGGGTCTGGACGAATCGCCGTTCGACAGCCATCCGCTGGGACAGAAGATCTACGAAAGTGTCTCCAAGGAAGCCTGGAAGATGTGGCTAGAGCATATGAAGATGCTCATGAACGAGTATCGTCTCAACTTGGGGACGGCCGAAGCGCAGGAGTTCCTGCTCCAGCAGATGGACAATTATTTCTTCGGGCCGGGCGCGACGTTGCCGCCGGATTTCGTGCCGCCGAAGACCAAGAGCTGAGGGCCGCGATATTGGTAGCGGCCGTGCGCCGTTGGAAGGCCAGGAGCCTCCAAACTAGTCCAAGCACCCGCCGTACAATGCCGTCGCGCAGTACCGGGACGTTGACTGCTTTTACCTCCACCACAACGGTGTCCGCCCCAACGCCGTCCTTAGCGGGTTTCTCAGCGTCTCTGCGCCTCTGCGGTTAAACCAACCGCATACTACTTTGATGGAAGGCATCGTTCAACGCTGAGGCGCGGAGGCGCAGAGATAAGTCCTCGCAGGAGAAGATTCACATCGGTAGTACTAGTCGCCATGCACATCAACCGGCGGTAGCAGGATAGAAAACTGAGCACCCTGCCGGTTGGGACGATTCGAAGCCTCGACAATGCCGCCATGTTCGGCCACAATGCTCTTCACAATGTGGAGCCCGAGGCCGGAACGTTTGGCCCGCGTGGAAAAGCCCGGCTCGAAGACGCGGGGCAGAATCTTGGCCGAGATCCCGGGCCCGTCATCGCTGACGACAATCTCAACCCCCCGAGCCGTGCGCGCCGCGGCGATCTCCACCACGCCATCCTCTTCCATCGCCTGCGCGGCGTTGAGGAACAAGTTCATGAAGACGCGTTCCCAAGCCGTGGCGTTGCCCCGCATGCGCACACCCTCTTCGATGTTGCGCGTGAACTCCAGCTTGATCCCGCGCTTGAGCTGCACGAAGTCTCTCGCGAACTCGGTGGCGCGATCGAGAATGGCGTCCAGATCGAGCGAGGCCAGTGACTGCTCAAAGTAGCTGGAGAGAATTCTGACGCCCTGCGTGGCGTTGCGCAGCAGGGTGGCGGCGGTCTTAGCGTATTTGGGATCCTGCGCGAGCAGTTCCGAGTTCTGGATGATCGTCTCAAAAACGTTATTGAGATCGTGGACCAGTCCGTCGAGCGAAAGGTCGGGTTGTACTGCGGCAAACTGCTCGGCCATTGTTGTAAGAACGGACGCTACGCCGCCCGCAGCGTTTCGAGCGTGGCGTAGAACTCTGGAAAGGATACGGAAGCGGCCCCAGCGTTGTCAATGATTGTTTCGCCGTCGGCTCGCAAACCCGCTACGGCAAAGGCCATCGCGATGCGATGATCGCCGAAGGAATCAACCTGAGCGGCACGAAAACGCTGGCCGCCGGGAATGTGGAAGCCGTCCTCGGTTGTGGAAATCTCGACGCCCATGCGACGCATGTTGTCCGCCACGGTGGCGATTCGATCCGTTTCCTTCACGCGCAGCTCGCTAGCATCGCGTACGGTGAGGCCTTGCCGTGAGACCGCGCCCAGGACGGCCAGTACCGGAATCTCGTCGATGAGACCGGCCGCCATCGCGCCTTCGATCACACCGCCTTCCATGGGGCGGCCTTCCACCAGAATGGTGCCCACCATTTCGCCCGCTTGCTGGCCCACGTCGAGCACACGCACGTGCGCCCCGGCCACCAGCAACCAATCGATTAACTGGGTGCGCGACGGGCTCAAGCCCACGCCTTCCATAATCACGCGTGAGCCGGGGAACAGATTTGCCGCGACGAGGAAGAAGGCGGCAGAAGAAAGATCGCCGGGCACGGTGAGATTCCGGGCCTCCAGCTTCGGGCGGCCTTGAATCGAAATGATGTGGCCATCGCGTTCCACTTCGGCCCCAAACTCGCGCAACGCTACTTCTGAGTGATCTCGCGTCTGGACCCGCTCCACCACGCTGGTTACCCCGGCAGTATGGAGGCCCGCAAAAAGGACGCAGGTCTTCACCTGGGCGCTCGCCACCGGCGGCTCATATTGAATCGGCTGAAGACGTCCGCCGGTAATGACGAGCGGCGGGTACTTGCCGTCGCGCGCTGTCAGGGTCGCGCCCATTTGGCGGAGCGGGGTCATGATGCGTTCCATCGGCCGCAGCGAGAGCGATTCGTCGCCGGCGATGGTGGACGTGAACGGCTGCGCCGCAAGCATGCCGGACAGCATGCGAATCGTGGAGCCGGAGTTGCCGGCATCCAGCGTTTCGGTGGGAGCGCGCAGACCATCGAGGCCTTGTCCGTGAATGGTCACGGTCCGATCCTGCTTTTCGATTTCGATGCCTAGCGCCCGCATACAGCCCAGCGTCGACTGGCAATCGGCGCCCGAAGAATAGTTCTCAATCCGGCTGGTTCCTTCGGCCACTGCCGCGATCATGGCGTAGCGATGCGAGATGGATTTGTCGCCCGGCAAACGAACGGACCCGGCCAGGCCCGAGGCGGGCTTGATGCGATATTGCATGGAACCATCCATTGTAGCGGGCGGTTGCTATTCTAAAGTGGCGATGCGGCGAACGAGCGGCCTGTTGTTGCTGGCCATCTTAGGCATTCTCGCGGTGGTTGGCAACCAATACCGGCGTGCCCAGGCGCGCGAGGGTAAGAATCAGGTGACGCCGCCCGGGAAACTGCGCTCGGGCATCGACTCATCAAGCACCGATTGGGTATATCGCAAGGACAACGGCGCCTGCCCGCAATTGGAGTTGCGTGCGCGAGAGATGGAGTCCGTGGGCGAGCCGGCCGCCAAACTGCTGCTCAAGAAAGTCCAGTTGCGGCTCTTCCACAAATGCGGTGCGCAGTACGATTTTGTGCGCAGCGAGAGCGCCGAGTTTGATAAGGCCGCCGGGCGCATGTTCTCCGATGGCGAAGTGGAAATCACGCTAGCCGTGAAGAACAGCGTGGCCGAAACCGTGGCGGGCATGCTCAACGAAGAACAGGACAAGCCTGGACGGCTGCTCAACATCAAAGCCACCGGAGTGACGGTGGAGGTGGAGTCCGGCAAGGCGCGCACGGAAAAGAAAGCGGCCTTTGAGTTTGATCTCGGTAGTGGCGACGCCATGGGCGCGGCCTACGATCCTCATACACGCGAGCTTGAGTTACTCGCCGATGTGCATGTGATCTGGAAGGGGCGCGACCCGAAGAAGAAGCCGATGAACCTGGAAACGGGCCGGTTGGTCTACAAGGAGACAGAGTCCAAGGTGTTCCTTTCACCCTGGGCTAAGTTCGGCCGGGGCACGCTGGCGATGGAGTCCGGCAGCGCGGAAGTAACGCTGGAGCACGGCGCCATTAGGCAAGTGGACGCGGCGGAAGCGCATGGGACGGACACCTATCCGAATCGGAAGCTGAGCTTTGGAGCTGACGCGCTGACGATGAATCTAACGGAGAAGTCCGAGATCGAGAAGATCAGCGGCTCAGGCCAGGCAAGGCTGGACGCGGCCAGCCCCGCGGCGCGGACCACGGTGGCCACCAATCGCATTGACCTGGAATTTGGGGTCACCGGGGAGGGCAGTCTGCTGCGCACGGCGACGGCTTCCGGTCAGTCCGTCGTGGAGTCCAAACCCACCTCGCCCGCGCAGGCCACGCGCGTGTTGAAGGCGGACAACATCGTCACGCGGATGCGGCCCAATGGGGAAGAGATCGATGCCATGGAGACGCATACGCCCGGCACGCTCGATCTGATTCCTAATTCGCCGGGGCAGCCGCGCCGCCATCTGGAGGCTGAGCGGATGTGGATCGCCTATGGCGACAAGAATCAGCTCAAATCTTTCCGGGCCGTCAAGACGGCCACCGAGACCCGCAAGCCGCGTTCGGCTAAAGACAAAGTGGACCCGCCGCCGGCACTCACTTGGAGCCAGGATCTGACCGCCGAGTTCCATCCTGTTTCGGGGGATTTGACTAAGCTGGATCAGTGGAACGACTTTCGCTATAAGGAGGGCGAGCGGGAAGCCAGAGCCGAGCATGCCACGCTCGATGCCGCCGCCAACCTGATCACGCTGGCCCGGTCGAAAACAGAGCCGGCCCGCACGTGGGATCCAACCGGTTCGGTAACGGCCGACAAGATCGTGATGAATCAGCAGAGTGGCGATTTCAACGCCGAAGGCAAGGTCTCGTCCACGCGACAGCCTGATCGCAAGCCCGGCGCACCGGTCGCCGCCAAGCCCAACGCGATGCTGGCCCAGGATGAGCCGATGCAGGCCACCGCCGAACGGATGACGTCCACCGACCGCAATCAGCGCATCGTTTACGAGGGCAACGCGATGCTGTGGCAAACGGCCAACCGGCTGCAGGCGCGGCGCGTCACCATTGACCGCACCACCAAGACGCTGCAGGCGGCGGGCGGGGTGGTGAGTCAGTTCCTTGACAAGAAGCCGAATCCGCGGACCGGGAAGACCGTCAACACCGTGGTGCGGTCCGAGCAACTCGAGTATCGCGACACGGAGCGGCTTGCCAACTATACCGGCGGCGCGCGGATGATTCGTGACGACATGGACGTGAAGAGCCAACAGTTGCGGGCGTGGCTGGCAGAGGACGCCAAGGGAGAATCCACGCTGGAACGGGCTTTTTCCGATGGCGCCGTGGAGATTTTTCAGGCGTCGCCCGATCGCACGCGGCGCGGGTCTTCCGAGCATTCCGAGTACTATGTCGCGGATGAAAAGCTGATCCTGAACGGCGGGATCGCGCAGATGATCGACTCGGTGGACGGCACCACCCGTGGCAAACAATTGACCTACTTTGCCGGCAATGATACCCTCCAGGTTGAGGGTGCCATCTCGCAGCCCGTCGTGAGCCGCATCCGCAGAAAGTAGCCGCCCCAAAACACCAATGCATCGGCTCCATACCGCGGAGATATCGAAGTCCTATCGCCGCCGCAAAGTAGTGTCGGACGTTTCGGTTTCGGTACAGCAAGGCGAAGTGGTCGGCCTCTTGGGGCCGAACGGCGCAGGCAAGACTACGTCCTTTTACATCATTGTGGGACTCGTTTCGCCGGACTCCGGCCGTGTCATGCTGGACGACGAAGACATCACGGATCTGGCAATGTATGAACGGGCGCGGCGCGGCATCAGCTACCTGCCGCAGGAAGCGAGCGTGTTCCGTAAGCTCACGGTGGAAGAGAATCTGACGGCGATCCTGGAGACCATGTCGCTCAGTGGCCATGAGCGGCGTGCGCGGCGGGACCGGCTGATCGAGCAACTCGGCCTCGAAACCGTGCGGCGCAGCAAGGGGTACATGTTGTCAGGGGGAGAGCGCCGGCGCGTGGAGATTGCGCGTTCGCTGGTGATCAATCCGCATTTCCTGCTGCTCGACGAGCCGTTCTCCGGCATCGACCCGATTCAGGTGCTGGAGATCCAGCGCATCATTTTCGACTTGAAGCGCTCCGGCATCGGTATCCTGATCACCGATCACAACGTGCGCGAAACGCTGGCCGTGACGGACCGCGCCTACATCATTAACAGCGGGAAGATCTTCCGGAAGGGCACGCCGGATGAGTTGGGGCATGACCTTGAAGTGCGGCGGGTGTACCTGGGCGAGTCTTTCCGGTTTTAAGCCATCCTGTGGCCACCGTATTTTCCCAGGATGTTATAACGGGGCAATCTAACAGTGTCTTCATGGCCGCGCGGCTCATTCGTGCTGCGGTTTCGGAGCTATCGGACGCGCCTCCAATAGCAATGTTGCAGTGGGCCCAATCACGGGTGGAAGCTGATCGTGGCTCGGAAGTGCCACCCTTAGCAAATAGCAGCCAAATCGATTTGCGAGATCCTGCAGAAACGGAACGCTAAGAGTGGTCCTTCTTTCGAGGCCAGAGCTGACACGCTTGTATAGTTCATCAGTCGGTATAGAGAAAATTCGCTTGAAGTCCGCGACCAAAACCGGAAGGCCGGTACCCTTTCGATCTTGCTGATCGTGGCACGCCGTAATGTAGTGAAATCGTTCGTCTTGGTTGCGAGAGATGCGCTGCCAGAGGTTCGACACGTACTGAGGCTTGAGTGTCTCAACTTCGAATAGCTCGCAGAATAGAATATTCGGAAGCTGTTTACGTTGGCGGGTATCTTCTCTGATCTCGGTCGTTCGGGCCTTGAAGTCCCAATCAAGATCGCAATCTTGAGTTAGGATGAGGGCGAATGGATGTGTTTTTTCTTCGAAAGAGGGCCCCTCCGGATCTTCGAGGCTCGACGCGTCAACGTGCAACTGAATCAAGTTGGACAGGATCTCCCCTTGGCGAAAACAACCGACTTGAGGAGAGATCAGAAACACCCTGGGCAGTACTCCCTACTCGCCGTCTAGAGTGAGTGCTGGGCGCTCGTATCTGCGGGTTATCTTGCCCCTAAGCTTTCGCTTCTGCGGCGGAGGTGGGGCTTCCTGTGCCCGCTTATAAAACGACACCGCTTCCGCTAGAAACTCAATCACTTCCGCCGTGAGGGCCTCCGCCGGGAGAGCCTCAACTAGCAAGTGAGCAATGTCTTTGGGGGAATAGGTGAGTTTGTCAGTAGTGAAACCGTAGGGACGCTTCGAGGCTACTGCATCCGCCTTCGGCCCACTGAACCGTCTGGTCGCGAAAGTAACGTCACGCATCTCAAGGCTTGTCCAAAGATACGGAGCTAGGCCGCATGACTCCGTGGAGCTCTTCCTTGATGCACCATCGAAAAAGCTTTCCAGACAGTTGGTTGAAGTACCCAAGGGTTGTATTAATGTCGCTGGCATGTGTTTTTTTCTCGGTGTAAAAGTCATTATCTATCAAAAAGCATTGCTCGTCGTGCGAACTGCTTAATCGGACCAAGCCTGAGGTCATCCTCACATTGGATTCTTGATCGGGAAGATTGATTTCAGCCGAAACCTGATACTCCGCGACGGAGGCATGCTGGGGCGTCGCAAGTAATCCGGCCACATGGGGGCAGATCAATTCCGACCAGTTCATATTCGGGGCCAAGCCCAGCACGCTGCGGCGAATCAAATTTTGATACCGAAGGCCCACGCGGCTAAAGAATGAGGGGTTGTAGACCTCTACCAGAGCCTTGAGTGGGAGCGTCAACTGTTCTTGAAATTCTTCCCAGCGAGAATACCTGCTGGTTGAAATTGCGAGAAAATCTCTGGTCAGCGCTACCTTCCATCGCCCGTCTTCAGACATGAACTCGTAACCGATGACCTGGCGCTTCGCCAGGCCACGCAACATTTCAAGCACGGTCGCCGGGACCCCCGGAGGGGCTTCGACATCCTGGAATCGTTCCTGCAACGAAGGAAAACGTGCCCGGATCGCCTCTTGAAATTGGAATGGAGAATCACCTACGATCTTCAGAATTGGAGGAAACTGAAGCTGGCAAATGACCTCGTGCAGAGGATTTCGCTCATAGATTACGCGCGGCGATTCGGAAAACAACGCACTGGCTTCGAGATTGGGCATTTGCTTTGCTTTTGCCGACCGATCTGACTGAATCATATCAGGATCGTGAGCCCATCGGGAGGGTAGCCTCCCACTGGCCGATGCAAGTCCATGCCTTGCTGTTGTCCGCCCTTCCGGCCAACGTGCCACCGCCGCCGGATTCTTGCCGTGCTCTTTGCTGTTGCCGCGCGGCCCGCCCTGGCGTCTGTTTTCGGTTGAGTGTCGACATAAATCCAGGCGTGGCTTTCGGGCTCCCGATCCTCCGAAGTACTGGATTTATGAGGCTTTAAAATGGCGGGGACGACGGGGCTCGAACCCGCGACCTCCGACGTGACAGGCCGGCGCTCTAACCAACTGAGCTACGTCCCCGCTAGGGAAAGTTGCCGTTTCCGGCAACTGCTTTCATCGTATCACGCTACCCCAGTTCCCGCAAACCGCTCATAGACGCTTAGACGGGTGCTTAACCGAATTGGGGGTCACGCCCCGGCACCATGTTGTAGGCTTCCCGGGGTAGTAGAGTGTTTCGTACGGTAGCTTCGAGTTGAGCCAAGAC
>JAYTKJ010000095.1:0-7771 GCA_043730365.1 Acidobacteriota bacterium | reverse complement strand
TCGCCCGCCTTCATCTCAAAGATGGAGGCGTTCTTGCCGAGGACGAAGAGGTTTCCGGCGATGTCAACGGCCACATCGGAGGCCCAGCCGGGCACGATCGTCCAGCTCTCGGCGTTGTTGGTGCTCTTGTATATGTCGCCCTGAGTGTTGACCACGGCGACCACTCCGAGGCCCGCGGCCACGCGCGTGGCGGCTCCGGGCATCCGCGCCCACTCCGTGTCCTGGGGCCGGATGCGCCAGATCGAGTCGCCGGTGCCGATGGCAAACGCGGTTCCGTTGTAGTTAACGGCGATGTCGCTCGCCGCGCCTTGTACGGCTTTGAAGATGCCGCGCGGTGCAGACGGAGGGATCGGAATGTCGGCCACCGGAGCGAGGCCGGGCACCACGGTTCCCGGCGGCGGCGGAGCGCACGTGGGGTGGTTATAGGCGTTCACGATATCGGAGATTCCGGTAGGGTCGAGGTCCGTCCATTCGAAATCCGCCCCTTCGGTTTCGGCCTGCGGGTCGATTTTGGTGATCAGCGCGTTCTGGGCTGATGTAATAATGATCTCTTCGATTTTTGCTTGAGTCTGATCCTTGATGTACTGCTTGGCCTGTTTTTCCATCAACTCAAGCGCCGCTTTGGCGACCTCTTTGGTGGTCTTCTCGCTGATGAACTTGGTACCCTTCTTGATGCCTTGCTTCAGGCCGGCCTTGATTCCGGCGTAGCCGCCGGCGGTGGCGACGGTGACGATCACATCAGTGATGAGACCGGTAACCGACGTGACCTGTTCGGTGGTAAGCGTGGCGCAAACATCGTCGCGGCCGCCGCCGGGCCTGGTGGAGCCATCGACCGCGCAACCCGCTCCGCAAGGGACCGGTTTATCGGACGGACATTGGCCCCAGCAGACCGGGCCTACGCCCGAATAACCCGCATCGCAAGCTTTGTAACAGAGGCCATCTTCGTAAATCGTCCCGGCCGGGCACTTGGCGGTGATGGGGGCGCGGGTGGTGGTGGGCTTCAGGCAGGAAACGCCCATGTCCGTGTAGCCGGAGGGGCAAACCGGGCTGCAGATGTTGGCGCCCACGTTGGAGAAGCCGGTCTTGCAGGCCGGGTACGCGATGGCGCCCCACATTTCGCAGCCCAGGCCTTCGGCGGAGGTGCAGCGTGCCAGCATGCCCGCATTGCTGAAGCCGTCCTGCCCCTGCCAGCTGTAGCCGGCTCCGCGGCCATATGGGGCCGGTTTGGTGCAGCCAACGCCATTGTCGACGAATCCGGTGGGACAAGTGTTCCAGCAGACCGGGCCGATGCCCGTGGAACCGGCGGGGCACTGGGCGTAGCACAGCAGGCCCTGTTTCTCTTCGCTGTATTCGCAGTCGCTGGGGATAGTGCCGGCTCCGCGGACTTTGGTGGCGCGCCAGCAGAAGTCTTCGGCCAGGGCAGGATTGCTCGCGGTCAGCGCCAGCATCAGGGCGGCAGCCACAGGCAGCCGCAGACGGGTTGAGATTTTGTCGATCATAGTTGTTTCCTTGTTGAGAACAATTGACTACTGAGCCAGGGCCCGGTATTCAGGCCGCAAATTGGTAAAGAAGGGCGCCACGGTGGCCGAGTAGGGGCCGGTGAGCAGAGACCTACGCACGGCCTCCAAGCCGTCCTCGGCGGCCTTCACGCTGCTGGAGGCGGCGGTGACATCCGCCTGCGAATTCGATTCGAGCAGCATCCAAAACTGAGCATTATGCTTCGATAACAGGTAGGGACCCAGGAGAGTGTCGACATCCGGAGCGTTAATCTGAGCCGATCCGGCGTCGGTGATCTTCCCCATAGCGGTCTTTAAAGCGTTGGCATTGGCGGTGAATTCCTGCGCGATCTGCGGGGCGGACGGAATCTCAAGGCGCCAGATGAAACTCAGAGAGTTCATCATCCACAAGCGGGCGCCGGTGGAGCCGTTCTCGAAGGCGACGTTGCGCGATTCCAAGATGTCGTTGGCGGCGTTGCCTAACGGAACCGCTTTCCCAGCCGAAAAGGAACTTCGCAGGAAACTGCCATAGACCGCAAACCAACCGCCGCTCGTGCGAGCGAGGTCCGAGACCGGCGCCAAGTTCAGTCCGCCGATGGGAGACGGCGTGCAATTCAAAGTGGTGCATTGCCATGCTCCGTTTGCCCCGGCCGTCAACCAGACGCCGCCGGCGGGGTTGGCGTGGATTGTTTTGGCGCCGGCATTGGCGGTGGTAAATTTCTGCCAAGGCGCAGACAAGCCGGCACGCCGCCAGATAATGGCGTTCGTGTCCAGCTCATAGAGCGTGCCGGTAGCGGGATCGACGGACGCCCACACCACTCCCACGGCCCCCGTTTCCTTGGGCGCGGTGGCGCCGGCGGCCAGTTCCAACAGTTTGCCTCCCGATACGCCCCAGATATTCCCTTGGTCATCGGCAGTGATTGGGTAGCAGTCGCCCAGCGCCGTCGCGCTCCACGTTCTGGTCGGCTCGTTCCATTTGTAGACGGTCTTCGATCCGCGGTCGTAGGCCCAAACTCCGGCTTTGCTCGCCGCCAGGTAGTTGCCCCATCCCGGCATCTTGGTCCAGACGCCGGTTTCCGCATAGCCGGCCGACAGGGCGGCCGAAATTAGCAGGGCCGACAGATTGGCCGTCCTTTTGAATGCTGATTTACACCTGCACCACTTCATAGTTTGTGTCCTCACTTTCTGTTTCTTCTGAGGCAATTTTGCCCTCGCCTCACGTAGGTATGGGCGAGCGGGGCGCCAAAACGGGACAGGGGGCGTGACTCTTTTTTCCCGCGGGGGGTGTCCCGATTCAAACTTCCCGGAACCCTTATAGAGGTAAGGAGCCAATGAAAGTGATCCAGATCCAATCTCAACTTCAGCGCTTGGCCGTATCGATGTTTGCCTGCGGGATGCTGTTGGGCGAACAGCCGAAGGCGGCGCCGCAGCCCGCTCCGGACGAGGCGATCCGGCAATACTTGATGAGCCACCCGGAAGTGATCCTGCAGTCGCTCAAGGGCTATCAGGTGCGGCAAAAGCAGGCCAACCAGGAACGGGCGCGGCACGCGGTGATCGCCGCGCACGAGGAACTGGTGAACGACGTGGCGTCGCCGTCAGCGGGGAATCCGAAAGGCTTGGCAGTGGTGGAGTTCTTCGACTACCAGTGCGGGTACTGCAAGAAAGTGAACCCCGTGCTGACGGAGTTATTGAAGACCAACCCGAACGTGAGGGTGGTATTCAAGGAACTTCCGATTCTGGGGCCGGATTCGATGTTGGGGTCCAAGGCGAGCCTGGCGGCGAAAAAGCAGGGCGCCTATCTGAGGTTCCACGACGCGCTGATGGCGGCGTCCGAGCCGGTGACAATGGAGATGATCGAGAAGACGGCCACCCAACTGGGTCTGAACGTGGCCCGGCTGAAGGCCGATATGAAGTCGCCGGAGATCGACGAGGCGATCGTTCGCAACAGCGAGCTGGCGGAGAAGTTGAACGTGCGGGCGACGCCGGCGTTCGTGATTGGATCCGAAGTGGTGGCTGGCGCGGTGGACGCCGGGCGGCTGGCGAAGCTGGTGGAGGCCGAGGCCGCCGTGTTGACCACGAAGAAGTGAGACTGGCTGTCCGAATTTCGTGCGG
Organism: Acidobacteriota bacterium; assembly: GCA_043730365.1. Taxonomy (GTDB): domain Bacteria; phylum Acidobacteriota; class Terriglobia; order Bryobacterales; family Bryobacteraceae; genus VFZP01. The sequence goes on along the minus strand of JAYTKJ010000095.1, from coordinate 4,163 downwards.
CGACACGTCCTGGGCATAATGGAGCGCCCGCTTGTGGATCGATCAGCTAGGACCGGGCGGCATTGCCCGGAACGGCCAGCGCTTCATGCAACCAATGTTGCGCGAAAGCCCAGTGCCGGTTGACCGTCTTGGTGGAACATTGTAATTGCGTAGCGATCTCCGGAATAGTGCAACCTTCAAAGACTCGCATCTCCACCACGGTCCGCAGGCTCGGGTTGATATCGCCGAGCCGGCCGAGTGCGGTCTCGATGTCCGCGAGCGTTTCGCTGTCCGGCTCGCCAGACAGGTCTGCGTCGTTGAGATCCACCTTTTCCACAGACCGGTAGAGCGGCCGCGAATGGTGAATGAGTAGGCGGCGCATCAGGAATGCCGACAGCCGAAAAAACGCTTCCTTCTCCTTCTCGGGCGACTCGCCGCCTTTGAGCGACTTGATCTTCAGCAACTCGAGATAGAGTTCGTTGACCAGGACAGTCGGCTGCCAGGTGTGACCCACGCGCTCGCGCGACATCCGGATCGCGGCGAGCCGACGCAACTCCGGATACAGCAGGTCAAACAACTGGCGAATGGCTTGGTGGTCGCCCTTCCGAAGGCGGCCCATTAACTCGGAGACGGTCTCGTTCGTATCGATCACGCGGTGTCTAATCAGGATAACGCGCCGCCAGCATTGAAGCGCGCCACAATCCAGTCGCATCGCAAGCCCCGGATGGTTCTGCCGTCCGGGACTTTTGAATCTCCACCGCCGGCACAGCTAACGGGCCTCGAGTTCGTGCTCGATCCAGCGCCGGGCAAAGCTCCAGGGGGATTGCGCGGTGCGCTCGGAACAATTGGCAGCCTCTGCAATCTCCTTCATCGCCCTGCCCTCGAAGTGCCAGGCGTCTTTTTTCGGGACCGGGATGACGATATTTCTCCGGCCTTCGGGGAAAGAGTTGATGCAAACCGCATTGGCTGACCGATTGGTTGAGAGCCATTCGCTCGCCGCCAAGATGGAATCCGAGATCCAGCGCCGGGCAAGCTCGACTTTTCTTTGCCGCCGTCCGTCTCGAGCGGCTTAAGCGCCTGATCTTGATGAGCTCCAGGTAGAGTTGGTTCACCAGGAGCGTGGCCTGCTAGGAGTGACCCGCGCCGATAGAACATCTCCACCAACTCATTGGCAGCCTCTTTGTCGCCTTGGCGAAAAGCGGCCATGAGCCGGCTGACAGTCCGAGCCGTTAGGCGGGTACCGCACTTAATCGCAGAGGATGGTGTACCCGGAACGACGGGCTGAAGTGGGTCAACAGCGCATAGCGCGGCTGCTTCGCCTGGCTCTTCTCGAGATGCTCCAGCAGGTAGGCAAGCTGGTGGTGTTTCCAAAATTGTTGCCGGTTTCGGCTCTGCCTCTCCCTTACTGGATTGAAGACCTGAGCGGTCAGAGGAAGCTGGAAGGAAAGGAACCTGGCTTCCGAATGAAAGAAGGAGATTATGAAAAACTACACACTTTTGGCGGCTTTCGCTGTTTGCGCAGGAAACGCCGTTCCTGTCTTTGCCCAATCCCTGTTCGATATGAACTCTGAACTTCGGAACAATGCCTGTCAATACAAGCTTTGGGAAGAAAAGGAAGGCAAGCCCGTCGGTGTGGCCGGAACCGGGTACATCGCCAGGGGGATCTACGACGAGAACAACGTCTGGCTCATCCATCCGGCCGCCCAGAAACAGGGCAGCGCCCTGGCCCGAATCGGAGACGGTAACCAGAAGGTCCAATTCATGACGGTCAAAAACCGAGAGTATATGGTGATCACCGCCGAAGGGGTAGCTCGCCGCTGGGCCTTTAGCGACGCCGACAAAGGCTTCTTTTTTGAATTCAAGAATGTGGATCCAAACTGGACTGCCGCAAGGCAGGCCATCAGCAACACGCCGTCTTTTAGTCTGATGGAGGGCACCAAAGGCGAGTATGCGAGTTCGGCTCCGGACGGGCTTATTCGGCGGTGGTCTTACTCGACGGGGAACGATCAGCGCTACCATCTCCAGCGGGTTAACTGCCAGAATCTCCCTTCGGGCGTGCCCGCGGTTCAGAAGCCGATTAACGCAATCCCGGCTCCCCAGAGCGACTTCAAAATGGGGAGCCTGGACATATCGGTGGTGCCGGCAAGACTCCCGGCGTACGTGGTGGGCACCTCGGTGATCTCCTCATTGGTGGTTGACGATAGCAGGTTTAGCAACAAGATGGAGCAATGGTCGATCTCTCCGTTCTACGTGCTGGTGCACAGCCAGTATTACGATCGCGGGCCCAACCGTACCGGGGGGACATCAAGAACGTCCCACCCGCTGGACTCACACAAGGCTGGACCTACCAAACGCAAAACGGCTTTGCCTTTCAAACCATGAACCAAATCTCGCGCACGGTCGGCTGGGAAATCAGCGGAGGCATTAAGGCAACAGCCGGAGCCCAACAGGGCGGCAAAGAGTGTGAGAAAGGATGTGTGACAGGGGAAGCGGAAGCGAGTCTGGCGGCGAAATACTCCGACACGCAGACGACGATGAGCGGCAGCAACCAGACAACTTCGCAGATGATAACGGAGACGATTAACAACACCGTGTCGGGGGTGGGCAAAGAGTACGTCATTGTGGCGTGGGCCCTGGTGGACAAATTCGAACTCAAAGACTTTTCGGGTAGAGTCGTGCAGGCCTGGGAGAACGTCAATCGCCTGAACCGGGTGCACCAATGGTATCCGGCTGACATCGGCTCTCCGGTCGCCCCCAGGTAAACCTTAGTCAGTTAGCCGCCGCGGCAAACTCTGGCAGGCCCGGGTAATCCGTCCGGGCCTGTCATCCTTTGTCTCGACGCAGCGGATCGAGCCCAATACAAAACGTAAGAAAGAAGAAATATCAAATGATCAAGACGATAGTTACGAAATGCATTGCCGTGGCGGTACTGGCGCTGGCGGCAATGCCAGCACTCCGCGCCGAAGATGGTGGCTGTTCCACCAGATCGCTGAAAGGAGCGTTCGGGTACACCGTGCGGGGTACAACGCCGGCCAACACGCAATTTGCCGCGGTGGGAAGGCTGATGTTCAATGGGCAAGGCGAGGTGAGCACGATACGCACGCTCAGCAACGCAGGGGCGGTTGTGCGAAACGATACCGGTGCCGGAACGTATTCACTCGGTTCGGACTGCCGTGGTTCGTTCAGCGTCGCCGCCGCGGGGCTGGGGCAACTGCAGGTGGACATCGTCGTATCCGGCGGTGGGAATGAGTTGCGCGGTATCGTGACCAATCCTGGGTTCGTCCTCACCTTGGAGGGCTCCAGGCAAGATAAGTAGCAAACCGGGCCGCTGCGGGGGACTGCCAGGGTCCAATGGTAGCCCCCCAAGCTCGGGATCTTGCTATTGCACTCAGGCCCGACAAAGGGTTGTGGCGCGGACACACCGGCATAGCTAACGGGCCTCGAGTTCGCTCTCGATCCAGCGCCGGGCAAAACTCCAGCGCGATTGCGCGGTGCGCTCGGAACAACCGGCTACTTCGGCAATCTCCTTCATCGCCCTGCCCTCAAAGACCCGCATTTCCACGATACGCCGTAGCTGCGGATCGATTTCCTCCAGCCGCTTCAGCATGCCCTCGATCTGGGCCAGCGAGTCCGGGCTCGAGTCAGAACCACCGGCTGGACGCTGGTCTAGGACCTCCGCGTCAACCTTCTGCGCCTTGCGGTACAAGGGCCGTGAGTGGTGGATCAGCAGACGGCGCATGATGAACCCGGCCAGGGCGAGAAATGACTGCCGTTCGTTCTCGTCTTCAGCCGCGTCGCGCAGTGCCCGAATCTTGACCAGTTCCAGATACAGCTCGTTGACCAGCACAGTGGGCGTCCAGGTGTGGCCCGCATTTTCGTTGCTCATGCGCGCCGCGGCCAGCCGCTTCAATTCCGGATAGAAGAGATCTACCAGGTCAGCAGCCGCCTGCCTGTCTCCAGAGCGGAAGCGGGCCATCAACGCTTGGACTTCAAAGGTTTTATTGGGGTCCATGGCAAAAAAGGAAAACTGGACTACCCTTCAGAGTACACGACGTCATCGCTCCAGAATCCAAACGTTCTGGTCGGGGTGCTTAACCGAATTGGGGGTCACGCCCCGGCACCATGTTGTAGGCTTCCCGGGGTAGTAGAGTGTTTCGTACGGTAGCTTCGAGTTGAGCCAAGAC
>JAYTKJ010000094.1:0-4698 GCA_043730365.1 Acidobacteriota bacterium | reverse complement strand
GCTCGGGCGGCCCAGCCGCGGCCAGCCATTGTTCAGCCAGTTGAGCGCCGCCGTGTGCGTGAAGCCATCGTGATTCATCGAGCGAATCACGGCCAGCTTGTCGGCGTGTCTGGCGAGGTGAGGAAACACATCGGAGATCTCGAGACCCGACGCGCCATGCCGCGCAAACTTCCGGCTGGAGCCGAGAATCGGCCGCTCCTTGAACGTCGAGAACTGCAGCCGGACGTTGCCGAAACTGTCGGGCACCAATTGGCCGTGCATCTTGTTGAGTAGCGGCTTTGGATCGAAGGTGTCCAGATGACTGGGACCACCGTGCATGAATAGCGAGATGACACTCTTGGCGGTCCCACCGCGGCCAGGCTGCTGCCCGGAGAGCAAGGAACCCGCGGCCAGCGAGCCGAAGCCCATCCCCGCTCGTGTCAGGAAATCCCGCCGGCTCGAATCAATCGACATAGAGAAACTCATTCATGTTCAGGATTAGCAAGCACAGATCAGCCAAATTGTTGCGCTGCAGAAAGGCTTCGGCACGAGCTTTCTCGTCCGGCTCCGGCGCGCGCCCGAGGGCATTGCGCCAAACACGCTCCACGCGGTCGGGCCCGGTTACTCGCTCGGCCATCTTCGCGGCGTAGGAGCGCGTGAAATCTCCATTGATCATGGCCAGCGCCTGTGGAGCGACGGTGGATGATTCGCGGCGCGCGCAGCTCAGCGTAGGATCCGGCACGTCGAAAGTTTCGAGCATCGGCATCTTAAACGAGCGCTTCACATAGAGGTACACGCTACGCCGCCCATGCTCTTGCGGATCGAGCGTCACCGCCCAGAGCTCCGGCTCGCGAATCCCCAGGAACTCCTCCTTGCTCAGCGGCAGCACCACCGCGGACCCGAACATCTTCAAGTTCAATTGTCCGGCAGACTGCAGCACGGCATCGCGCAGTTCCTCTGCCTCGAGCCGCCGCCGGTTCATCCGCCACAGATACGCATTCGCCGCGTCAACTCGGGCGTTGGCCGTATCGGGACCGGACGCACGCCGGTAGGCTTCGCTCGTCATCATCAACCGATGCATCGCCTTCATGCTCCAGCCCTTTTCGATGAACTCGGCCGCCAGCCAATTCAATAGTTCCGGATGCGTCGGGGCATCGCCCTGTCGTCCAAAGTCGTTCGGTGTGCTCACCAGCCCGCGACCGAAATGGCCTTGCCAAATGCGGTTCACCATCACGCGCGCCGGCAATGGATTCGAGGGCGAGGCCAACCACTCGGCCAGCGCCTTGCGACGTTGCGGCACAAATGGACCGCTCGATGGCTCCACAATTTCCGGCCCCGGCGGCAGGGCGGACAGCACGCCCGGCTTGACGGTCTCGCCCTTGTTGGCAAACTCGCCGCGGTCCAGGATGTGGGTGGGCGGCACGGGGTCTGTGTGCGTCAGAATCGTCGCCGACTGAACGCGCATCGGCGCTCGCAACGCCGCTTCGCCCAGCTTCCGGATGTCCGTCTCGCGCTCGTCGCGTTCGGCCGCGGTCATGGGCCGCCCCTCGCGCGCCTTGTCCAGGCGTTGGATGCGCGCCTTGATCTGGTCTGCCCTCTCCTGGCGTGGAGCGTAGCGGGTGTTGTCGAAGATTCCGTATCGCCCGACGATGGGAATGTCGCGATCCTCACTCCCGGCAAAGAGCGCTGAGAACCGGTAGTAATCGCGCTGCGGAATAGGATCGAACTTGTGATCGTGGCAACGCGCGCAACCGAGCGTCAATCCGAGAAACGCCGCTCCGGTTGTCTCGACGGCGTCAGCCTGCCACTCTACGCGATACTGATCGCCGGACAAGGCGAACTCATAGTTCACCGGCCCTACCGCAAACAACCCGGTGCCGATCCACCTCTCCAGGCGTTCAAGCTTTTCCTTCGGAATGAAGTACCCGCCCACGCGCTCCAGATCGCCCGGCCAGATCTCGTCAGCCGCAATCTGCTCCTTCATGAACTCGTCGTAGGGCTTGTCGTTGTTGAACGCGCGAATCACATAGTCGCGATATCGCCAGGCGTTGGAGAACGAGACGTCAGTCTCATACCCTCCGGTCTCGGCATAGCGAGCGACATCGAGCCACCTGCGCCCCCAGCGTTCGCCATAACGCGGCGAGGCGAGCAGCCTTTCCACCAGGTTCTCCCACGCGTTCGGCGATAGGTCCGCCGCAAACGCGTCGATCTCTTCAGGAGTGGGCGGCAGCCCGTGCAGATCAAAGGTGGCGCGGCGAATCAAGGTCAACTTGTCGGCGGTGGCCAGCGGCCGCAGGCCTTTGGCGCGCAACATCGACAGCAGGAATTGGTCAATCGGGTTGCGTGCGTCGCCATCGGGCGCGGGCGGACGCCGGATTGGTTTGAAGGACCACCAGGACGGCTCGGCCATGCGCGCCGAGGCGGCGTAGGGCGCTCCGGCTGCCACCCACTCTCGCAGCAAGGCGATGTCGGCATCGGGCAGCGCGGTCTTGCCCGGCGGCATTTGCAATTCGCCTATGCGTCGGACGGCCTTCAATAGGAGGCTCTCGTCCACGTTCCCCGCTGCAATCGCCGGCCCGCGTTTGCCGCCACGCAACAGCGCCTCGCGAGAGCGCAAATCAAGTCCCGACATCTGCGCAGCGCCATGGCAACCAGCGCACTTGGCATTCAGTAGCGTGTGCGCACGCTCCTCCAGCGTCTGCGCGGACAAGAGGCGCAGCGCCGCGACCACGACCAGGAGCCCGCGAGCGAACATCTGCTCGAAATCATATCAGGATTGGCGCTTCGATATGATGGAAAGCTCCCGGTGATGCCTAAGCAAAAGATCCTCTCCCTCGACGTTATCGATATCCGCTACCCCACGGTTCGCCTCGGCATGGCGGGGTCAGACCCGCGCCATTTGGCTCCCAACTACTCGTGCGCCATAACCGTGCTGCGCACCGACGCCGGCCGGGAAGGGCGCTCGCTGGTCTTCACGATCGGTGCGGGCACGGAGATCCAAAAGGCGGCGATTGAGGCATTGCGTCCGTTCATCGTGGGGCGGGACCTCGAGGAATTCATCGCCGAGCCCGGGCTGTTTGCGCAGGCCCTCACCGAACATCATCAACTGCGCTGGCTCGCGCTGGGCGTGTACCGCATGGCCGTGGGCGGCGTGTTGAACGCGCTCTGGGATCTATGGGCCAAGACCGAGGGCGTTCCCATGTGGCGGCTGCTCACCAGTCTGGCGCCGGAGCGGATTGTCCAATGCATTGACTTCCATCATCTGCGCGACGTGCTCACCGAAGACGAACTGCTGGAGACGCTAAGGGCGCGCGTGGGTGAGCGCGACGCGAACCTGGCCCGCCTGGAACGCGAGGGACCGCGCGTCTACAGCACCGCGGGTTGGTCTGGCCGTCCGCTCGCCGAGGTGCGGCAGTTGTGCGGCGGACTCTATAAGCAGGGCACGCGAGCATTCAAAGCCAAGGTGGGCCGCGGTCAACAGTATGACCGGCAGCGGGCGCTTGATGAAGATCGCCGGATGCTGGACGCGATTCGGGATTCCACCGGGCCGGACGCGCTCCTGCTCACCGACGCGAATCAGAATCTGGGCGACTGGCGCAACGCGGCGAGTTACATGACCGAGCTGGCCGAGTACAAGCTCCTCTTCATCGAGGAGGCGATCGCCTGCAACGACGTGCTGGGTTACGTCAAGCTACGCGAAGCCCTCGCGCCGCTGGGCATGGGCGTCGCCGGCGGCGAACAAGCGCCCGACGCAATCACCTTCAAGCAACTCCTGGCCGGCGGAGGACTGACGCATTGCCAGATTGACGGCGCTCGCGTTGGCGGCGTCAATGAGCTCTTCGCGATCGTCGCGATGGCGGCCAAGTTCGACGTGCCGGTCTGCCCGCACAGCGGCGGCATCGGTCTCGGACAACTCGTCGGCCCCATGTCTGTGTTCGACCAGGCATGGTTTGGTAGCGAGGGCCGCTGGCTTGAGTATCTCGAGTTCCTCCAAACGGGCGTGTTCCGCCATCCTCTGCAAGTGTGCAATGGGCACTATGTGCTGCCCTCGGCCCCAGGCTGGGGACTGGAGATGGAAGAAGAGTTCGTCGCGCGATATCGCTATCCGGATGGCGCGGACTGTGCCAATTCGGAGGAAGCAGACCGCATCGCGGCAGCGCAACCAGGAGCGCCGCCTTACACACGGTTCTGGAATAGGTAGTTGCAAAATGATTTTCTCTCCGGCGTCGTATGGACCCGCAGTGGAGGGCTTCTTAACGGGCGCCCAGGGGCCAAGCCATTTGGCCACTGCCGAAGCGCTTACGCTCTTCCCAGGCGCTCCCCATCCTCGCGAAGCGTTGGCCGGTCTGTGGCTGCTGTTTGACGACCTGGACCGGTCGCACACTGCGTCTCAAGAGCTATCTTCAACCGAGGCTGCCTTCTGGCATGGCATCATGCATCGGCGCGAAACTGATCCCTCGAACGCCGCCTACTGGTTTCGCCGCGTCGGCCGGCATGGGGTCTTTCCGGCATTGCGGGAAGCCGCCGTCGGCGCCGGGTATCGTTCCAAGGGCGCGGACTGGGATCCATTTGCGTGGATCGACTATTGGGAGATTGCGCGCCGCAAGCCGGGCTCGGCAGGGGTGTGCGACATAAAAGTGGAAGTCAAGCCGCCCGGCGCCCATCCCAGTAGTCCTCGAATTGGCCATTGAGGTAGCAGCATCGTAGCGCGAGGATGGC
>JAYTKJ010000093.1:0-11293 GCA_043730365.1 Acidobacteriota bacterium | reverse complement strand
TAATCAATCCCCAGCGTGCACCACCTCTCGGCCTTTAGGCTCATCTTGCGTGAGAATCGGCCTCCTGCTCCAGGCTCATCTTGCATGAGACAAGACTCGGGCTTGCTTTCAATTCCCAGTCCGGCCTCTACCAGCAGTACGTCCGGATCAAGAATAACGGCCCGACGTTGACGAATGTGAAACTGTTGATTGAAGGCCTGCCCGCCGGATGGGCCTGGACCAATTTCGATAGCCTGACGCAATGCGTGGCGCCGATCGGGTCTAAGCACAAGGCAGCAACGGCGACACTGGCGCCGGGAGTACGGATCGATGTTCTGGTCACTTTTCAGCGGACCGGCGGGTCCGGCCTGAGCTATACCACACGCGTTTTGGCGGGGGCGGGCCAACCGTAGACCCGCGATCAACGCGCAAGGCGGCCGGCAAACATTTCGGAGCGTGGGAAACGCAGGCCGGCACGCGGCTTCGGATTGGGCCCAGGAATCTCAAAATAGGGTGAGAATATTCGGGTGCTGAACGCACTGTCTATGGTAGATGGCCTATGTCGAAATGTCCGGTGAAAAGCCGACCACCCTCTCGGCAAGCGACGACTCCATTTCGCCGCTCCAGATCATGCAGTGGCTGCAGCCGGGGAAACCTTCGCTCGTGCACCATTCATCGCGAACCCCGGAGGCCGAGCGGCTGCGGGAATCCATCAACCGGTACTCCGGCTTTCGTATCGAAAAGGGAGACGGCTGGTGGTGCGCGCCTTTGACTACCTCGACGAAGGTCGTCCGTGAGCACAACATCCGGCGCGGGCGTGGGAGAGTTGTAAAACAACTTTGCCGCGAACTGCCCCAGCGCGCCTGGGTCCTGGATTGGGCGGGTGGCACGGGCTGGTTAGCGTCGATGCTCCTCAAGCGGCGGCCGGACCTGGTGACCGTCAGCGTCGACATCTCCGACGTGCTACAGGAATGGGGCCGGGCCAATTACGCTGAACCGATTGTTTACGTCTCCGGTGACGCCACTTCGCGCCACATCTTCGCACCGGCGTTGTTTGATGCCATCGTCGGCGCTGAATGCGTGGAGCATTTCCCAAATCTTCCGGCGGCAATCGACGCAGCCCACTACTGGCTAAGACCGCGCGGCAAACTTGTGGTTACTACGCCGAATCCCGGTTTCTGGTCGCCGGCTGAACCGCCGGAAACCATCCGGCGCTGGTTGGGAAGGCCCCGATCCACGGAGTATGAGGAGCGGGGCGATATCTACGATAAGAGTATCCCGAGCAGCGTGCTGGCCGAGACGATGCGCAAGGTCGGCTTCCGCGACGTGCTCGCTGAGTACACCCAGTTTGGAGGCGAATGGCCGTTGCGGGGCATCTGCAACTACTTCGGCGAGCGGCCCGCACAATTGGCTGCCCGCACGGCGGAGCTGTTCGAAAGAGTCGCGCCGCGTTCGTTTGGGCGCAAACTTGGGTTTACTCAGATCTTCTGGTGCAAAAAGTAGGCGCCCGCCGCCAGCCGTGTCCACAGCCCGGCTAACGCGCGATTCGGCCGTCCGGTAGCAAGCGCAGTACTCTGCCGCGCCAACGGACGGTTGCGCCAGTCAGGCCGGCGATCCAGACGGCGAAGCCCCACAGGTCGCGCAACGGCATGAGCGGCGCCATACTGAGAGCGAGGGGGGAACGCAGCACACGCCATCCGGCGACGATGCCCATGGCGATGCGCGCGGCAAGGAGCGGCGCGGCGAGCCACCACGCGCCTGCGCAAACCGCTACCAGCGCCCACAAGCTGGCGTTGGTTACGGGCAATCCGACATAGGCGCCGCGCGAGACGCGAATGGTGCGGTGCCAGCGGACCTGGTGATGCCAGATGCCGCTCCACGTATCTTCGCCCAGGCGGGTTTCGACGACGGTCTTGGAGAGATGCACGCGGCGGCCAAGCTGGGTGACGATGCGTTTGGCGAGTTGATAGTCGTCGGCAATGAAATCGGCGAGTGCGGCGAAGCCGCCCACGGCGTCGAGGTCGGCGCGGCGGAAGACCAGCGTTGAGCCGAGTCCGAATTCGTTAATCCCCACCATCGGCGCGACGAGCGTGCTGGGCGCGAAATCCGTCACGATGCCCAGCGCCTCGAAGCGGCCAGCCAGGGTCCGCGCCGTGGCGCGATAGAGGCAGGTCACCACGCCAACCTCCGGATCTTCGAGCGGCGCTACCACTTGGCGCAAGTAGCCTGCGGGCACGCGGATGTCGCTATCGTTGACTAGCCAGACATCGTGCCGCGCGCGCTTGGCCAGATCCTGCAGCACGCCCACTTTGCCGTTCAAGGCGAACGTGGTGGAGTGGATCAGGCGAATCGTCAACGCGGGAAAGTCGACACGCAAGCGCTCGAAATCTTCCACGGCTGGATCCTGCGGGTCCGCGATGCCGAAGAGGATTTCGATTTCGCCCGGATAGTCCTGCACCGCGTGCGAGCGAATCGCCTCGTAGAACTCCGGATCGCGGCCGCGCACGGGCTTGAGGATAGAGATCGCCGGGAAACGCGAGGGCAGCGGATCGCGACGCAGCAATTGCCGCAGCGATGCCAGTAACGCCACCATCTGATAGCCAAAGGCCATCGCGCAGAGGCCAACGAGGAGCCAGATCACGTATTTGCCAGGAGCGCCACGCCGCCGGCCACCAAGATCGCACCCAGCCAGCGGCGCGGATCGACATTTTCCTTTAAAACAATTTTAGCTAGAAATGTTTCGATAACCAGGCTGATCGCGGTAGCGGGAACGGCGAAACTCAGTTCTTCTATCTGCAGCAATTTCATGAACGCGAAAAAAGAGGACGCCATGAAGACGACCGAGAGGACCAGCGGCCATTTGCGAAACCATCGCGCGATGCTGGCGGCGCGAAAATCGGTCACCTCGCCCTGCTGCTTCATGCCCCAGCTCTGCAGCAGGTCAGAGGCGACGGTTGAGCCCACCACCGTGCCAACGAGCAGCCATCGCATCATCGCGGCCGTCCGATCCCGGTGAGCGCGGTGCCCGCCGTGATCAGCAGGGTACCGGCCCACCGCTCCCAGGACAAGGTCTCGTGCAGAAAAATCCGGGCCAGCAGCGCGTTGAGGACGAATCCGATGGCGGTCACGGGTAACACAAAGCTCAAGTCCGCCCAACTGAGCAGGACCATGCGCGCCAGGGTCCAAAAGATGAGCAGCGCGATGCCGGCGATCACCCAGATATTGAGAAGCGAGGCCAGGAGACTGGCCGACGGTTGCTTGACGCCGATCCCAAGGAAGAAGTTGCCCAGCGTACTGGAGACAACCACCAGGACGACGAAGAGCCAGGTTTTGCTGGGGGACGGCGGCTGCCGACTAGTCGCCGGCACTGCTACTGGGCACCGGTTGCTTGGCGCGCTCGTCGGCGACGAACTGCTTGCGTTTTCTGCGCAGCGCCAGGTACTCACGGGCTTCCTTGTAGAGGCGCTTGCGATCACCGGCGTCAAAGAGCGCCTTGCGCACGACGCGCCAGGCGGCCTTGGGGCGGAAGTAGTATTCGCCGTAAAAGCGCTCGACCCATTCCACCAGTTCGCCGCGGTCCAGGCCAGGATAAATGATGTTAGGAAGTTGGTGTCCCTGATCGTCGGTCATCGAGTCAATCGTGATCAGGCCGTTCTTCTTCACGTAGTCGAAGAACTCGGTGCCGGGGTACGGATGCGCAATCGAAACCTGTATGGTCTCGGTGTTGAGCTTTTTGGCGAAATCCACGGTGCGGCGGATGCTCTCGCGCGAATCGCCGGGCAGGCCGACGATGAAATCTCCGTGGATGGTCAGGCCCAGTTTATGCGCGTTGGTGGTGAAGCGCTCAGCCATATCCACGGTGGCGCCCTTCTTGATGTTCTTCAGAATCTGCGGGTCACCCGATTCGTAGCCGACGATCATCAGCCGGAACCCGGATTCCTTCATCGCCTTGAGAGTTTCGTAGTCTGTGGTGACGCGCGAGGTGCAGGAGAATGTGACGTCCGGATGACCGAGCTCGGCGCGCATCTTCTTCAGCTTTTCGCAGATTTCGATGGTGCGTTCGCGCTTGTAGTTGAACGTGTCGTCGTCAAAGAAAATCTCTTTGAGGCCGACGAAATTCTGAATCGCCCAGCGCACTTCGTTCACCACGTCGTCTGACGAGCGCAGACGCCAGCGGTGGCCAGAATGGGTTTGCGGCCACAGGCAGAACGTGCACATGGCCGGGCAGCCGCGCGAGGTGTACATGCTGATAAATGGATGGCGGAGGAACGGCACGTTGTAGCGCTTGAAATCGAGGTCGCGCTGATAGATCTTGCTCACCCACGGCAGTTCGTCGAGATTCTCGATGTAGACGCCTTCGGGATTGTGCTGGATGCCGCCGTCCTTGCGAAAGCTGACGCCGGGCAGCGACTCAATCGGCTTACCCATGGCAAAGTCGCGAATCTGATGATCGAACTCGCGGCGCACGATGAAATCGATAGCCGTTTCCTTGAGGCATTTGTCGGGCTCCACCGTCACCGGCGGGCCCACGAAGCAGACCTTCAGCTTGGGATTGACGTCCTTCATCATGCCAGCCATCTTCACGTCCACATGAAAACCGGGGGTGGAGGTGAAGAGCACGAGCAATTCATAATCCTTGGCGACGGTAACGGTCTGGTCGATCGAAATCCGATGAGGCGGGGCGTCCAGCACCTTGCTATCGGGCAGCATCCCGGCGGGATAGCAGAGCCAAACGGGATACCAGTAGGATTCGATCTCGCGCGTGGCCGGCCATCGCGAACTTGCTCCGCCGTCGAAGCCCTCGAACGAAGGAGGATTGAGGAATAGTGTTCTCATTACGGGCCGTCTTTCTATTATCCCGAATCGCTCTATCGTTTGGCGGCGGGAATGGGCTCTTCCGCTGCTTTTTCCACGTGGGAATAGCGGATCGACATCTCCGCCTTTCCGACAACCCGGGTCTGAATCTGGCTATCCATTTTCATTGGCAGTGCCACGCCGTCTCGAATCTCATAGTCGCGAACAAACTCTACGCGTTTCAGGAAGATCGAGGGGTTCTTCACGAATTCGCCCTGTTCACGCACCGGCAAACCTGTTTTGGATTCGATCCAGAGCCACCCTTGAAACAGGCCCGGCTTCTTTTCCTTCGGGGTCAGCTCAAAAAGATGCAGCTTCCAGTCGCCCTCGCCAAACGCGCCATAGTATTTGAACTTGTAGTTTTCCGGCGTGCGCCCCAGGTTCAGGCCCTTCTCGGAGGCTTCCTTTTCGGCCTGCAGAAAACGAGCGATGACGTCGTTCTTGATGGTGTTGTCACCTTGGAATGTGATGGCGCGGTAGGTGATCTGGCCCAACTTGGAGATGCTGCGCAGGGCGTGGAATTTGCCTTTGCGGTTCAGGCTAGGCACCGAGGCGTCGATCTCCATATCCATCGCCAAGCCTCGCAGCTTCTCATCCTGGCCCTTGGTGGCCGTCAGATACTGCTGGAGAAACGGCTGGCCGTCCAAATCCTTTATATCCGGGTCCGGGTCAAACCCGGCGGCGGGCGCAGAGGATGCGGATAGCGTCAGCAGCAGAACGGACAGAAGAAGATAAGGCAAAAGGAACAACAACCTTCGGTCTTGTTTTAGCAAAGGGCTCGTTACTCTACAATGTACCAAACCCAAGGACGTATTCCCGAGGCCAGCTAATTGGTACGCCTGCGCTAGGGCGATGGCATGGTGTTCTGGGTCAGGCTCCGAAGAAACGCTGCGAGATTCGCCACGTCGCCGCTGCTCAGAGCAAGCGGCCGCAATTCATGGTTACCGGCGGGCGGGTTGCGGTAGTGATCGAGTACTGCCTCGAGCGAGGCAAGGCGACCGTCGTGCATGTAGGGCGCAGTAAGGGCCACCGACCGCAGGCCCGGAACCTTGAACGCACCCTCCAGCAGGCCGCGGTGATCGTCCTTGTTCAGAAAATCGAGACTTGGACAGGAACCGTCACCGTCGCGAAACGGCCCACGGCAGTTGAATTCATCCATCGACAGAGCCTGCAGACCGATCAGCCGGCCGAAGTCCAGACGATCGCCAGTTTCCGCGGCGTTCGTGCCAGTACCGATGTTGTGAAAGGACTGGTTGGTGAAGAGCGGTCCGTTGTGGCATTGCAGGCAGCCGCTCTTCGGGTCGAGGAAGATTTTAAGGCCAGCGATTTCGGCGGAGGTCAGGGTTGCCGCCGCCGAGGTGACAGGAAGGTTATCCAGAACTGCATCAACGAAGCGATCGAATCGGGACTCGGCCGGGCCGAGCGTGCGCTCATAGGCGGCGATAGCTTTGCCGACGTTGGCGAAGTGCCGATCGACCGCCGTGTCCGCGAGGGGGCCGAAAACAGCCTCGTAATCGCGGCGGTAGCTGGGCCGCGATTGGACGAAATCGACCACGGCGGACCGGGTGGCGCCCATCTCAACCGGAGATTGCAGCGGTCCGAGCGCCTGGGACCACAGCGAGTCACTACGGCCATCCCAGAAAAGGAAGGGCGCGTAAGCGGCCCCGACCACCGTGGGCGCGTTGCGGGTGGTGGCGGCAATACCGGCCGAGACTCGGCGACCGTCGGTGAAGTACATCTTGGGATCGTGGCAGGAGGCGCAAGAAATCTTGCCGCTGGCGCTCAGGCCGGGTTCGAAAAACAGGCGCCGGCCGAGGGCCGCCGCAGCGGGATCGCCGGCGACGCGATTGGTTGGGTCGGGCGGCGGCGGCGGCAGTGACTGGAGCGAGAGTGAGCGAAGCAGCGCCCGCTCGGAGGCGGTCCAAACGGACGTGGACGCCGAAACGCTTTCGGAGGCGGCTACGCCGACGGGGACCGAAAAAAGGGCTTGGTCCCAAGAGCCGGAAGCGTCCCGCAATACTAGCTTGAGCTCCCAGGCGCCGGACATATGAAACCGAAGTCCGGCGATCTGGAACTGGCCGGGACGGTCCCCGGGTAAAATTTCGGGAGTAGTGGGCAGACCGTGATTGTGACCCGGCATACCGCCGTCAAGGCCCAGTTCGAGAATCGCGGCCGGATACGGGCCGAGTGATTCCAGTTGTAGTGTCCAGGAATGCTCGGCATTGATCGGAACGGCCCGAATTGACGCCGTCAGCGTGGCCCGAAAGCGTCCGGATCCGGAAATGCTGGTGAACGTTGGGGTGTTGGCCGCCGTGAGCAGGCCAACAGCGATCGCGAATAGAAGCGCCGGGCGCATTACTGGATCTGCAGGGTGCGGGACACGCTCGGCACGCCCGCGGAGTTCAGCGCGAACAACATGTAGTAGCCGGGCAACACCACTCCGCGGCTAGACGGAATGGACACGGTGTAGGTATTGGTCCCGGCCACCGAGAACGAAAGTGGAACGCGGCGCTGGTCGTTATTCACAGTGTGGGTGATGGACGACAGGCGCATCAGGACGAAGCCCACGACGCTCGTGCTGGTGGTGACGTTGATGTTTGCACCCCAGGTGGCACTGGTGGGAGCGCTGTTGATGGCGGGGCGAGGGCGCGAATTGTTGTTGGCGTCCAACAGGTAGGGCGGAGTGAAAATCTGCGCGTCGGGATGGTTGGTCGAGCATTGGCCGCACAATCCGCCGCCCCCCACGAAGACGCGAGCGTCCGGCAGGAGGATCGCAACCGAGTGATACGTGCGCGGGACTGACATGGACGCCAAGGGGGTGAAGCGGTTAGTGACGGGGCTGAACAGTTCGGCGACGAGAATCGCCGTAGCGTCGGTAAAGGGAATCGCATAGGACTGGCCACCCACCACCAGCACTTCGCCGTTGGGCAGTGCGACGCTAGAATGGAACGCGCGGGCATTGGACATGGAACCCGCAGCCTGCACGCTCACCCCATTGTTGATATTGATGACGTAGGCTTTCGAGGTGGCGTTGGCGTCTGAATAAGCAGGCGCGCCACCCGTCTTGAGGATCTTGCCGATGTCAAACATGACCGCGTTGCCGTTCATCGAGTAGGCGTCATCCGCACGATTGCCGGCGTTGGTGACGCCGCCGGCGCCGGCCGTTGTAAACCAGTTCATGCGCGCGCTGGGCCCGGCATGGAAGACTCCCTCGCCGGCCGTGGCGAACAACCAAGCATGATTGTCACCGCGGTAGGCGCCCTGCGGATCAGGACCAAGAATGGCGTCCGAATCGGCGTTGGTAGCGAGGCGCCAACCGGTGGAGGCGTTCCATACCTCGCCGTCCTTGTTGCCGATGCCCCCTGACCAGGAGCCGCCGAGTGTGAAGACATCACCGTTCGAGAGCACAGTATTGGCTTGGTAGCCGCGCGGGATATTCATGGCCTGGCCGATTTGCCAGGTGTTGGTGGCAGGATTGTAGATCGATGTCTTGCTGCTTGAGGAACCGCCGTTCACCAGCACACGTCCGTCGCCAAGATTCGCCGTGCCTGGACAGAACATGTCGTGGCCGGTTTCGGTGACCAGCCGTTCGGTGGCCGTGTTGCTGGCCGGATTGAACAGAGCCGTATAGGTTTTCTGGTTGTCACCGCCGAAATTCAACCGGTCATAAGCGGACCAGAGCAGGAGCTGACCGTTGGGAAGGTTAGCGGCCGCAACCGGAACGATCGGGAGATTGATCTGGCTGCTCCAGAGACCGAGGGATCCGCCGGGCGAGATCGCGCCCGCCAGAGCCACCGACCAGAGCTGATTGGGTGGACCGAAACAGTCATATTGGATGACGCGCGCGCCGTCGGCGGTCGAGCCGCTGTCGACGTCGAGGCATTTGCCGCTGTGCCGCGCGACCAGCGAATAGCTACTACCGGTGGGGCGCAGATCGAACAGCTCTCTGTTCGCGCCGGTGCACGAGGCCTGGACAGCATTGGCCAGGTTTGCCTGGGACCCGCCTGCGATGCTAACGCACTTGCCGCTATGCTGCGCAACCACGCGGAAACTTCCGTTGTAGGGGCTAAGCCGCCAAGCTTGGCTGGCCAATCCCAGGCACTGGAACTGCGTGATCTGTTCACCCTCGGTGGTGGTTCCATTGTTGACGCTCAGACACTTGGCGCTGTGTTGGGCAGTCAAGATCAGGTTCGCAACCGGAGTTGGGAATGTGAAGATCTCGTTGGCGGCGCCGCCACAGCCTCCCTGCACGATTTCCGTCCCGTTGGCACTGCTGGAATTTTTCACTTCCATGCAGCGGCCACTGTGCGAGGCAACCATCTGAAAGCCGGAACTGCTCTGCCGAGCCGTCCACAGACCGTTGCTTGCTCCACTGCAACTAGCTTGAACGACTGCCGCACCGTTGGTTCGGGAGGCGCCGGAAACGGAGAGACACTTGCCGCTGTGACTGGCAACCACCTGAAAAGCTCCGTTGTAAGGCTTGAGAGTGAACTGTTGATTGGCGCCGTTAGTGCAGTCGAAGAGGATCGCCGTGGCCCCGTCCGTCGTGGAGCCACCGGTGATGTCAACGCACTTGTTGGAAATGAAAGGGGCCATGATCGGGGTTGAGACTAGAACGGGTTGAGCGAAGGCTGGGCCAGCCAGGACAAAGAACCACAACGCGCTTGAACCAGCCAAATTTGAAGCAGTGGAGCGAATCATCGATATAACCTAGCACAACTGGTTTAGCCTTGGAAGAATCAAGCGTTGTCCAAGACACAACGGGGCCTAATGGGAGCGTTTCGTCAAACGCAGGCCGGTGGTGCCTGCTGGCATGCGCTACGATAACGGCCTATGGACCGGATTTCAGTGGGCGTAGGCGGCGAGCACCGCCTCTTGGTCTCCAGTGAGCTTTCGATCGACTTCATGGGCCAGGAGGAAGCACGTGTCCTGGCAACGTCTCATCTGATTTGGAATCTGGAAATGGCGGCGCGCAACGCCATCAAACCGCTCCTGGAAGAAGGCTTCGATTCGGTGGGAACCGAGGTCAACGTCAAGCACCTGGCTGCCACACCGCTCGGCATGTCGGTGTTGTTTCGCGCCGAAGTTACCCATCGCGACGGCAACCGAGTGCGCTTCCGCGTGGAAGCGGCGGACGAGAAAGAGAAGATCGCCGAGGGCTTCCACGAGCGCTACATCGTGAACATCGCGCGCTTTGCCACGCGCGTACAGGCCAAAGCCGCGGCCGCAACAGGAAGGTAACCCGACAACCGAAATGTCATTGATGCTGACCGAGATCCGGCAACAACCGGTGATTCTGGAGCGCACGCTCAGGCAGGACCTGCCGGGCGTGGAGAAGCTCCGCAAGGCGCTGGCCGCGCGCCGCCCCCGCTACATCATGCTCGCCGCGCGGGGCACGTCGGACAACGCGGCGGCTTTCGGGCGTTACCTGTTGGAGATCTCCACCGGGATTCCGGTATCGCTGGCCGCACCGTCGGTGTTCACCTTATACGGTGTGAAGAAGTTCGATTTCCGGGAGGCGCTGGTGGTGGCGATTTCGCAATCGGGCGAATCCACCGACATCAACGTGCTGCTGGAAGCGGCCAAGGCTCAGGGCGCGCTCACAGTGGGCATCACCAATGAGCCGGATAGCGTGTTGGCCAACTTGGCCGAGCATGTATTTCTCGTGCGGGCCGGCAAGGAGAAGAGCGTTGCCGCTACCAAGACTTACTCGGGCCAACTCCTTGCCATCTATCTTTTGGCGTATGCCCTGGGCGCGCCGATTCGCCTGGATGATCTGCGGCGATTGCCAGGCTATGCCGAACGCGCGCTGAGCCTGGAACCGCAAATCGCCGAACTCGCCCAGCGCTACCGGTTCATGGAGAACGCCGTGGTGGTGGGGCGCGGACTCAACTACGCCAACGCCTTCGAATTCGCTTTAAAGATGATGGAGACATGTTACGTAGTGGCCGAACGCTTCTCGTCGGCGGACTTTCTGCACGGCCCCATCGCGATTGTGGGCGCGCACTTCCCCGCCTTCCTGTTTGCTCCGCCCGGCGTCACGTGGCCCTCGATGAAAGAGCTGCTCGCGAAGCTGGCGCCCGCCGGCGCCGAGGTATTTGTCATTTCCGACAAGAGCAACCCCGAAGCCGGACGAATTGAAGGCGCGCGCGGAGTGACGATTCCGGTGGCTCTGGCGCACAAGGGACCGCTGCCGGCCGAGGTCTATACGCCGATTCCCTACATCATCCCGGCGCAAATTTTCGCGGCGTCATTGGCGCGCGAGAAGGGGCTGAATCCGGATCAGCCTCGGGGGTTATCGAAGGTGACGCGGACGCTGTAAGTCCTGCCCGGCGCATTTGCGGCCATGGAATGTCTAACATCAGAACTCCTGATCTCAGGTGGGAATCGGGAACGCGCCAGGAATTTGACTGATCCGGGATTCGTGTTGTTGCAGGCAAGGACGGCGGTGGGGGAAACT
>JAYTKJ010000092.1:0-4058 GCA_043730365.1 Acidobacteriota bacterium | reverse complement strand
TTCGCCCCAGAATGCGCCCGCCCTGCACGCCGGCGCCGGCGTAGAGCGACAAGTAGCACTGGTTGTAGTGATGACGCCCGGCGAGGCCGTTGAGTGCGCCCGGAGTGCGGCCGAACTCGGTGGCCATGACCACCAGCGTCTCGTCAAACAGCGTTTTGCCCGGTTGACGCGGCGACGGCGTAGCCGACAGATCGCGCATCAGGTTGGCCATGGCGCGGTCAAATTCATTGCAGAGCAGGTAGTGGTTGGACTTGGCTTCCTTGGTGAAAATCTTGCTGTGGTGATCCCAGCCCGGGTGCGTGATATGGATGTAGCGGGTGCCGGCATCGGCCGTGATCAGATTGCGCGCCAGCAGGCAGCCGAGGCCCACTTCGTTGTCGCCATAGCGATCTTTGTCGGCCTTCGGCATCTGGAAGGCCCGGGGCCAACGAGCGTCACCCAGCACGCGGTAGGCGGAGTTCTGGAAATCGCGAAAAGCTCCCATGGCGCGGTCACGGCCTTGGCGCGAAGCGCCGGTGGCTTTATCGAGTTCGGCCAGCAAGCGGTAGCGTTCCTCGAGAAGCTGCGCGGCTTCGCCGTCGACGCTGGTGCCGCCCAGGCCGCCGCGGAAATTGATGTCGACCACCGAGTGGCGCGGGTGCAGGAAGCCGGTGGAGAGCGCGCCGCAGCCGGAGGTATCGAGGTTACAGCCGATGTAGGTGGGGAACGTGTCAGAGGGGCGGCGCCGCGATTCGAGCTCATGCGCAATCACCGAACCGACCGAAGGGATCTCGGCGGCGATGCCCGGATTGAGGGGGCGCCCGGCCTGCGAATAATACTGGCCGCGGAAGTGGACAACCTCATGGCTCCACATGGAGCGCACAATCGCGACTCGATCCATCTCCTTGGACAGCTCAGGGAACAGGCGATGCGAGAGATAGAGATCATTGCGCACCGGGCGCACGTCAAGATCCTTGGGCGTGCCGGCGGACTCTTTGAAGTCAAAGGTGTCAAGGTGGCTGATGGCGCCGGCGAGTTCGATTACGACGACAAAGCGGGCGTTGCCGCGCGGGCTGGATTTGCCGGCGGCGTGGACGGCGGGGGTGAACAGCGAATGGTCAGCAAAGGAGCCGAGCAGGCCGTAGCCGCCGAGGCGCAAAAGCTCGCGGCGCGTGGGCAGGACGTCGATAAGTCTCTTAGTCATTTACGTGACGGCTCCACTTAGTAATTGAAGACGAACTCAGGGCTGTTGATTAGCGCCCATTGCAGATTCTCCGCGCCCCGGCGGCGATCCTTGCCCAGAGCGGCCAGCGCTACGGCGGCTTCTTCTTTGGTGGGGCGGCGGGAGAGCGTAGCCATGTACAGCGAGTTGGCCACGTCGGCATCGGAGGCCGCGGTGTCCTTGACGAGCTGATCCACACGGCTTGACGAGAGCGCCAGCACGCGATCAGTGACAACCTTGGACTGCATCAGCATCATCGCCTGGAGCGAGGAAGGCGCGGTCTTTTTCGGCATGTCGTCACGGGTGGCCTGGCCGAAGATACGCATGAAATTCTGCACGTCGCTCGCCGCTTTCTTGGGCTCCGACATCTGTTGAATCATGGCCACGTTGCGATTGCCGCTCTTAAAGCTGCCCAGCCGGGCGGTGGCGACCGTGATAGCGTCATGCAGCTCCGGCGCAGTGAGCATGCGGACATATTTGCGCGCGTAGTAGGGCGCGTAGGATTGCTTCCACTCGCCATCAAACCGCGAGGAAAGCTGGTAGGCGCTGGACTTCATGATGCGCTTCACCATGGTCTTGAAGCTATAGTTCGATTGCTGGAAATCTTTGGCCAACGCGTTCAGCAGTTCGGGGTTGGAAGGCTGGATTGACCAGCCGGCGGGGAGTTTGGAGCCGCGATCATAGCGGGCCAGATCGAAATCATCGAGCGGCTCCACGATGCCGAAGCCCATCAACTCCGCCCAGACGCGATTGGTGGTGGCGCGGGCAAACTGGATGTGCGAAGTAAGCATGCGCGCCAACTCGTCGCGCTCGTTCAGCCCGGGCCGAGCCGCTTCGCCGGTGAGAATGAAACGAGGCCGCGAATCCCCACCCGAGCGCGGCACGCGCAGGATGCTGAGCGACTTGGTGTCGTAGCCCGGCGCCAAATCATCCACCGTGTACTCGGTGTTGGCCTGGTTGCCGTTTTCCCAGTTCATGATCTGGCGCGTCTTGCCGTAGAAGCCAGCCTGTTGGAAGAAACTTTCGCGCTTCTTTTCCAATAGGAACAGGTTGACCTTTTCCAAGTGATGCTTGCCATCGTGACAGGAGATACAGGAAAGATTGAGGCCCAGGAAGACCTTTGAGTAAGTGACGGTAAACTCGTCGACGGTGTCGGGAATGTTCACCAGATCGAGCGCGCCCTCTTCCTCCGGATCATCTTTAGCCTTGACGAAATCACGGGCAAAATAGAGGCCGCCGGGAACGGAGAAGCTGGACTTGCCGCCGCCGGTGAGGAGCTCGGTGACCACTTGGTTGTACGGGCGATCGAGCCGCAGCCACTCGCGCACCCAATAGTGGAAGAGGTTGAGACCAGGGCCCATGCGCTGACCGGCGCGGAACAGGTCTTCCCAGTAGTAAGTCCACTTATCGATGAACTCGGGCGAGTCCACGAGCCGGTCAATCAGTTTCTCGCGCTTGGCCGGATCGGTGGAAGCGAGGAAGGCCAGGAGCGGCTGGGGCTCGGGAATGCGGCCAGTGGCATCGAGCCAGGCGCGGCGGGCGAACTCTTCGTCAGTGGCGGGCAGGGCATGGGGAACGCCGTCGGCGGCCATGCGGCCGAAGATGTGCTCATCAATGTAGTTGCGGCGAGTGATGCGAGCAGCGGCGGCGGGATTGGCGCGAGTAGGCAGTTTGGCGGCAGCTTCGGCGGTGATGGCCGCGGCGGCTTTGTTCGGCTCCGGCCCACGTTGGAAGATGGGGCGATGCGCGGCGTCGATCTGGTCCTGCGCGTGTTGCGGCTGCGGTGCTTGTGCCAGTAGGAGCAACGGCGTCAAGGCGATGATGCAGACGATGGGCCTCATAAAAATACCGGTCGCTTCAATTCTATCGGTTTGGCTTGAAGATTTGGACACGCTTGCCGTTCACCTCGGCCACGAACAAGCGGCCCTTGGAATCGGTGGCCATGATGTGGGGAAGTTTCAGGAGCTGGGGGTCGCCCCATTGTGCGGTCATCTTGCCGTCGGAGAGGGCGAGATGCGAAATCCTGTGTGCGTCGCCGTCGGAGATCAGGAGCTGATCGTTGACGATGAGCAGGCAATAGGGCTCACCGAAGCCGGTCCAAACTCCAGCGGCTTTGCCATCAGTGGAGAAGACCTGCACGCGCTTGTTGCCGCGATCGGCGACATAGATGCGGTCTTGCTTGTCGATGGCCAGCCCGTGGGCGGTGGTGAATTCCCCCTCGGCCTTGCCTTTCCGTCCGAAAGATCCGAGGAGTTTGCCTTCCGGCGTGAGGTGCGCGATGCGGCCGTTGCCCGCGTCGGCGACGAAGAGCGTACCATCGGAGGCGAAGACCACGTCGTCCGGGGCTCTGAGGAGGCCTTCGCCGAGGGAGGCGAGAAGCTGCCCGTCGGCGGAGAATTTGCGGAGCAGGTGATTGCCGTTGTCGGTGGTCCAAACGTTGCCGGCGCGATCGATCCGAAGACCGTGGGCCACTTTAAAGAGACCTTCGCCCCAGGCTTTGATGAACTTGCCCTTTTTGTCGAATTTGAGCAGGGGCTGCGGACCGCGATGCAGGACATAGATGTTGTCGCGGCGGTCTACGGCGACGGCGGACATGGCGCCGATTTCGAGCTGGGGCGGGAAGGCGACGAAGCCGGCCGAGGCGTAGGTTACAGCGGCGGTGGCGGCAAGGGCAAGCAGCATTGATGTCCTGAAATATTATATCTTAGGGCAGGTTACCGAAACTTCCAGGCGACGATGCGGCTCTTCTTTTGGCCTGGCGCCATGTCAATGGTTTCAACCCTGCTCGCGCCCACTTCTTTCAAGACGGAATAGACTTGGGGCAGATTGTCCTCGCGCGAGATCAGCGCACTGAACC
>JAYTKJ010000091.1:0-5980 GCA_043730365.1 Acidobacteriota bacterium | reverse complement strand
TCGTGAAATTCATCCGAGAACGGCTTGACCTATCCCGAACCGAAGGAACCAGCTTGGCGGCATGAGCCGCCCGCCCTCTGACTTCGGTACTCTCAAGTTCTCAGCATGACCAACTGAAGGGGCCTCTAAGCGCTTCCACTCGCGCTCCAACACCGGCTTGATGATGCGGGTGAACTCCGCATAAGCAGGCTCTTTGAAGTGCAGCAAGTCAGGCAGGTACAGCTCAACGCGAGGCTTGCCTTCGGCGTCGAACAACGCCGGATTCACGTCGATGAATCCCAGCCGGCTGTCGTGCGAAGTAAAGTCCGACACCAATCCGTTGGCCGCATCCACCACGTCCCAGCGATCTCGCTTTTGCGGAGCCTTGTTGATCGAGACATAGTAGATCTTGGTGGCAGGCAGCTTGGCATGCACGCGCCTGGCAAACTCCTGGAACCGAGCCGCAATGGGTCCGGCAGACTCGCCGGCATTCACATCGTTACTCCCGCAGTAGTAGACGATGATCTTCGGCTCATACGGCAGCACAACCTTATCCATGTAGTAGAGAATATCGGCCGTCCGTGAGCCGCCGAAGGCCCGATTGTAGGCGGGCAGCGGCGCCATCTGCTCGGTAAGTGTCTTCCAGCGAAAGAAGATGCTGCTGCCGGTGAAGAGGATGCCTCCGCGAGGCGGAGGAGCCGTCTTGTCATCGTCCAGATACTTGTCGATCGTCGCCTGAAAGCGCGCAGGCGACGGGGACGCAGTCTGAGCCACCGCCCCTGGCGCCGCAGCCACGAGCAACGCGAACGTCCGCCTGCTGAGCACCAGCTAGTTCTCGCGCCCGCACAGGCCGGGCGTGCCGCACATGCCCGCCGGGCACCCGCCGCCACCCTTGCTCATCGCCTGAGGAGCGCTACTGCCGTGAGCGGCAAATGTCGATAGCTCCTGCTCGAGGCGCGCGGTGCCACAGTGAGGGCAATGCGGGCCATCGGTATCGGAGGAGCGCACCAGTTTCTCAAAGCGCGTTCCACAGTCTTCGCAGCGGTATTCAAAGATTGGCATGGTGAAGTCGATCTACTCCAGGATCGTCAGCACCAGTTTATCAATGAATTCGCGGAGCGCCGCCCCACGGGCGTTAGCGTTGTTAACCATCACCGAAAATGCCAGCGGCGCGCGGTCCGGCCGCTCTATATAGCCCGACAACGCCGCCGTGTGGCTGAGCGAGCCCGTCTTGGCCAGAATTACCGCGCCCTTGAGACGCTTGAAGCGGTCGTCCAATGTACCGTCTACGCCGCCATGGGGCAGCAGACTCCGGAACGCGTCGGCATGCGGCGAGGCGTGCATGAAGCGCAGCAGCCGAATCACGGTGGCAGGCGTAATCAGGTTCAGGCGCGAGAGCCCGCTGCCATCTTCGAAGTTGTAGTCCTCGCCGGGGACGCCAATCTCTTCAAGGAACGCCCGCAACTCCTCCACCGCGCCATCGCGGCCCGGCGCTTTGCCGCGCAGGCGCGCTACTTCAAGCAGCACCGCTTCGGCTTGCAGGTTCTGGCTCTCCTTGTCGATGACACGCAGGGTCTCCAGCAGTGGCGGCGAGAGCCGGCGCGCCAGTTCGACGGCTCCCACGGTCTCGGCACCTGCCTTCATCAGCGGGTGCCGGTGATAGGCCGCGACGCCGCCGAGCACCGCGATGCCCCGCCGCTCGAGCGCCTCGCGCATGGCGAAAGCAGCGTAGTGCGCCGGGTCATCCACTGCCAACGAGAAGACACGTGCCCGGCGCGGCGCGATCGTGCCCCATAGTTCAATCTGCCGCGAACCGGGTTCACGTTCCATGTGGGCGCCCGCGGCCGGGAATGCCGTACGGACCCGAGATTCGATGGTCCAGTAGGCGGGCGTGGGAGACACGGTCACACGAACGGGTTGCCCGGCTTCGGCGCCTCCCTCTAATCGCAGCGTGACGGTATTGTCATGCAGCATCAACGCGCTCACCGGCGCGCCATAGCTGAACTTGGTGTCATCCAGCGCCCAGCCGCCGGGGAAAGGTTCCCACAGATACACCGTGTCGTCGCCGGCGATGTCGCCATCCACACGCCGCAATCCTCTTTGCCAGGCTTGCTCGGCCAATTCGTCCAGAGCCGCGAGTGGCTCGCTGAACTTCGCCTTGGGATCGTAAGGAAGCGGCCGCCCGGATAGCGTCGCGTCTCCGCCGCCGATCAGGCGCAGCTCGCCGTGCAGCACGCCATCGGGGCCAACCGGCTGCATGCCCACCAGCCGCGTCAACTGGCGGTGCGCCGGACCAAGCCGTATCAATGCCAGCGCCGTGGAGAATAACTTGGTGTTCGAGGCCGGGACGAAAAAACTGTTCTCGTTCCGGGCATAAATCAGCTCGCCCGTCGCCAGATCGATCACCTGCGCGCCCCAATGTCCGCGCGATGCCACCGGCGAGGCCGCGGCCAGCGCATCGACCTTTCCGGCCAGACCTTGAGCGAAACCGCAGCTGACCAGCACGAAAAAATGAATGGCTAACCGATGATGCATGGCTTGTTCGTATTCTCTCAAAGCCGCGCCCGCCGGGCCGATGAGGGTTTCAGACGGAAAATTTGATGCAGCAGAAACCAGAACCAAGCGAAGTGTTTCTCAACAACGCGCGCAGCATTCTGGACGCTGCCGAGAACGTCTACTTTTCGACTGGGTCGCTCGAAGAAACGAGTATTCTGATCGCTCCCGAAGGTGGGATCCACTTGGTGAGCGGGTCAGACTGGTCCTTAGAATCTCTGCGGGTCCATCATGGCGCCAGGATGGCCTACAGAGTAAGTCAGCGGGACGGACGCGTCCAATTGGAAGGTAGGGCAGGTTCTCGAACTTGCCTGTTCGAAGCTGAAAAGCCCGATGGGGCCGCCCGCCTTCTGCTGGCCAACACGCGTCATTACGATTTGCTGCCGATGCAACTTTTGTCCGCGGGGCCATCGGCGGCTCAGCGCTACGGTTCAACCGCGATGCGCACGGTCTCGGTATCTGTCCCGCCATCGGCAGACTTGGCCGTCAATACGTAGCTGGTGGTGGCCTCCGGCGTCGTCTGAAAGCAGATACGCTCGCTAGGCATCAGGGCCTGCACCGCGGGCGAGATGCTCACCGTTGTCGCACCCTTTACCCCATAGCACAACATAACCGGCATGCCCTTCTTCACCTTGCCCTGCGCGGCTGTGAAAAACAGAATCAAACCCGTGGCTCCCGCTGGTGCGGCGCGTCGCATCTTAGGATCGACGATCACCTGCACCGGTTTCGACACTTCGGCTCCGGCCCGGTTCTTGGCAAACAGAGTATAGGTGGTCGTAGCGGTCGGCGTCACCTCAAGGCACCGCGCCAGCGAGGGTGTAATCTCATCCACCGGCGGATCGAGCCGAACCGCCACCGCGCCTTCGACGCCGTAACAAAGCAGCGCCTTGTCCCCTTTGGCGATTGCCGCCGGTGAGACGTAGAACTGCGTGATGGTGGCGGCGGCGGGCGGAGCCGGGGCCGTCTCTACCTTCTTAACCTCGGGCGTCGAACATGCTCCTAACAGCACGAACGCCGTCGCGGCGATCATAGCCTTCATCATCGACTGGTCTCCTTGATCGGCCGCACCGGCAACTTCACCTTGGCCACATAGATGGAGGTACGGTCTTCATGGGAAGAATAGTAACTCACATGCAGGAGCCCATCGTGGAACCAGAGGCCAGCGTAGCTGGAGTCGCCTCCGGAAGGAAGCGTGAAAAATTCGGTGAGTTGGTTGGCGGTCAGATCCAGCCAGCAGAGCGCCGTGCGCACTTTGCCGTCGTAGAGCCGCACGGCGGCCACGATGCGGCCGTCGGGAATTTTCAACATGTGCGGGCCGCCAATCCGTGTGCCGAGATCGCTCCACGTCCAGGCGCGATACGGCGGCCGGCTTCGCCCCAGCAGGGCGGTCTTCGATCCGGCGTCCCGCCGCAGCAGGCACAAAGCCGTGTCATCGGTCTGAAACAGCACCGACGATTCATTCGGGTACTCATCGGACAACACAAACGGATTCAGCGCATCAAAGCGTGAGCCATCCGCGCTGGTGTAAGAGCGCAGAAACCGCTGCCCCGCGGTGCCGTAGCCCAGCGCCAACGCCCGCCCCTGGTGCCACTGCACGCGCCAGATCCAGACGTCAGGATCGCCGATCGACGCCGGTTCGCCCCACTCGCGACCGTCGCGTGAGAACCAGGCCAGCGATTGGTGACGCACTTTGTCCGTTTGGGTGAGCGCCAAGGCCGTGGTGAGCATCAGCCGGTTGTCCGGCGTCCGGCATAGCTTGGGGTCGCGAAGATCGCCCCTCGGATGCGTGACCCGTGCCGACTCCTGCCAGTGTTCAAAATCGAACGACGTGAGGACTCGAATAGCGCCATCGCCGGAGGTGTGCGTGGAGGCTTCGCGAAAAGCCAGGAACCAGCGCTCGTTGTAACGAATCAAGTCTGTGAAAGCCGAATGTCCGGCTCGTGCCCAGACCTTATCCAGATAGACTATTTCAGCCTTCGCCTCCGCCGGCTTCGCCGGTTTGATGGGGAAGGAAATCTGTGCGGCGGCGGCGAGGAGCGTAGGAATCAACACGGCGAAGAGGAAGCCTTAGTATCGCATCTTGGGCCAGCTACGGTTTCAGTCCCACGAATAGATCCAGCGGGAACGCGTAGTCCACCAAATAGGTATCGTCCGAGGGATCCGGGTCCCAACTCCATTCGAGGAAACGCAGGCTTCCGTTGGGCCCATCATGCCCACCTTCATCCGTGCCAGGCCGAAAGGTTTCCCAAACGCAGTCTGGCGCAATGACGAGCGCGCCTCCGGGGCGGCAATGGAAGAAAGCCGTATCGATGGCTCGGCGCAGGTCGTCAAGCGTCGTCATGTAGCAGATGGCGTCGTGTATGAACACTCGATCGAACTGGCCACCGTTGCCCAGGCGGAACGTTCTCATGTCGCCCTCATGGTGCGCGCATTCCCGATTGAGCTTGCGGCTGTGCGCAAGCATTCCAGGAGACGGATCCACCAAGGTCATCCTGAACTGACGCTTCAGCCAGGACGCATTGTTACCGCCTCCGCTGCCAAGTTCGAGAACCGTGTCTGCCGGACCCTTGCCGATTTGGGCGAGCGCGGCGCCGTAAGCCGTAGCCTCTTCTTCGTAGTCGCCAGGTGCCGACATGAGTGGCCACCATTCCGCCAAGGAGTCGTAGAGCTTGTTGATCATGGCAACCCCACTGCCGGGGCGATCAGTTCCGCCACCAACTCAGCCAGTTGGCGAGGCCGATACGGCTTCTGCACAAAGTGGACGGGTGGATCAAGCACCGGCGGATTCATTGGCAGGCCGCTACAAAGGATCACCGGCAGATCCGGCTGTTGCCGCCGAAGACGGTCGATCAAGGTCAGGCCGTCCATGCCGGGCAGCGAGTAGTCGACGATGGCCAGGCAATAGGGGCCTGGGCCCTGGAGCGCCGCCTCCGGTGAAGCGCAGAGTTGAACCGCGTAACCGCCGCGCGCCAGAACACGCTCCAGCAAACTCCCTATAGAGGGCTCGTCCTCCACCACCAGAATGACCCGCTCGCCAAGCATCGCCATATCCGAGGATACTAAGTTATGAAAGGATTGGCTTTGTGGCACCATTAGGCAAGAGGAAGGCGAAAAAACGAATGTCCAAACGAAAAGTGACCAGAGGCTTGGCATTAACCCTGGCCGGAGCCATGGTGAGCCCGGCCGCCGATCTCAATGTCCGCAACGTAGTGCTTTACAAACACGGGGTGGGGTTCTTTGAACGCGCCGGCGATCTGGGACCCGGTGAAAGCGCCCGGCTGGATTTCAAGGCAGCCGAAATGAATGATGTGCTCAAGTCGCTCACCGTGGAAGTGAAGGGCGGCGCGGCGGTCTCTGGGCTCCGATATGACTCGAGCGAGCCTCTATCGGCCAAGCTCTCGCAGATGCCCGTGAAGCTCGAAGCGCAACAGCCGCTCTCGGCGCTGAT
>JAYTKJ010000090.1:0-1621 GCA_043730365.1 Acidobacteriota bacterium | reverse complement strand
AACGCTTCCTCTGGCAGACCCTTCTCCCGGTACCAGTCGGCGACGTTCATGCCCACGATGATCACGCTCTGCGAATTCTCGCGGGTGCCGCCAGGGGGGCCCGTGCGGAGGTAATACTGGAGCAGTTCCTCGGACCTCCGCGCCAGCGGCAACGCGGCGGTGTCCGGCCGCCTTCCCTGAGCCAGCACCATTCGATCATGCGCGACCTGCGCGGCCCGCAAGCGTGCCATTCGGTTCGACGGCTGCGCCGCAAGCGCCGAAGCGAGCAGAGCTTCTGCTTTCAGAAGGCTTTGTTCGGCGTTCTCCACTTGACCAAGATTCGATGTAATGGGGACGCCTTGCACCCGCGCCACGCGCAGGTAGGCATTGCCCAGATCGAGCGCGAACTCGGGATCGTTGCCCGCGCTCGCCGCCAGGGGCTTCAGATACTCCAGCGCCGTATCGACAATGAACTGGCGCGACTCGGTGGAACCTGGAAGGTTCCGCACCTTTAGGTCAATGTCCAGCAGTTTGTTCGACAGCTTCCGCACGTCATTGAATCGCTGCTGTGCGATGGCGCGTTCACGATTCGCCACATACAAACCTACGGACAAGCCTGCGATGGTGAGCGCGGCTGCCGTCAAAGGAAGCCAGTATTTGCGCGCCAGCTTCCTCGCGCGATAGAGGACGTCCGCCTGCCGCAACCGGATGGGGCGCAGGTCCAGGAAAGCTTCCAGATCGTCGGTGAACTGCTCCACAGTCGAGTAGCGTTCCTGCGGTTCCTGGCGAAGGGCCTTGCGCAGGATCAGATCCAGATCGCCCTTGATTTGCCAAGGGCCTTGACTCGGGGGCGCGCCCGTCAGTAACTGGCAGAGTACGGCGCCCAGCGAATAAATATCCGATGTGGTGTTGATGCTGCCGCCCGCCGCCTGCTCTGGGCTGGCGAAGGCCGGCGTCAGCATCCGGACATCGGTCATAAGGGCGTCGGCGGTCAAGTCCAGAATCTTGGCGATACCGAAGTCGAGCAGTTTGGCCTCGCCCTCGCTAGTGACCATGATGTTGCTGGGTTTCAGATCGCGATGTACCACCAGGTTGCGGTGCAAATAAGCGACGGCGGCGCACACAGTGAGGAACAGTTGGAGCTTTTGCCGAACGCCTAAACCGGCTGCGTACTCGTCAATCGGCCGGCCCTCCACATACTCCATCGCCAGGTAAGGCTGGCCGCCGTCCAAGTGCCCCGCATCCAGCAGCCGGGCGATGTTGGGATGCTGCAAGGCCGCCAGAATTTGCCGCTCCTGGAGAAAGCGCTCGCGCTGGATCTCGTGCAGGCCCGGACGCAGCAGCTTGATCGCCGCTCGCTGCCGGACTTCCCCATCCACGCGCTCGGCCAGATACACCACACCCATGCCGCCGCGCCCGATCACCTTCATCAGTTGGTAGGGGCCGCAGCGGGCGCCCTGCGCATCGAGCTGCGACAGCGCGCGCCCCGCCACCTTGCCGATATCGCGCAGCAATGGAGCGCTGTCCGCCGAATCGTAGGCCAGCAGTTCTTCGGTTTGACGGCGGATTTCCGGATCGGTATCGTGCTCGGTGAGATAGCGGGCACGCTCATGCGGCGTAAGTTCCACCAGGGCGTGAAACA
>JAYTKJ010000089.1:0-18749 GCA_043730365.1 Acidobacteriota bacterium | reverse complement strand
AGCTCCGCGGCGCGCTTGACCTCCGTCGTCGGCCCCGGCGCCTGCGTGCCGCCGCCGCAACCCGATAGGCCAGCGAAAAGAACAAACAAAGTTGAGTAGGCTAACGTGTCACGAATAGTCATGTTACTTCTCGCCAGCTGCGGTCGAAGTCGCTCATGGAGCATGACACAATCCCAATTGGATTACAAGGTTAAATTCCAAGATTCGCAATTCCGTCATCTGAACCCGCGAAAGGGGGGAGACCGAGCTCTCGGTCAAAGTAGAGTGGGGGATCGAGTGAGCGAACCGCAATCCGTCGCGAGAGGGTGCGGGCGAGGAGTTTCGGCATTGGGCTGCAGGATCGGGCAGCTGGATATTCTGATGACGGTAGTCCGTTCGAGGGTGGTTGGATTCTAACCGGCATCTAACAAGAGCACCGGTCGCCGGTTGACAGGCGCCGTCGAGCCGCCTGCCCAGGTCGAGTGAACCGCTGGTCACTTGCTTCACGCGAGAGATATCCTTTCGCGGTGAACAGCGTGCGATGTCCGTCGCAAGGCTGGCCTAGGGCAAGTCGTAGCGGCTCATGGCCGGCTTGGTCCGCGTCATCGGAGAGCGCTGCCCAGGAGAGGCTCACCGGCCGCCGCCGGCGTTTAGTCCGGCGGACGATCAAGACATTCCACTTTTTTCCGCTAAGTTTCTCTTTGGCTACCGCTTCAAATCATAGAGAAGAGATCAAGCAAGGAGGAAGAGACATGTCACCCCACTGGGTTACGCGGAAACTCACGATCGCTGCCGCTATGGTATTTCCGTTACTTGGCAATAACCTGGACTTAACCTGGACAGAGGCAGCGTTGCTCCCGGCCTGCAACGAGAGTGAGGGAGAACCCCGAGAGTGCGTAAGATCCTCTTTAGGTGCAAGCGATTTTCCATAGTATATGCTACGCGGGCGGGGGGCACGGGAAAATTCCAAGTTGAACCAACACTCCAACCTGATCGATGTTCGCCCAGTGCTCCGCGAGTCTCCCGTTCGCGATTCGGTGAATAGCGATTCCTGACATCGTTATCCTCTTGTTCGTTGCCGGCACCCCCAGGAACTCGCCAACGTGAATTCCGTAGGTGCTGATACGACTTACAACTTTGTCACCCTCGGCAATCTGATCCAGAACTTCGTGATGGACGTCCGACCAGGCGCCGAGAGCTATTTCGAATCCCCGGCGGAGGCCCTCAATCCCGGATGGAAGATTAGGGAACTGCGGATTGTGGTCCAAATAATCGACGGAGACATATTGATAGAGTGCCGCAGAATCACGCGCATCAATGGCCCTGAAGAATAACCTTACGAGCAGCTTGTTCTCGGCGTGGTTTTGAGTCAAGAGGTTGCGACCGAGATTGTCGATGGCCTCAGCGACACTTTCGCTGTGGTCTGCGTGAAGTAAACCACTTCTAAGCGTATTATTCATCACTGGGCTCCTATATGTCTGGCCGCGACGCACAATTCACCGAATTGCGGAACCATTTGCTTTGCGAAGAGTCGGTTTATGATCGCCACAAGTCTACCACAGGCATTTCATGTTGCGTGAATAACTGTTCCGCCCTTACGCGGGCCCCACAAGCTTCCTGATCGCCATTCCACTTCATGGTGCGGGCCCCAATAGTCGTTACCCGAAAGCTGCCCAAGCAGCGCCATATGGGTGCGGCTACTCTGGAACGACGGCCCACTGGACCGGGTATAGCCGCTGCTGATCCTGCTGGATGTGGAATTCCCAGTAGCGATCAAAGTCGCCGGAGAGGTAGATGGCGCGGAGTTGGACGACGGCCTCGGCCATCGCTTCAGTCCAACGCATGCCGGATCGTTCCATGCGGTCCTTGATCAGATTTTTGCAGGCGCCCTCGACCGAGCCGCTGGCAATGGGCCAGCCCTTGGCCAGATATTCGTCGTAGCGCATGTAGGAACGGTTTTTGGAGAAGTAGCCCGCCACGGACTGCAAAATCTTCTGGGGAGCGCCGGACAGGCGGCGTTTTGTGACGGATTGCCGGAGGCCCTTGACCACCTGACCCACGTCGCCACTCAGGATGCGCAACGTGCGCTCCAGGACCCAAAGATCGGCTGCCAGGCTGCCCTCGGCGTGGAAGACGTAGGCAGCCTTCCAGAGCTTCTCCATCGCGTGCATCAGGTCCAGGATGAGCGTCACGCGCAGTTTGCTTTTGACCCGGATCTGGAGCGCGCGTTCGCCGTCGGTCAACGCGATGCGGGTGAGCAATCCCGCCGGATCGCGGCGGTCCATCTCGGCGGCCACCTCATCGATCACGGCGGACTTGCCCTTGGCCAGACTGGCCCACACACGTTTGTTCTCCGGCCGCGGGGCCACCGCTTTGTCGCCGCGCGTTTGGCGTTCAGTGGGGAACAGACACTCCAAAACTTGTTGCGGCGTGCGGACCCAGGGCGCACGGGTAAAGACGGTCGCGACGGTCGCCATGCGCTTCTTGTTGGTCTTCTGGCCTTTGGTCAAGCGGAGGGCTGGCTGCAGGGAAACCGGCTTGACGACCGGAATGCCTTTGCCGTCGACGGCTGCGACGAGAATCGAGCCGGTGGCGGCATCGGGCGGACGCTGCTGATAGAAGGCGCCAAAGTCCTGGGCCACATCCGGCAGAATTTGTTCCCGACTGCGTTTGGAAACGGAGACGCCGGTGAGTTCGGCGATCGTCTCCACGGACGCCAAGAACGGGTTCTGCACGGCGGCCTTGACCAGCCGGCGCTGTAGTTCATAGGAGAACGAGCGCCCGGGCAGAGAGAGTGACTGGTCCAGGGGAAAGATGCTGGGCGCCCCCGGACGGGAGTAACCCATGCGCCTCACCTCCACGGTGCCGAACACAGTGGTAAGCAAGCGTGTGCCCAGGCGGCGATGAGCATAACGGAGTTGTTCGTGGCCGGAGGGGACCAACAACGCGGGGCCGACATCGCCGTCACCGCGCTGCTGCAGGTGTGCCTGCAACAGGAGGCGTAGGACTTCGCGGCCCTTGTCGGATTGCTGCGCTTCGATGGCATGGAGCGGGAGTTGCAGGACCGTAGCGGAGGACAGCCAGGACTCCAAGAGAGCGAACTCGACGGCAGCCGGAGAAGACAGAGGAGAAGGAGCGGCAGTTGCAATATCCATGTACTGACGGTATTATTACCGTCAGTACAATGTCACGTCCCCGTTCCTCCCCGGCGCCGAGCGCACTAGCCAAACACGCCCAGCGTTTCCAGGAACTCAAAGGCGCTTTCGATCAACTGGAGTACTTCTGCAAGGGAACCGTACTGAAGAGGATGACCAAGTGTGGCAAAGCCTATTGCGCCTGCCGCTCCGATTCCAACAATCGGCATGGCCCCTATTTCGAACTCACCTACAAGGTCGAGGGGAAGACCGTGAACGTGCGTCTGTCACCAAAAGCGGCGCCTCTCTACAAGGCCGCCTCCGCCCAGTTCCGCAAGCTCAAAACCACTCTCCAGCGGCTTGAGAAGATCTCTCAAGCCGTGCTCAAACTCCAGGCCAAAATCGCCCAACCCAAATAGCCTGTTGCGGCGCTTGCACCAAGGTTATCCTCATAACCCCGCTTCAAGTCGACATAGAATACCGCTCGATCAGCTCAAGTCGCTAATTCTACGCCTGTTGCTCGTCGTTCCAAAGTAGCCGCACCCGCGCCATATCGTCCCTGCGGCCCACCTTCCGCTCCTGTAGCCACGAGGTCTTGTTCTGATCGAGTTCGGGATCGAGTTCGGGATCGAGTTCGCCTACGTGAAGCCTTGGTAACTACCTTCTTCTGGGGGGGGCGCATAAGCCATCACAAAGCCCGCTGCATCCTTTAGTAGGGATTAGTAGGGATATTCAACTGAGTCCCGGCGCCGTAGCTCCGGCCCTTCCTTCTGGCGCATGCGGGTAAACAGGCACGAAAAGACTGAGCCGCCGAAGAGTGTGGTTGGCAATCGAGAGGGTCGGGTAATCCGGATGATCGTCATCCATCTTGATACTGAGCCCCGCCGCAAACAGCGCGTTGGCTTTGTCCGGCGTCTCGATTGTTCTTGTTGATGGGCGGCACCGCCTGGTACTTGCGGGTCACCCGCGCCACCAGCCGGGTCTTCCAATCAGCTCGGGCCGGATCGAAATCGCCGACGATTCGTCATGATGGCGCTGGACGAGCCGCTGAAGAAGCTCTTGTCGATACCCGTCGTCGAGCGTGGTCTTCTTGACTTCCTTCATGCTTTCGTCAGCCGTGTTGACCGCGCGCACGTCGCCGCGCGGATATTTGTTTGTGTGGCGTTGCAACTCGTTGATTGGCCAGAAACTGCGGATCGCGCCGGGCAGCGCGGCGATGACCTCGTGGAGATGCCCGTGCGATCTGCGTCCCATCGGGCCGGTTCCCTTTTGCGCAACTTAACTAGCCGCTGGGAAACTCGCGTGGCTCGGCCAGGAAGATCAGGATCGGTTGATAGCTCTTCTTGCCCTTGTTTTCAGATCAGATGCAGGGAAGCAAGGAGGCGCGCCAGAAGGTGCTCTGCGGTGGCAGGTCGGAGCACGCGCAGGATGCCGATCAGCATGGGTTCGCGTTCCAAGTAAGTGCGCCAGCCGACGTAATATAGGCCAGCACCAGCCAGCACCAACGCCGTGACGAACTGCGCCTTGCTCATCACGCGGGTCCGCCGCTTGGGTTGATGCAGCATCGCCTCCAGCAACTCGGTGAACTGCAATTTCTCCCGGGCCCGCCAGCGCTGTGCATTATCAGCTGACAATTATTAACGCTTGACCTCCCACCTCATATCCGTCATAATTTCCACCAGACGATCCAGTTAACGGCCCGTCTGAAAGGAAACCAAAACTCTATGCCGCAAATTCATCAGGAAATTGTATTTCAAGCTAGCCCAAAGCGCGTCTATGAGGCACTGGTCGACGCCAAGCAGTTCAGCAAGTTGTCAGCCGGGGCGCCGACGGAGATTAGTACTGAAGAGGGCGGTTCATTCTCTTGTTTTGGGGGCATGATCCATGGGCGAAACATCGAACTTGTGCCCAATCGGATGATTGTCCAGGCTTGGCGTGCCAAACCCTGGGGAAGCGGCGTCTATTCCATAGTCAAGTTCGAGCTGCGCGAAGAAGGAACTGGCACCCGAGTCATCCTTGATCATGCGGGTTTCCCGCCTGAAATGCAGGAGCACTTGGCTGGCGGATGGCAGGCCAACTATTGGGAGCCGCTGCAAAAGCATCTGGCCTGAACCCTTACACCGTGTCCTCGTGAAAGTCAGGGAATTATATAGCCGTGACACTTCCACTGATCGACTCAACGTTCGATACAACCCTGGCACGTCTATTCGACTTGGCAAAGGCGAATCACACCAAGGTCGACCTTGGTATAACCGAGTTCAAGGATCACGTCGCTCCGATTGTGCTCAGGTGTAGAGGTCTGAGTCTGAGCGCGGCGGCGCGATCGCCTGCGGGCCTGGTGTGCGAGCTCAACACTGGGGATCTATTTCTTTCGGCGGCTTGCACGCTAGGACGCGAAACCGCCTGGGAGCGCCTCCGGGCGCTCTATCATGCTCCGATTTCAGATACTTTCAGCTATTTCAATCGGAGTACGCAATCGGCGGGGTGTCTGGCGGACAGCCTGATCAGCGATCTCTACCTTCCGGACCGGAGCGGCCGAAGCCGGATTGCATCCTATGACGGAAGAAGCTCCTTGGCAACATGGCTCAGGACAATCGTAAAAAACCGGCACATCAATGAGACGGCGAAGGGAAAATACGAAACTTGCAGTTCCGAAGTTGCGATAGAGCCACGGGATGAACAAGCTGTGGCACGGATGGAACGGAGCCTCTATCGAAGCCGCTACAAGAATCTATTGGAAGAAGCCCTTACAGAGGCTTGCGGAAATTTAGCGGAAGCCGAACGGCAGTTACTTCTGTGGCGTTACGACGACAATAAGCGTTTAGGGGAAGTGGCGCGGCTGGTTGGGATTCATCAATCGAACGTAACGCGCCTAATCGAAAAGGTGTGCGTCAGGTTGCGGGAGCGCGTGGCCTCGATCCTCAAGAACGAAAAGGGGCTACCTGCGTCAGCAGTAGAAGAGTGCATCATTTGCGCCATCGACGAGTTGAGTGATTCTATCCACTTTCTTGAAGTATTGCGAAAAGCCAACGGGTAATTCCGCTGGGAAAAGGGATTGAGTGGTAGTGGAAAATGAGACCGCAAATCTTCAGCTCGCACCTGTCTAATGGACAGGTGTGGTTGTAGTCAATTTCGGGGGACCTGCGGAGGAACGTATGCGCGACACGGTGAAAGCGTTCATGGGATGCACCTGGGCACTCTCAGTATTCGGTGCCCAACAGGCGATCAGCTTGGCCGTCCAGCCAGGGACTAAGCAATTGCAGCGGGCTCGTGAGGCGCTGGATCGAATCACTGCCGCTGCCACGGCGGACTTCAACGAAACATCAATGATGGCTTACAAGACGGGCGCGAGCCTTCAAAACGCGGCGGCCGACGTCTTGCTGGCACCACTAGAAACTGTGGCAGCGCCTTTCATGACGGTACCAGCTCCCCAGATCGAGGTGCGGATGGCGGCCCCCGTAGGGGGGACTTCTACGCGGACGCGCAGCCAAGGACCGGTGCCCGCACCGGAATGCCCCGGCTGGGGTCTGCAGAAATAGTTAGAGCAACCAGTATGGCCGCCCTAGTTCAGAACGTGTCGACCCAGGCAGTACCGGTATCGCCTGTTGTCGAACAGAACGTTCTGGCAAGCGTTTATCGGGTGACTCAGGCGGCGAAGAACGAATTCCAAACCAACGCCGGATTCTTCACCGTTTATGAGGTGGGTGCTAAAGCACTAAATGAAGCCGTGGACCGTTTCTTCGACGCGCTGTCGCTGAAGTTTCTCGATCCCAGGTATATCGCGGAGGTTGGGACAACGGTCACGAATCGGGGTCTCGACGTGGTGCGCACTCCGTTGGGGGCAGCCTGGAGCGAGATTCGCGGGACAGTCGACGTAGTCGGATACGTCAATCAGGCACGGACGACCCTGCAGATTCCGGATTTGGGTGAAATTCCGTTGCAAGCGGCGTTAGAGCGAGCCCGCGCCGCCGGAGATTTTCCGGCGGTATGGCTGATTGAGGGGCTCGGTGAAGTATACACCGAGCGTGCCGTCTCATTGTCGAAGCCAATTCGCGATCTTTGGTCGGGAGCAGAGATTCCCGCCAGCAGCTTGGCAATGCTACATGCCGGATCGGGAATCACCTTTGCCAAGCGGGCACTGGGCACTATTACGCCCTATAGCAAATCGAGTGAGATTGGGCGGGCACTGGAGGGTTTCCTCGAGCAAGCAAAAGCGACGGCCCAGCCGGGATATCTCGGGCCGATCATTGAGTCGCTCGGATTAGTTACGCGAACATGGTTTCAAGAGATGGTGAAGCCAGTGATGCGTTCACTGAAGCAAATCGACGCCGTGGCAACCGAGTACTTCTGGCATGGAGCGGGCCGGGCAATGTACTTCTCTCCGGTCAACAAGGTTCCCGGTTTTTCTCCCTGGCGTAGCGTAGAGATAGAGGCGCCAGACGAGAAGTGTCGGCAAAATGCGCGGGCCGGGGTGGCCTGGGCCTATACGCTCGTGAACCTTCGGGATCCAAGTCTGATGGCGGACTGTCTGGTGGATTTCTATCGGGAGCGCGCACGCGGCCCCGGATTCTTGAATGGGGTTCTTTCTTCACTAATCATGGCGTCGGAGGTGGTGCCTGAAGATCGCTTTGTCAAGGCGTTTTGCGAGTACCGGCCTCCCCGGTGCAATCGGTCGCGGGCCGAGGCATGGGAACGATACTTTGGCAACGGGCTGAAGGACAAAGTCGAACGGTATCGCCTCGCGCTAATCGGGAATGGGCGGCTGGGAGAGATCTTCCGGCAACAATCACTGGCAGAACTAGTACGTGATCGGCTATGATAATCCCCGGACAAGGAGCGCGAGAACTGCGTGTCATCACGAAGAGTGATTTTCCCTCAATCGACGTCCAGCGTGTCGTCGGTGGGCGAGGTGTTCGCTCAAACGATAATGATCCCCGTCCAAATAATCTCTTTCGGTCTAAATCGACTTTTCGAATCGGCGCGCCAGTTCAGCGAAGCCTCCGAACCCCCGCACCCGGTGAACGAGCCGACGCTGCCGCCGGCTCCACCACCGATCCAGTTACCTGTCTCTATTCCGACCTTATCTACAGTAGAGGAGCAAAAGCGAATGCCTGACATGGACTTATCCGACGACCAACTGAAGTTAGTCCGCTACAAGATTCTCTTCGTCAAAAGGAATTACGAGTGCGCCTTTGGCGAGGTCGAAGAGATTCTGCATGACCACCTGACGGAGTCTGACTTCAAGGGATGGAAGCTTGCTGAATTCGCCGAAGGCGTGCCGAGCTTGCAGTCATCACATTTGCCGTCGAAGTGGCGAAAGTATTTGTGTGAGAATGGGGGCTGCCTCAGGCACGAGGATCGGAAATACTTGCGCGTGTATTACGAGGTGCTCGACCGTTTCCCGCGTGAGGAACTCCGCTACGAAGAGCAGACTCTCGACCGTTTGCAGGGTATTGAGTACCAGTTGCAACGGATTGGCTCAAAACTAGCTCCCGACGCGTAACGCGGGATGAAGAGCAGCACAAGAGAATCGCCGCAAGACGGCGCGTTTCGGCATGCTCTCGGCGGGATGCGCACCTTGGCCGCAGGGATCGAGGCGGCCCTCCCGCCGGGCGGCCCGCGGATCACTTGGCTTGAGTTTGGCAACAAGGCGCGCGCATTCGAGCTTTTTGCAAACGTGAATGTGTGCCTAGGGCTTCTGCCGGGCGGCTCTTATCAAGCGTGGGAACTGGTGGAGCGGGCGTGTGCACTCGAACCATGGGAATCTGTCTGGGCCGTGGAAGGAACAGGGTATCTTCTGGCGCAGCGATTTGCGGACGGTTCCGGCCCAATTTTCGACCGGCGGCGGATGCCGGTGCCTCGCCGATGTATTATTCCTCTGCACGCCGGCCTTGGCCTCTCGCTGGCGCAGCGGAGTCTTGCCTTGCTGGGCTCATCGTCGGGAGGTACTTGCCTTATACGCGAGGCCGTGACGTCGTTTGCCAGGATGTGCCGGGCCAACGTTACTAGAGGCTACGAGCCGATTGCGTATGAGGCGTTGGGATTGGTGACGCGCACCCAATACCGTAGCCATCTCAAGCCGGTGGCTTCAGCCGTGGGAGCGATCCGGCGTGAAATGGAAGAACTGTTCTGGCATGGAGTGGGGAGGGGGATGTATTTTCAACTTGAGAATGCGGTTCCAGCCAGTTGCGCTCCCTGGGTTGCCGTGGCCGAAGCAGACACTGCCGCACCTCATGAACGGGCGCGGCGCAACATGCTGGCGGGGCTCGTCTGGGCGATGACACTGGTGAACCTGCGTCATCCTGCGGTTATCGAACTCTTCCTCAGATACCACGCAGATTCAGTCTGCCCAGGGGGTATTTTTCGAAACGGGTTTGAATCGGCCGTGCGCGTGTGGCTGGACGCGGCGCCCCACGATCTGGCAGCTCGCGCGCTGGCCTTGCATGTGCCGGGCTCCGCCATGGCGCTGCTGTGGAAAGACGCGGTCACAGAGCCCTGCCGCCGGTTGGTTTGCCGCACTCCGATGAGCGAAGACGAGCGCCTTCGATTGCCCTCGCTATTCCGATGTCCGGAAGAAAGAAAGCCGCGATGATTCCCGAAGACGGAGTTGTCGTCAGCGAGTCTGACCGCAAACTGATTGAGAGTGTGGAGCACTACCGGCGTGCCGGCGTGGCGCTGAAGGCTTGGTATGACCGGGTTTTCCGCGCCAACTCATTTGCCGATACCTTCGAATTGGCCCGCCAAGTAAACCGGCCTGGCAGGAGTTTCGGATTTTTTGATGAGGCGGTGCTGCCGGACGGCCCCATGGCGGTCATGGGCAATTATCAGGAGATGTTCTACGATGACCCGGGAGCGTACTCAGACTTCGGGACCGTGCATCGATTGGAGTGGCGCGACGAAGTGCGCGAATTTGTCTTGCGGTATTTCATGCGGGTGAGCAGTTTTACCCAGCCCGAATCGCGTATCGGATCAGGGCATCCCAACCCGTCGAACTACCGCGGCGGACTGAGCTGGTGTCCGGCGGATACAGGTCAACGCGAGGGCTTCGGATTTTCGCAGCTGTATTACAAAAGCGCCGAGGACGGTCAGATCTACAAATTTTCGGCTCATGAACAGTTTGCGATCGTGGACCTGAGGGAGTTGGGCACTAAATACGAGTGGGTGCTTCTGAAGGTCAAGATTTACGACTTCAAATTTGGTGTGCAACCGTTTGGTACCGGGACACCGGAGGTATCTTTCGACTTGGACGAAGATAGTTACCTCGTGATCACGCGCGATTTTGTGGTGGCGCAAGACGACGCCGGCGGGGGGCGGAACCGTTACGGCTTTGGGTACGCCTTTGTGAAGAATCAGGCGGCCGGGTTGACTGCGTACGGCCCAGGAGAATTCGATGCAGCTTTCGAATCGATCGTGTTCGATATCGCAGCCAACGGCACCGTGACCGTGGCGATGGATTTCGTGGCAAACCGGCCGACGGCCGTTACCAATGTGAAGGTAAGGCCGGTTGGGTGGAGCCTGGGCGTTGCCGACTTTTTTTCGCTGGGCCTAGCTTCCAAGCTGTTCTCGCCGGTGACGAAGGCGCTGGCCGACGTCAGTGTGGGGAGCTTCGATCCGGTCTACACCTACGTTTCTCTAGCCAACTTTGCGACTGCTGGGCAAGCAGGAGACATGCTCTGTATCTCACGCGAGCAGTTGGACAAGCGCTTCTTGCTTCAGCATTTCAGTCAACACTATCAAA
This sequence comes from Acidobacteriota bacterium, assembly GCA_043730365.1. GTDB lineage: Bacteria > Acidobacteriota > Terriglobia > Bryobacterales > Bryobacteraceae > VFZP01. Next base: position 7,898 of record JAYTKJ010000089.1, on the reverse strand, counting down.
CGATCGCCGGCTCGCTGGTGACGTGGCGACTAGTGCCGGACTGGCGCGCCGCCGCCGCAATTCCGTCTTGGATAGTGACAGGCGGTCTGATCAATGGTTAGTCCGCATGCGGCGGTTGTGCTTTCCGGAGGCGCAGCGCTGGCGGCCTACGAAGTTGGAGTGATGAAGGCGCTATTCGAAGGCGAGTGCGCATCGACGAACTATCAACGGCTGGATCCGGGCATCATCACGGGCACATCGGCGGGCGCGATTAACGGAGCGGTGCTTGTCTCCCGGGGCGGTATCGATATCCGTCAAGCATTGGAGTACCTCGAATCGGTCTGGCTTCAGGTAATTGCGGGGGAAACAGCCGCATCGGCCAATGGAGTCTTCCGGGTCCGGCTCGACCCGGGGCAGTACACAGGTGGGCTGGGTGCAATGATGGCCGCAGCCGCCGGAGATGGCGTGGAATTGACACGCGCTTTCATCCGGCGCGGATCCAATTTCGCCTTGTCACGGGGGGATGTGGCGCCACGGCTGATTGCTCAAGTGGACTTTACCGAGCTGATTTCGACCGAGCCGCTTGGTCTCACCCTACGCCGCGTGATCGACGCGAGCGGCATTACGGAGTCCAACCGGCAGTTGCGCGTGGTGGTAACCAATTGGGCAAAAGGGGAGCCCACAATTTTTGCAAACAGCGACTTCAGCGATACCTGTGCTTACGAGTTGCTCCGCGCTTCAGCCGCGATCCCAGGTATCTTTGCTCCGGTATTAGTGAAGCGCGTGCCGCTTGTGGACGGCGGGCTGATCATGAACACTCCCTTAAAACCGGCGATCGCTGCCGGAGCAAGAGAGATCCACATTATTTATGTGGACACCCGAATCGACAACATTCCCCTGATAGACATGTCGGGCGCCCTCGATGTGCTCGGGCGCTCGCTGGCAATCGCGGCGGCGGTTCGCACTCGCGCCGATGTGACGACGGCACGGGAAATCAACGAAGGGATCGATGCGGTCGGAGCGGCGCCGAGCAGCCGTTCTTTGGCGGCTGAGCAGACAAAAGCGATCGTCAGGACGGTATCGCGGGTGAGTGCCCGCCTCAGTTCGCCGATGCCTTATAAGAAAATTACGATTCATCAGTACCACCCGCGAGATCACTTCAAAGGACTGCTGGATTTCAGCCGAGCAGCGATCGAGCGACTGATCGAGCGCGGTTTCAAGGACGCGATTCGACACGATTGCAGGGCTAGCGACTGCGTAATTCCGGTCTGAGTGCAAAAACCGCCGCGTTTTCTGTCTACATCGGTGAAGGCCTCCCGGCAATTCTGCACGGCCAAGAGCTAGAAGGAGAACGAAATGTATCGGGAACCGAAGGGACTGATGGACCTATTCCAAGAGGTAGCACGGCGCTACGAATCCAAGCGTTGTTCCTGCTCCTGTCATGAGAAGCAGCGGACGCTGCCGGCCATGATGATGGACAGCTACACTCATACAGGACATAGACATGGCTGCTCCTGTTGCGGCGAGCACTCGGGCAAGACGCTGGCGGAACTGTGTAAAGATCAGGACGAGTGCTGCCGTTGCTGCTACGCCCCCGAGGATGCCGGGCCCACGCTAAAAGGCGGTCGAAGCCGCACCATCGCCGACGCCCTTGACCGGCTCAGAGGCTCCCTGCCGGACCCCGGCGGAATTGAGTATCCGGAGATCGCCAACGGTCCGGTCGAGGTAGTGCTGGCTTTCAACAACGACGAATTCATCAAGCTGAACGGCCCGGACAAGGGTCCGCATTTTTCCTCGCATGGAACGCTTACCGATCTGCACCATAATCCTGTGCCGGGCAGTAAGGTGGAAACAACTTTCCCGGTTGACCCGAGCAAGTTTCCCGACGCTACCGAGTTCCCTCCCGTGCAGGTTTCGCCCTTCGATATTCCGCCGGTTGATAATGCGCACACAACCGGGCATGGCTATTCGAAGCAAGCTTATTTCTTTAACGGCGGGGTGGATTCGCTTGTGACCGTCGGGCCTTCGCTACCGAAAATTCGCAAGCTGTCCAATGGCGGCGCACAATTCTGGGTGGCCAGCATTGGCGTAATCACGCAGGGTACAGGCAAGTATGAGGGCGCGCGTGGCACTTCGGTTTACATCGGCAGTGCGTATCTGGAGAAATGGCCTGACACGTTCCCTGAACAAGTGGTCATCCTGCGAGCCGGGTTCAAGGCGTTAGTATCATCCTATTTCAAAGTGGTTTTGAAGAAAGATCAGGCGTAGGCAAGGCGGAGGCGCAAATGCCGGATCTGAGCGACAGCCAGCGCGCCACGCTTCGGGCGCTGTGCGACTCGTATGTGCCTTCGATTGCGATCTCTCCGGATCCGTCTGGCTTCTGGCGCCGGAAGGCGTCGGACCTGGGAGTGGACGCCGAGCTTGAAAAAGTGATCCAGTCGTCGCCGATCCAAGGCCCTTTGGTGGGCCTCTTGGATCAATTGGCGACGGGAGGATTTGCCAAGGCGCCGCCCTCGCAGCGTGAGTCCACTATACGGCAACTGAGAAAGTCATCGCCTCAGGTAGGCGGCCTAATGACGTTCTTCGAGAAGCAGACACTGCTGCTGCACTATGGGCTGCCTATTGACGCCGTGCCCAACCCGACCGTGGTCACGTACGGCGCTCCTGCGGGACAGAATCCCAATTGGGCCGTGATGGGTTATCCAGGCCCGATCAGCATTCCGCCAGCGAAGTCTAAAGAGATCCAGACGATCAGTCCGGACCACCAGGATTTCACGATTCAAGCCGATGTATGCGTAGTCGGTTCGGGCGCGGGAGGGGCGGTGGTCGCAGCGAGGCTGGCGCAAGCCGGCCGGACCGTCGTGGTTCTCGAGGCAGGGGGCCATTTCAATTCGGCGGATTTCCACCAGCTTGAACTATGGGGATACCGGAATCTATGGTATCGGGGAGGCGCATCTCCGACGTCGGACGGGAACGTGACTCTGCTGGCGGGTGGAACGCTCGGTGGTGGTACCGAAATCAACTGGATGAATTGCGTGCGGACTCCCGATGTAGTCCGGCAGGACTGGGCGGCGAATTTTGGGATGGAAGATGTCAACACTCCAGAATTCGACCGGTACATGGATATGGTTGAGAAGCGTATTTCTTCCAGTCAGGAGACCTCTTATTACAATGCTCAGAACCTCCGGATGAAGGAAGGTTGCGCGAAACTCGGGTATCGCAGTACTCAGACTCATATCAATTGGGATCCGGCTAAATTCAACCCCCTGATGGCCGGCTACACGGGTTTCGGTGACCAAACAGGCGGGAAGCAGACGGCCCGCCGCACGTATCTGCTCGACGCCTACCGGAGCGGTGCGCGCATCATGGTGCATTGCCACGCCAAACGAATCACAGTGGAAGGAGGGCGGGCCACTGGCATAGAAGCCGAATACGCGGACCCATCGGGGAAAAAGGCGAAAGTCACGGTGCGGGCGCAGCAAGTCGTGGCTGCTTGCGGCTCGCTCGAGACGCCCGCGCTCCTCATGCGTAGCGGGATAGGCGGTCCCGCTGTCGGTCAGAATCTCCATCTGCAACCGGGCGGGGCTGTGTACGGCGTCTATGCCGATCCGCAGCGCGGTTGGTGGGGTTCGCCGATGACCGCCAATTGCGAGGAGTTCACCAATACCGGCGAAGGTTTCGGCTTCTATATGGAGATCCCGGCTTTCGGCCCTGGTTTTGTGGCTTCGGTGATTCCCTGGGCAGGCGGACGTCAGCACAAAGAGCTGATGACGAGAGTGCCGCACATCAGCACGTTTATCTGGTTTCTTCGCGACCGGGGCGCCGGGAAAATCACGGTCGACGCCAACGGCAACTCGGTCTCGAATTATTCGCTCACTGACGAACTCGATCAGCGCAATTTCCGGAGGGCTACCGCAGAGGCAATTCGAATTCACGAAGCCGCGGGCGCCAAAGAAATTCTGGTGGGTCTGGCACATGAGCAACTAGCTTGGAAACGTGGCCAGAACCTAAGGGCCTTCATCGATTCGGTGGCAAAGCAGCCGCTCCTCAACGGGGCGCAGCCGATGATCAGCGCGCACCAGTTGAGTTCGTGCCGCATGGGGAAGAATCCTGCCACCAGCGTGGCGGATCCCAATGGCCAGTGCCATGACACACGCGGAGTCTGGATCGCCGATGCGAGCGCCTGCCCGACTTCGCTAGGGGCAAACCCGATGGTGACTATCATGGCGCTGGCGGAGCGAACGGCAGATCGAATCATCGGCGCGCGGAGCGTGGCAGGTGCCAGCCGCCAGGACACGACGAGCGCGGCGGGCGATTTTGCGCAGAGCATCAGCGAGTTGATGCTCACGCCGTTCACACTGTTCCAACAAGTGGCGGGTGTGCTCATGGGAGCCGCTACATCGCCAGCTACGGCCGCAGAGCCACGGAGCTCAGGGGCAACCGCGATGGCGGAGGAAACCGAGGACGATGGTATGTACAGCAATATCATTCATCTTGTCGCCCGCAAGGGCCAAGGACGGCAAGTAGTGGTGGCAATTCGCGACCAAGCGATTCCCCGGATTATCCAAGGCAGTCCGGGCTTCATCGACGAGATCGTTCTGCAATCGGACTCGGTGCCCGATCGGATTACCGCCATCAGCTTTTGGCGAACCAAGGACGACAAACTGAGATTTGACGCGACAGGTTTTGCTAAGGTATCCGAACTGCTTCGTCCCCTGCTCGCTGAAGCTCCGCAGCGGGACACATTCGCCGTTGGATCATCGACCAACCCACGCGTCACGGGTTGGGGTCACTGAGGGGCACGGGGTAGACGGCAGGCGGCACGGTCGTGTCGACATCGCCGATGTCTGCGCTGGCAATCTGGATTCCGACCCACGGCAGTTTGGCTGCCTTCGAAATTTGTACGGAAGCTTGAACAATCTTCTGAACGTTGTTCTGGCTCCAGACTCCAAACCCGGAGAAGCTCACAGTATCGATGCCGGTCGCCCCGGCGCCAGAGTTACCGAAACCGATCCAGGTCAGGCTGTGCATTTTGAAGCGGCCGCCTTGGCTGTGGTTTTCATATTCGAACGTTGAGGCGCGCACGCTCTTCCTGCCCGAAATGAAGTAACGATACGAGAAGAGTTCGCCACGGTGAGAGAGCACATGCTTGCCTTCGCCGGCACGGCTCAAGTCGGCGTCGTCTGTATCCTCGATCGCCCAGACCCACAGATAGGGATCGAGCGAGACGCCGCTGGTCTCGAATCCGGTGGCCATGTTCGGGTCTGGAAAGCGAAAGCCTGGCGGATACGGGATGTGCTGCTCTCCAAAGAATTTGAAAATCAGGCGCTGGTCGGCGTTGCGTCCGAGCGATCCTTCGCCGCGAAAGAAGAACGAATCCTTCGGAGTACGAGGCTCAACGCGAAGCAGCGCAAAGATCAAATCCTGGTGAATGAATGCGCGATGCAGGAGGGGGTGGATGAGTTGACCGGTTTGGGCGTCCAGAGCGCCCACAGCGAGATCGAACGAATCATCAGTCAAGAAGAGATCGTTGAGGGGATAGCTGCGAAACGGGAACCGGAGATATGTCCCGAAGCCTTCGGGCCCCGGAGTCATCGTTCCAGGGAATAACTCGGCGATCGGCGTGGGATTCAGTGGCGCCAGCACACCGCCGAAGCCATTCAGGGACACGGCAATGGGGATGGAAGTGCCCGCCCGGGGTCCGTATTGAATCTGGATTCGTCCGAGTAGTCGCGAACGCCCTAGGGCAGGGCCACCGAGTTGATCGGCGTGCAATTTGAACAGATCTCCAAAAGAACTGATCGCACCGTACAGGCTGTACTCTTGCAGGCAGTTCTCCGGAACGGGCAGAGGGGAGCCGGCGCGAGTCGGCACCGAGTCTCGAGTGGTTAGGGAAAGATGCGGGTGAAGCACGGTGCCGCTGGCCGGAACCGACGCAAAGTCCAACTCGGGGCTGCAGAACGTCAAGGGGAAAGCGCTACCCGGGCCAAGCGGCACGAAGGTGGTTCCGGCAAAGGTAAAGTCAAGCCCCCCATCGGGGCGCTGATCGAATCGCGGATAAGCGGACCCATAAGCGCCGGGGAAAGAAAGCGGATCGGTGGGAAAGTTTGGATTGACCCGGACGAGAGCAATGAGGGCGCTGTTTGAAAATGCTACGTACAACGTGAAGGCGGTTATTTCGCCGGTACGAAGGTCAAGGCGGCCCGACGAGATTCTCCCCGGCACGTCGGTGATTTTTTGTTGACGGCCGGGCATGCTGAAAAAAACCGGGGCGGCCAAGTTTGAATCGGCCCCCGATAAACCGCCTTCGAAGGAAATCTGGAAGTCCGTGAAGTGGTCTTCAGGAGGCGAAAACCGGATGCGAAGATTCCCGGTGATATGGCTGTTCATCATGGCGAGCCCGCCGAATAACAGGTGTCCGCCGTTGCCCCACTTGGCGCTTTCGGGAGTAGGACAGTGCAACGCGCTGAGAGCGTCCCCGAAATAGCTGGCTGCCTTGTTGATGGGGAGCAGTTGCTCCAGTCCCGGAGGTAGCCGCAGAGCGACGGCGAGGGGACGCATAGATTGCGGCAGGGGAAGACCCGGCGCAGCTGCGTGATTTGGTACGCCCGTGGTACCAGGGGGGTGGCGCGCGAAATCCATCGCCTTCCAATTGGAACCGGCCGGGATGCGAAACTGGGCCACCGGATCGGTGGCGGCAACCGCCGCCAGATTGATCGGAAGAGCCGAAACTCCGGTCTCGCGTTGAAGAACTGCGAGGGTTTGGCTCGCCACGATCGCTTGGCCTGTAGCGCCGGGATACCAGCCATTGAGGGAATAGAATCCGCCGAGATAGCCGCCACCGATCCGGCGGCCTCCTATGTCATAGCCGTCCCTATGGATTTCCTCGTAAAGCTGGTAGAGATCCAGCAGAGTGGCTCCCGTCGTTGATGCGATCGATTCGATCACCTGATTGAGCGCTCGCACTCCCACACAAATTCTTGAGGCGAGCGAAGCCGACAGGCTTGAGCCAGTCGGCAACGGCGCAATCACCGGCTCGCTCGCCGAGCCGAAGGCTCGGCGGAATATCTGCGACCCGATCTCTGACAAGCCGCCCACCGTAAGCAGATCGTCCGGGCGCAATCCCCACAGTTCACTCAACAAAGCGGGCGAGACCTTCACTATTGCCGCCGCGTGGTCCAGTGAGGAGTAGTAAGCGGTGTGACAAGGATTCGGAATGGTAGACAGGATCAGGGTGGCACCAGTCTCTTGTAGGTGCTTGACGATCGACTGGTAGTCTCGACGGAATTCAACCACGGCGGGAAGCGGTGCCCTCTCGCCCAAGAGGGCCGATTGAATCGCTTCGGCAAATCCAAGCTGAACGATCGCGAGCGTGGGTTTTCGGCTGATGGCGCACTCCAGTTGCGTGGGGAACGGATCTACGGTGCGATAGGCAATCGCCTGGATTCCGAGGATCAGATTCACCATTGTCTGCTTGCCGGATGAACGGTGGATCAGCGGCAGCGCCGGACGGAGGCGTAGCGCCTCGGAGAGGGTCAGGCCAGGGACCGCCAGATTTTGAAACTCTACCGGAGGGAGCGTTTGAAAGACGGTGGACTGGAGGGGGGATGGTACGATTACCGGCTGTTCAGGAAAGCCTGCGACGCTTCCAACGCCAGGTGGCTGAAACAGAGGTTGATCGAAGGGCACGCCGAGCTGGCGAGCCATCTGGGCCGGGAAACTGAACTGTTGCGAGTCGGCGGACAGTGAGAATCCACTGATTCCTGCTGCCAAGCCTTCGCCGAGGACAACGATTCTTGACGGATTAACTGTACCGCGATTAGCCACTAACTGTTAGACAGTTCTGGCGCGGCGATTTGCTCCGAGGGCGCTCCCTCTGTGCCAACATCAGGTGAGACACTTCTTTTCTCTAATTACTG
>JAYTKJ010000088.1:0-14433 GCA_043730365.1 Acidobacteriota bacterium | reverse complement strand
CCGCAAATGGCCGCCGCCTATGCGTTTGGCATCGCGCGGAACCATCCGTTTGTGAACGGCAACAAACGCACGGCATTTGTGACTGCGGCAGTCTTTCTGGAAGACAACGGCTTCGCCTTCACCGCCCCGCAAACAGAAGTGGTGCTAACGAGCTTGGCCCTCGCCGCCGGAGAGTTGAAAGAAGATCAGTTGGCGGCCTGGATGACGACGCACTCGCGGAAGATTCTGCGGGGAAGAATGAAGCGGGATGCGGTGTCCATTGGCGGCCTAATCGGCGAGGGGCACAAACGTTGAAAGAGGCGCGCGCCACTGGCGCCCAGAGTAGCGGCGAAGGGAAAGTGCCGGCTGCCGGAGTGAGCGGCAACCGAAGCCAGCGAAGTAGGGGTCAAAGGCGTTCGAGGATCACGGCGATCCCCTGCCCTACTCCGATGCACATCGTGCAGAGCGCGTAACGTGATTGGGTGCGCCGCAGTTGATAGGCTGCCGTGGTCACCAGGCGCGCGCCACTGGCGCCTAACGGATGGCCCAGCGCAATCGCCCCTCCGTTTGGATTGACGTGGGGTGCATCGTCGGCGACGGCCAAGTCCCGCAGCACGGCGAGCCCTTGGGCGGCGAAGGCCTCGTTCAACTCGATCACATCCATTTGGTCAATCCTGAGCCCGGCTCGCGCCAACACTTTGCGCGTAGCCGGCACCGGACCAATCCCCATGACCCGCGGCTCGACGCCCGCCGCCGCCGACGCCACCACGCGCGCGATCGGGGTGAGACCGTGCCGCGAGGCCGCTTCTTCACTGGCCAACAGCAACGCGCAAGCGCCATCGTTCACACCAGAGGCATTGCCCGCCGTCACAGTTCCATCGGGGCGCACGATTGGCTTGAGTTTCGCCAGCGCTTCCAACGTCGTATCGGGGCGCGGATGCTCATCGCGCTCGATCTTGTTGGCGCCTTGCTTCGTCGCCAGCGTCACCGGCGTGATTTCCTCGGCGAATAGTCCGGCTGCGATGGCGGCACCAGCACGCTGCTGGCTCCGCCACGCGAACGCATCCTGATCGGCCCGCGAGATACGCCACTCGGCCGCGACATTCTCGGCGGTCTCGGCCATCGCGTCCACGCCGTACAGTTCTTTCATGCGGGGATTCACGAGCCGCCAACCCAGCGTCGTGTCCTCCATCTTCATGGATCGCGAAAACGCGGCATCGGCCTTGCCCATCACATACGGCGCGCGCGACATACTCTCTACGCCGCCGGCAATCACGATGGACGCCTCGCCGCAGCGGATCGCCCGCGCCGCGATCGTCACCGCATCAAGGCTCGATCCGCACAACCGGTTCACGGTGGATCCCGGCGTCTCCGGCGGCAGCCCTGCCAGTAGCAAGGCCATCCGTGCGATGTTGCGATTGTCTTCGCCCGCCTGATTGGCGCACCCGTAGATCACGTCATCCACCTGGCTCCAATCGAGGCCCGGGTTGCGCTCGCGCAGCGCGATCAGTGGGAGCGCCGCCAGATCGTCGGTACGGATCGTCGAGAGTTCCCCGCCATAGCGCCCGAACGGGGTCCGAGTCGCGTCACAAATAAATGCTTGCGCCATCGCGTGCTTATCCGGCCATCGCCGCTTCGGCAACACGCGCCAGCACGTAGGGGCCCTCCGGGATCACCGCGATCTTCGCGCCCGGCTTCAGCGCAGCGGTCAAGGCCGCCAGCGCGGCGCCGGGCGATACAAACATATTGGCCCCGAAATGTTCCCGATACTCCGCGCCCAAGCCCGGCACATAGAACAGCACTTCGTACTTGCCGGCCACGAGCGCAAGCTTCTCAAGCTGCCACTGATCGACCATCACCGGCGACTGGCGAATCGCCTCCAGGAAAGCGCCGTACGATCCGAACGAGCGCAGCATCTCGCGGAACTCGGGCGCGCCCGCGCCCTCCTGGCACTCGGCCATCAACAGGATCTTGCCGCCCGGTTTGAGAATATGCTGGGCCGCGGTGATGCCCTTGATCGCCTGATAAAAGGTGAGGTCCAGCGGGTAGCCGGCCGCCGTGGTGATCACCGCATCCACCGGTTCGTCTAGCCGCTCAAGCAACGTCTCAGCTACAAAACGAACGCCGCGCCGGTGCGCCTCGATCGCGTTACCGGCAAAGACGCCGGCAATGGAACGGTCTCGCGCGAGCGCCACGTCCAGCATGAAGTCATGTCGGGCCATTCCGGCAATCTCACACAACTCCTGATGCAGCGGATTCTGTTCGATCGATCCTTCGGTCGCCATAGGCTCACGCATGAAACGCGGGCTATGGATCACCTTGATCGTCTCTTGGGCCGCCAGCCCGGGCACCACCAGCTTGCGCCCGCCGGAAAATCCCAGCATCAGGTGCGGCTCAATGAAGCCGAGAGTAATATGCAGATCGGCGTCGACGAAGCGCTTGTCGATGTGAGCGGGCGTGCCGCGCCGGGTGTCGCCCAGGAATCGATGCTCGTCCAACTGGCGGGCATCGTGGTTTAGCACCGGGTAGCGCCGCGCGATGTCTGGCCCGACGATCTCATTGATCTCGGCGGCGGTGGCGGGGCGATGCAGTCCGGTGGCAATCAGGATGCTGGTGTTGGCCGCGGGAATCCCGGCCGAGGCGAGCACTGCCAGGATCGGCGGCAGCGTCTGCCGGTTCGGCGCCGGCCGGGTGATGTCGCAGACCGAGATGGCCGCGCTGCGCTTTCCGCGCGCGAGTTCACCGAGCGATGGCGACGCGATTGGCTGCCCTAGCGCTTCCGCCAGCGCTCCGGCGGCGTCGGTGAGCGCCCGGGCGCCCCGCGCCTCCAGGAAACGATAGTCTGGCCCAGTTGGCAAGTCCAGGGTGATGCCGTCTTTGCCGAAAGCGAAATTTGCGCGCATGTTGAAAACCTATCACGGTCCGGTCGACTCGCGCTGGCAGGCTGGCCTACCATGGTCTTTATCGGCGGCAACACGTTTGACAGGCAAACTCACTCTTCCCGAACTCAAGCAGCGTGTGAAGCGCGGCGAAATCGAAACCGTGGTCGCGGCGTTCACCGATCATTACGGGCGGCTCCTCGGCAAGCGTTTTGCGGCGGGATTCTTTCTGGACGAAGTGGCCAGCCACGGGATGCATGCCTGCGATTATCTGCTCACCACCGACATGGAGATGAATCCGGTGCCAGGCTACAAGTTCGCCAATTGGGAACTGGGCTATGGCGACTTCCATCTCGTCCCCGATCTCTCCACGCTCGCGGTGGCCAGTTGGCTGAACAAAACGGCCATCCTGCACTGCGACGTGGAGAATGTCGCCGAGGCGCCGCGCTCGATCTTGCGCCGTCAAATCGAGGCCACGGCCAAGGCCGGCTTCAGCGCGATGGCCGCCACCGAACTGGAATACTACGCCTTCCGCAACTCGTATCGCGACGCGGCCAAAGCCGGGTACACGAACCTGGAACCACTGGGGCACTACCTGGAGGACTATCATCTCCTGCAAGGCGCGCGTTCAGAGTTCTACACGGCGGCCGTGCGGCGTCATCTAGAACAGTCCGGCATCCCCGTGGAAAATTCCAAGGGCGAGTGGGGCCTGGGCCAGCACGAAGTAAACGTGCGTTACGCCGAAGTGCTCACGATGGCCGATCGTCATATGACCTTCAAGCAGTGCCTGAAAGAACTGGCCGATCAATTGGGCATCAGCGTTACCTTCATGGCCAAGCCGTTTGAAGGTCAGGCCGGTTCAAGCTGCCATATTCATCTCAGTTTGTGGAAGGGCCGGCGCAGCGCCTTTGCTGGAGAGACGGATCTGTTTCGCTGGTTTCTCGGGGGCTGGATCCGCCACGCACCCGCATTCATGGTCTTCTACGCCCCCACGGTGAACTCCTACAAGCGTTACGAAGATCTCTCATGGGCACCCACGCGGCTGGCCTGGAGCCGCGACAATCGCACGGCCGGTTTCCGCGTGGTGGGCCACGGCCCCAGCCTCCGCATTGAGTGCCGCATTCCGGGAGCCGATGCGAATCCGTATCTTGCATTGGCCGCTTCACTGGCGTCAGGACTCGACGGTATCCGGCACAAAATCGAGCCGCCCGCCGTCTTCACCGGCGACGTTTACGCAGCGCAACATCTCCCGCGCGTGCCGTATTCGCTGGGCGAAGCCGTGGAGCTGTTCGCCGGTTCGGCGTTCGTGGCTGAAACGCTGGGCGAGAAAGTAGCCGCCCATTACACTCACTTCTATCGCAGCGAAGTGCGCGCCTTTGGCAAGGCCGTCACAGACTGGGAACGCAAACGATATTTTGAAAGGATCTAAGAGAGCACATGCGTCTTGAAAAGAAGGTCGCGCTGATTACCGGCGCCGCCAGTGGAATCGGCCGCGAAACTGCCTTGCTGTTTGCGCGCGAAGGAGCGGCGGTGGTGGCAGTCGACACTAACCTCGAAGCCTCGCAAGGCGTGGCGAGTGAGATCGCGGCGGCCGGGGGCCGGGCGTTCGCCGTGCTGGCCGACGTCTCCAAGGCCGCCGATTGCGAAGCGATGGTGGCCGCCGCCGAGAAAGAATACGGGCAGCTCAACGTGCTCTTCAACAACGCCGGCATCTCTCATGCCGACGATGACGATGCGATCTCGACGTCTGAAGCCGTGTGGGACCTGACCTTCCAGGTGAATGTGAAAGGCGTTTTCCTCGGCTGCAAATACGGCGTCCCCGCGCTGCGCCGCGCCGGTGGCGGCTCTATCATCAATACCGCCAGCTTTGTCGCGCACCTCGGCGCGGCCACGCCGCAACTGGCCTACACCGCCAGCAAGGGCGCGGTGCTGGCGATGACGCGCGAATTGGCGGCGATCCACGCGCGGCAGAACATTCGCGTCAACGCGCTCTGCCCCGGGCCGTTGCAGACCGAGTTGCTCATGAAGTATCTGAACACGCCGGAGAAGAAGCAGCGCCGTCTGGTGCATATTCCCATGGGCCGCTTTGGGCTCGCGAAAGAGATCGCCTACTCGGCGCTGTTCCTGGCCTCGGACGAGTCTTCCTTCACCACCGGCGCCGAATTCCTGGCCGATGGCGGCATCACCAGCGCCTACACGACACCGGAATGAGCGCCGCGCTGCAAAGAACCATTTCGCCCGTCAACGGCTCCGTATATGTGGAGCGCCCGCTGGCGGAACCGGCCACGATTGACGCGGCGCTGGATCGTGCTGTCACCGCGCAACGCGCATGGCGGCACACGCCCCTTGCCGATCGCACCGCCATCGTCACGCGCTTCGTGGAGCATATGGAATCACGCGCGGATGAGTTTGGCGCGCAGCTGGCGTGGCAGATGGGGCGTCCGATCCGTTATGCGCCCTTTGAGATTCGGCGGGGCTTTGCCGAACGCGCGCGCCACATGATGGAGATCGCGCCGGGTTTGCTCACCGACATCGCCGCAGCGCCGAAGGAAGGCTTTCGCCGCTTCATTCGCCGAGACCCGGTGGGCCTGATCTTCATCGTCGCCCCGTGGAACTATCGCATCGAGACCGGCACGTGGTTCATGAATCGTTGCGACTATCTCGATCCTGAACTAGCCTGGACGGGCGTCAAGAACACCGGCCACGGCTGCACGCTGTCGGTGCTTGGCTATGAAGCGTTCACGCGCCCCAAGTCATTCCATCTCCGCCTGGTGACACAGCCGTGAAACTGGGGCTACTGAAGTGCGACCCGCGGCCGTTTGAGGCGATGTACGCCGCGTGGCTGCCGGACGTTGAATGGGTGGTCTACGATGTGGTGGCGGGACGGCTCCCGGCGTCACACACCGAATGCGAGGGCTGGGTCGGCACCGGTTCGCGCTGGTCTGTCTATGATGACGAGCCGTGGATTCACGCCTACGCGGATTTAGTGCGCAACTTCCACGCTGCCGGTGCGCCATTGGTGGGAGTCTGCTTCGGTCATCAGATGATCGGCCACGCGCTGGGCGGGCGGGTAACGCGCAGCAAAGGCGGCTGGTGTGTCGGCGTGCAGCAGTTCGTAGTGAACCAAACGGCGGCGTGGATGGAGCCGGCGCTGCGCTCCTTCGGTGTCGTCATGAGTTGCCAGGATCAGGTGCAAGCGCTCCCGCCCGCCGCAACCGTGCTCGCGGGGAATGAGCGTTGCCCGGTCGGGTTGTTCCAGGTGGGCCCACGCACGCTAGGTCTTCAGGGCCATCCCGAGTACCCGCCGGAATACTCGGAGTCCTTCATGCTGTCACGCGTCGATCGCATTGGCGCCGAGCGAGTACAAGCCGGCCGGGCTACGCTGGGCGACGCGCGTCACTCGACGGAACTTGGCCGATGGGTGAAAAACTTCCTTACGGGCTCGCCTTAGCCGGCATCGCACCCGTCGGCGTCCATCTGGTCCGCCTTGACTGCGTCTCCCGCCAAGCCTCGCGAACGTCCACGGGGAACGTATCGAGCAAAGTCATCACGCGAGCCTTAATCTCCGCCACGACTTTGCGATTGTCCATCCCGCACTCGTAGCTTTCGCTCGGATCATTCTCTACGTCGTAGAGTTCCGGCCGCGGCAGTGCCAGGTTGGTCCTACCATCGGGCCGCCCGTCGAGCCATGGCGGTTCATCGTAGCGGCTCAGGTGGAGTTTCCACTTGCCCATGCGGGCGCACTGGAGATTCCATTGATCGAAAAAGAGAAATGCATCCCGCTCCACGGAAGTCTCGCGTCCCTCCAGCATTGCCGTGATGTCCACGCCATCCAGAGGCAAAGCCGGCAAACTCGCTCCAGCCATGTTCACCAACGTGGGGAGGATGTCCAGATGCGACGCGATGCCCGCCGCCACCGAACCAGGGGCAATTCGACCGGGCATCCGCGCCAGCATCGGTACGCGCATGCCGCCTTCGTACGACTCGCCCTTCCGGCCGCGCAGCCGTCCCGAACTGCCTTGATACCAGGGACCGTTGTCGCTGGTAAACAGCACGATCGTGTTTTCGTCGAGGCCATGCTCACTCAGCGCCGCCAGCACGCGACCCACGCTCCAATCCATTTCCTGGACGGCGTCAGCATAGGCGCCCAGCCCGGACTTGCCCGCGAAGGCCGCCGAGACGCCGATTGGAATATGCGGCACGCAATGCGCCAGGTAGAGGAAGAACGGCCGGTCTTTTGACCGCGCGATGAAGTCCACCGCCTGCCCGGTGAAGCGCTGGGTGAGCATCGCATTGGAGGTCGATGCTTCCACCGTCTCGCGATTGCGCACCAGCGGCAGCGGCTCCATGTCGTTTGAGTAGGGCACGCCGAAGAATTCATCGAAGCCGCGAGCCATTGGCGCGAATGGAGCCTGATCGCCCAGGTGCCACTTGCCAACGCAAGCCGTCGCGTAGCCGGAATCCCGCAGCAGTTGCCCGAGACACTTCTCGCTCTCGGGTATGCCTTTGTTCACGCCCGGAAACAAGACGGTGGGCAACCCCATCCGCACCGCGTAGCGTCCGGTCAGCAAAGAAGCGCGCGCCGGCGTGCAGACCGAATTTGACGAGTAGCATTGCTCAAACCGCATGCCTTCGGCGGCCAGGCGGTCCAGATTGGGCGTGGCGATCTTGGAGCCGTAGCAGGCTAGATCGCCGTAGCCGAGATCGTCGGCCAGGATCAAGACAATATTGGGTTTGCGGGTCTCGGCGTGGAGATGCCGCGGAACGGCCAGCGATGCTGCGTACGCACACAGACCGCCTTTGAGAAAGCTACGACGGTGCAATTTAGCCCTTACCCCTCGTTAGAGCGAAGAACCCAGCGCAGCCCTCATCAATGCGCGCCGGTCGGCCCCAAACTGCACCTATTCTATATCAATAGGAAGGGGCTGTATATGGGTCCTTCAGGCGAAAGCTTCGGTACATGGGGGCACGCGCCGTCTCGATAGAGTAAAGCGTCTGGCCGGATGCGTCCACTTCCACGGAACGAGCCGAAGCTGGCACGGTACTCGGCACCCAGCCAGCATTAAAGTGATACCCGCCTTCCGGGAGTTTATGCGCAGAACCCAAGGCGAATGAATAGACTCCAAGGTCCGCGTTCAATTCCAGTGTGGCTTTCCGAGCCGCTTCGTCAACCCTCCACATCTGTCCGCGGCTGTGAATGCTCGAGTTCGCATCTGCCCGGATGTTGCCGTTGTCGAAGACTGTTAAAGTTCCTTCAGCATCGGCGAATCCGCCATCGTGCTGGTGGGAGAACCACGGCGAGTCGTCTCCTGAGAGCGCTTGAAAGTCACCGTCCTTGCCTAAGCGCCATCGGATCGCGCCCGAGCCATTGCCGTGCTCGTAGGCAATCTTGATTAACCAGTCCTGATGCCGGGCCGAATAGAGAAGGTCGCCGTCCGGAGTCAGTTGGACGGAGTTGCCATGCAGCCAATCGTTGGCCACCGGTGCCAGATAGAACGGCGGGCACCCGCCACCTCTCGGCGTACAGGTCTCCCCTAGAGTAGCCTTACGCCGCGCGTCCAGGTGATCGAACGCATCCCAGGCCCACGTAACCTGGAGTTGCGAGTCCAACACCAGGATCATGTCGCCCAGCACGTCTACTTCGCCTTCACCCTGCACGTCCTTCATAAATTGCTCGGTGGACGCCAGCACGAGAAACTTCCCGCTGGGCAACAGGCGCGCCTCATGATGGAAACCGGTGATTCCTCGCATCCCGCGCGCCGCCAACTGCTCACTCACCCGGGCGGCATTGGTCTCCTTCAGTGTGATTCCTGCCAAGTCGAACATTCGGAAGATCTGTTGTTCCGGGCCAGCTTGCAAATTCTCGCGTATGCCCATGAATCGACCGCCGGCTTCCGGCCGCGTGATGAAATTGATCCCTTCGTCGTAATACCAGATCAGGTTCCCTTCGAGGTCCGTCGCGGCCGATGCCTGAGAGATTCCCGCTTGCAACAGCACTCCATAGGGGTCGTTGGACTTCGCCGGCCGCAACACGGCGTTCTGCGCCAAGCCGATATCGACCTCGTCAGTTTCAAATGTGACCGCCCCACCGGCCTCAACGCGACCACCACGCGATTGGAGATGCTGGGTGGCCGTGTAACTTGTGCCGGACCGCAATCCAGCCAGATAGAAATTCATGGTTGTGAGGCCGTCGCACGGCTGGGCGGGCGTAGTGGTGGATAAGCCAGAGCCGCTATGAAACTCCACGCTCATAAGAGATTCTTGCGGACACGCTCCCGCGCTGAACAGAAACACCAGCGGATGATCGAGGGCGTTCACGGCTACTTGCCCCGCTGTTACGCGCGGAGTGATCTCGAATAGACTAGTGGCATAACTTATTTCCCCTGTGGCGCGGTCCTGGGCGGCCACTTCCATTTCATAGACGCCTTCTTTGTCGGCGGCAGTCCAGGCCAGCACCGTCTCCGGGCCAAAATCCCGAATCGTTTGAAACTCGCCGCCGGGCGGACGAACCCGGAACCGGAACCACGCGGGCCCGTCCCCTTCGGCTGAGACAGCCAGGACGATCCTGGCGCCCACGGGTGACGAAGACTCGGTTGAAGCGGTTACTCGTGGTGAGGAAGCAATCGCGGTAAAGGGCGATATTGCGAAAAAAGCGGTGAGGGCGGCCACAATTTGCTTCATATTATTAAGACCCTGCATGGCAGGAAATCGTTACGCCGCGCGAGCCGCGATCACGTCACAATACAAAGATGACTCGCCGTCAACTCTTGGCCGCCTGCTTGCCCCAACCCACTGAATCGTTTCCCGACATACGCAGCGTTGAACCGGATCTCACCGTTCCCATTCTCGGCGCGGGTGCGCCAGGACCCGGATTGCGAGTCACTGTGCATCGCGCCGGATTCGGTGAGGGCGTTTACCACGTGCTCTACCTTCCGCGCGACTGGCGTCCGCGCCGACGCTACCCCGTCATCGTCGAGTACGCGGGCAACGGCAACTACTCAAATCAATTTGGAGACGTCTCTACAGGAAGACCGGAAGGCTCAAATCTCGGCTACGGCATCTCCGGCGGCACCGGCTTCATATGGCTGTGCCTGCCGTACGTCGACCCGCAACTACAGAGCAACGCCATTACATGGTGGGGGAGTCCGGAGGCAACGCTGGAGTACGCAGCCGGCGCAATTAAGGAAACCTGCGAGCGTTTTGGCGGCGATCGACGCCGGGTATTATTATGCGGCTTCTCGCGCGGGTCAATTGCCTGCAACTACCTTGGTCTCCGCAACGCCGAGATCGCCAGGCTCTGGCGCGCCGTCGTTTGCTATAGCCACTATGACGGCGTGCGCCCGTGGCCCCAATACCCGGATTCCGATCGCGCTTCGGCGCGTGCCCGGCTGGAGCGGCTGGGCAATCGCCCGCAGTTCATTTGCCACGAGCGCAGTGTGGACGACACGCGAGACTACCTGGCCGCAACGGGCATCCGGGGCAATTTCACGCTCGCCGCCCTGCCCTACCGAAATCATAACGACGCCTGGACGCTACGCCCGCTCGCCTTGCGGAAAACTCTGCGCGATTGGGTGCACCGGACACTGAGCTGAGAGCTTCGGCGGGCAGGCCGTCATGCTATACTCATTGAAGTTCTCATCTTCTCGCTACTCTATCGGTGTGTTCATCGTTTGAATTGGCGAGGTTCAAGGACCCAAAATAAATGCCGAAGTTGAAGCTGAAAACCCACAAGGGCGCCTCCAAGCGCTTCAAGAAGACGGGAACGGGCAAGATCAAGCGCCACCACGCCTTTGCTCGCCATATCCTGACATCCAAGTCGTCCGGCCGCAAGCGCAAGCTCGGCCAGGGCACTATGCTGGATGACACCAATCTCAATGCAGTCAGAGAGATGCTGCCGTACTAATCGGCTGAAAACGCATCTCTTCCCGGTGTGGACGGTGCTCAACGCACGTGCCCGATCCGCCCATCTTTAGATAACAACAACTCGAAAGGAGTTCAAACGTGCCACGCGTAAAACGCGGAACAAACCGTACCGACTACCGCAAGAAGACTCTCAAGCGGGCAAAAGGTTTTTTCCTTACCAAAAGCAAACTGAACCGGTCGGCTCAGGAAGCTGTCGAGAAGGCGCAGAAATACGGCTATGTAGGCCGTAAGCGCAAGAAGCGTGATTTCCGGTCCCTTTGGATCGTGCGCATCAACGCTGCCTGCCGCACCAACTCCGTCTCTTACTCGGTGTTCATGGACGGCATGAAGAAGGCCGGCATCGAACTAAACCGCAAGATCCTGGCCGATATCGCCGCCAATGACGCCGCCGCTTTCACGGCCCTGGTTGAGAAGGCCAAGGCCAAGGCAGCGTAAGCCCGGTCAAACTTTTTATGAGCGCGGATACTCTCGCCCTCCTCGAGGAGAAAATCCTCAAGACCGTGGAAACGGTCAACCGGCTCCGTAAGGAAAAGGAGACGGCCCTGGCGGCTGTCTCCGATTCCGACCAGTTGCGGTCGCAGATCCGCGCGCTGGAACAGCGCAATACGGATCTGACCGCGGAGTTGACTACGTCCCGGTCTGAGCGTGACTCGTTGCAGTCCGACAAAGAAGCCGTACGTCAACGGCTGGAAGCGCTGCTCAAGCAAATCGAAGCGCTCGGCGCGTAGTCTCACTCGTCGGTCTACGCGAAGTCCCTTGGCTACAACGGATCGGCAAGCGATCAGTCGGCAACAGCCTAAGCCACCTCACCGCCAATAGCTTTTTCAAGCAACGTTCGTTACGTTTGTAACGAATCGGGCTCAATGGTCACTGGCAAGGTGAGATGTCACACAAACTGTTTTGCTATTTGAGCCTCGCCGGGCTGCCTTGCCTCGCAGCCACCCTCACAGTCTCCAATATCGAAGTAAACCAAGCCATCCAAACCACCACGAACTCCTTGGGGCTCGTGGCCGGGCGAGGAACCAGCGTCAGAGCCACTCTGTCCGTGTCAGGCTCGGCCACACCGGTGGCGGGTGTTTCAGGGAGGCTGCACGTCTTCGTGTCGGGCTCCGAGATCACGCCCCTCGCGGGTCTTTTGCCCATCAACGCCCCGTTCACGGCGCCGCTCGCGCCGAATCGTGCCAATCAGAATGACACCCTCAATTTCGAAATGTCCGCGCCCTCGGGAATCCCGGCGTCCGCTGCCGTCACGTTTCGCGTCGATCTCACGGTCGGCGCGGGCGACACGGCGGCGCCGTTGACAACCCCGAATCTGAACGTTGTAAACCGCACCGCGCCGCTTCTGTTTTTTACCCGGATCAACTACACCCCTGCGGGCTTGGGCCTTCCTGACCTTCCCACGATTCAGCCGGGCCGTGGAGATGCGATGGTCCGGGGACTCTTTCCCGTGGACGAATCCACGCCGACTCTTTACCGGGAAGGCCTGTTTCCGACCTTGAGCTACTCGGGCGACTCCAACGGCGACGGAAGACTCGAGGCACTCGCCGCGGATGGCAACGGGCTCCTCTCGCTGCTGGCTTCCTGCCGCCAGTTAATCGTAAACAGCGGTATCGGCGCAAGCGACCGTGTCTTCCTCTATGGCTGGCTCGCCGGCAATCCTATTAACGGCAACGGACTGGGCCAAGTGGGAGGCCGCAATGCCTTCGGCAACACGGAGGCAATCCGATATCAGCGCTCGTACGCTCATGAGCTCGCGCACAACTTCGGGTTTGACCACAATCCTGCCCTCACACCCATTGTTGAAGTAGGTTGGGATACCGGGTCCCGCCTCCCGGCGAATCCTGCCACCAACAACACCACTGGCCGCGTTAAGCCGGGAACGCTGTTCGACATCATGGACGGGGGCCTGCTGACCAACCAAGCCTGGATCCATCCGAACCAAAGCGGAGCCTGCGGCGGGGCCAGTTGTGTGTCGTATCAGCAATTGCTGTCATCTCCCACACTCGCGTCGCCGGACTCTGCTGGCGACTTCACCAGCGAGGTTGTAGTGATCCAAGGCATCTTCGATACATCCGGCGAGCGGCTTCTGCAGTTGAAGCCCGCCTTCCGCTATCCATGGCGCTCGCAGCCCACGCAAATCCGCCGCGAGCAGCAACAGCAAGTGCCGCTCCGCTACTCGGCACGGGTCGTCACGGCGGCTGGCGGACAAATCGCGATTCCGTTCAATCCCTATGTCGCCGACGACGAGAGCAAGGGCGCGGCCGTCCCTGGATTCTTTGAGGTCATGGCGCCGGTCTCGGGGCCGATCCGTTCCATCGCCATCACCGACATCGGTGGCAGCCGCTCGTTCGGGGCCATTGAGGGCGGCCAGCAGGCTCCGAGAATCGAGATCACCAGCCCAGCCGACGGCGCGACGCTCGCTCGCGAGACTCGCGTGGTGGCCAGACTCCTGACGCCAGCCTCGAACAACGTGATGTATCAGGCGGCTTTCAGCCCCGACGGCGGCCGCACGTTCGTTCCAATCGCAGTTGACCTGAAGGAGCCCACTTTCAGTTTCGATGCCTCAGCCGTGCAAGCCACCTCGGGACAAGGCTTGATTCGGATATTCGTCAGCGATGGCGTGACCACGGCTTTTTCCGATGTGGTCCGGTTGACCACTCCGCTGCTGACCATCAACAGTATCCTGAATGCCGCGAACTACAAGGGCTACGTTGTCTCGCCCGGTGAGATCGTCACCATCTTCGGCCTAGGGCTTGGCCCGGTCGTAGGAGAAACTCTCAAGTTGACACCGGCCGGCTTGGTCGACACCGTCCTCGCGAAAACCAGGGTGCTGTTCGACGGACGGCCCGGGCCTATGATCTACTCGAGCGACAAACAGGTGAGCGCCGTGGTCCCGTATGGAATTGCTGGAAAATCGAGCGTCCAGATTCAGGTGGAGTTCGACGGCGGAAAGTCGAACGTACTCACTGCCGGAGTCGAACCCGCCGTACCGGGCATCTTCACCCAGAACGCGTCAGGAACTGGCGCGGGCGCGATCCTCAATCAAGACCTCAGCGTCAATACGCCCGCCAACGCCGCCGCACGAGGAAGCATCGTGGCGGTCTATGCCACGGGAGAGGGCGCCACCAATCCCACCGGTGTCGACGGCCAACCGGGTACCGTACCGCTTCCAACGCCGACGCTCGGCGTGACTGCCACCGTCGATGGCCAGCCAGCCGACGTCGTCTTCGCGGGAGGCGCTCCGACCTTGGTCGCGGGAGTCCTGCAGGTCAACCTAAGGATTCCGGCAAGCGCATCCGCCGGGCCCTCGGCGCCGATTCGGATCCAGATCGGCGGCGTGCCGAGCCAAACGGGCGTTACCGTGGCTGTCAAATAGCCGGGCACCGTTCTTGCGCCGCACACGAGACTACTCGCCGGTAGATTGAGGAGCTCGGACAGGTTGCCGGTTCCGTTGAACGCGCGTCGCCGGCACCAGCGCAGTCACAAAGCGAAGCGGAGCCGGGCACTCTGAGGCCTGGATGGGATACTTGGGGCGCTGGAGGCCGAACCGGGTTTGGCCGATAGTGAGGGGTGAATGATCAAGTTCGTGACGAATGTTGTCTCCCTCCTGTTGACAGCCCTTGCCTTCGCCGCCGCCGAGGATGTGGCGGTC
>JAYTKJ010000087.1:0-14961 GCA_043730365.1 Acidobacteriota bacterium | reverse complement strand
GTTCCCCATCCCTTGGTCTCGCCATCCGGACTCCTCATGATGTTGCTGGTTCGGCTTCCCGCCTGCCCCGTTTCGCTACCCTCTCGTCAGGGCCGGGATGTGTGTCTTCAGCCTGATGTTTCGCTCCTGCCAAGCCTTCCCAAGCCTTTGGCCAAGCCCTTCGGTGGCCATCCATCTTCCTCGGAACGTCCGGCCGCCTCACTATTTTCTGCCCCCCACCAGCCTCCGGCGCATTCAATACCCATTCTTCAATACCGGCCAGTTCTCGGCGGCTTAGTTCAACGCACGTTTCCATCGACGGGCGCCTTCGGCACTCCCCACCCCTCTGCTTCACACGCGCCCGCCGATGCAAACTTTATCATTCACATATGGGCGAAATAAAGTTTCTCCCATCCTTTCAATCACTAACAGCTTCCGGCCATGTCGTTCTGCTTGAGATGCCCGCTACCGTCAGAGCCGTAATGGCATCCAACAGACAGATCCAGGCCAACCGCCTGAACGCCCAAAAATCCACCGGCCCGAAGTCGCCGGAAGGCAAAAAGCGCGCCTCGCAAAATCGCACCACCCATGGACTCTCCAGCGAGCACGTCGTTCTCGCGAGCGAAGACCGGTCCTCTTTTGATAACCTACTCGCCATTCTGAACGGCGAGTGGGATCCGAATTCTGAGACCGAGGCCTTCCTCGTCGAAACGCTGGCCTACAACCAATGGCGCCTCCTCCGCATCGGCCGGATAGAACACGCCTCGCTCTCGCGCAAGCTCGAGTCTGGCGGCGAGCTCAGCGTGCCAATGGAAGTGGAGGATCTCTCGCGTTACGAGGGCCGCTCCAGCCGCGCTTACTACCGCGCCCTCAACATGCTCACCAAACTCCAGGAAGCTCGAGAAAAACAGCCGCAAGCACGGCGGCCCCAGGAGGAGCCAACCGCGGAGCGCACAGGCAGTGTGGGCGCGACACCAAACCGCGAGGACCCGCTTGTGATGCCGTGCCGGAGCGAGCCCGTCACAAAGGTAGCCGCACCGCCCACCAATCTACCCGTCACGGAAACTTCTGGTTCAAACCCATTTTCGCCCGGCGATTCCCCCGTCCGCCATCCGCTTCCCGACGCCGCGTGATCGTTGGCCCGCGCTTTTCGCCGCCCGTTCTTTGAAAATTGAATACTCATCGCCCGCCGCCGTGGCGGACTAAGGTAACCCGATCGACGCCGCGCCCCAGACTCGTCTCGACCGTTTATCCTGCAGAAACACCACCGCCGTATCGCCCGCGCCCGCCGGCACCAGTGTTTCTTTTGACGCCGCTGCTTCGCCCAGCGATTGCCAGCGCCTCACGACCGAATCGTGCAATAGCCGCCGGCCTGAGTTTTCGCCGCGCGTCACGCTTGATGCAACGCTATTCTGCGTCACGGCCAAAATCATCTCGGCTCCCGGCGGCGGGGTTCCCTCCACCTTGATAGAGAGCGCGCGGCCATTCAGCGCCAGTTTCAACGGCACCTTCTGCCGCTTCACCGCTTGCTCCACGGCGCGCGCCAGGGCTCGGCTGTCGCTGCCCACAAACTCAAACTCGCCGTCCACCACCATCTGCGGCGTGTAGGATCCGCGGGCGCCGAAGTGCTTCGCATATTCGTTCTGACGCGCTGTCAATTGCGGCGTCGCGTTCGGATCCTTCCAGCCGATATAGCCCCAGTAGTCGACATGCTCGCTGAGCGTGATCAGCTGCACGCCATCCACCGGTTGCGCTTGCAGCTTGCGCAGGAACTCGTCGGCGGGCGGGCAACTGGAGCAACCCTCCGATGTGAATAGCTCCACCAGCACCGGGATCGGCGGAGTGTGGTGCGCGGTGGTCATCACTGCCAAGGCGAAAAAAAGGAGTACGGCCAGCTTCATAGTCATATGATCCACCCGCGCGCGAGAATATTCCTATGCGCATTCTGATTCTTGCCTGGCTCGCGGTTTCGCTTTGCGCCCAAACGTCGTTCTATGAAATCAAGCCCGGACCCGACAGCCGCTTCGCGCTCGAGATCTACAAGACCGGCTTCATGAGCGGTAAGAAGCATCTGCTTCTGTTTGAACGCTTCGCTGGCGCGCTCAACTACAATGCCGCGTCGCCGGAGGCTTCCAAGCTGGATCTCAACGTGGAGTCGGCCAGCTTCGCCGTCAAAGACGACTGGGTCAGCGCGAGTCAGGCCAAGAGCATACGCGAGGAAGCTGCGGGCAAGAACGGCCTCGATGTGATCAAGTACCCGCAGATTCGCTTCGTCGCTTCGTCGATCGCCAAATCGGGCGACGCCTTCACCGTTCAGGGGACGCTCACCATCCGCGGCATCGATAAGCCGGTCACCGTGAACGTCAGCATGAAGCCCGAACCGGCCGGCGGCGCGCTCCGCTTCGACGGCAAGGCGGAGGTCAAGCTGAAAGACTACGGCATCAAGCCGCCCACTGCCGCGCTCGGCGCCGTGGGCACCAAAAACGAGATGGCCGTTTCCTTTTCGCTGATTGCCATCCCCCGGAGGTAGTAACATCGTCGAATAGATGTTGCGGCGAACCTTTGTGCAGCTTTCCCTGGCCCTCCGGAAGCAGAAGCTCGATCGAGTCGAGGCCATCCTCAAGGACGCTGCCGAATCCGGCTCGGTCCTGTCCGCGTCCGCGCTGGTACGCCAAGGGAAGGATGAGCATCGTTGGGTGGTGGGCAAAACCCGCGCAGCCGATCCCATCTACCTGCTGGCTTCCATCACCAAGCCGATGACGGCCGCTGGCGTCATGGTGCTGGCCGATCGTCATGAGTTGCAGCTCACTGATCCAGTCCGCAAGTTCATTCCAGAGTTCCACGGCGATGGCCGGGGCACCGTGCTGATTCGCCATCTACTCACCCACACCTCCGGACTTCCCGACATGCTGCCCGACAACGACGCACTCCGTGAGCGCCACGCGCCCCTAGCCGATTTCGTGGCCGGCGCATGCCGCGTGCCGCTCTTGTTTGCGCCGGGCACACAATGCAAATATCAAAGCATGGGGATTCTGCTGGCCGCCGAAATTGCTGAGCGCATCACGAATATGAAACTGCGCGATTGGCTGAAGAAATCGATCTTCGATCCGCTGGGCATGAAGTCCACGGCGTTGGGGCTAGGCCAGTACAAGATTCCAGATACCGAACAATCCCAGGTGACCGGCCATGACGGCTGGAACTGGAACAGTCCCTACTGGCGGAACCTCGGCGCCCCTTGGGGCGGCGCGCATTCGAATACCTCCGATGTGTTGCGCTTCGTGGACTATTTCTTGACGCCGGGGGGCGATAGCCGCGTGGTCAAACCGGAAACAGCCAGGGCCATGGTGATCGATCAGAACCTCGGATTGAATGAGCCTTGGGGGCTCGGTTGGATGGTCAATGGCACTCTCTTCGGCAAGGCTTGTTCCCCGGGTACGTTCGGTCATTGGGGTTCAACGGGCACCGTCTGCTGGGCCGATCCAAAGACCGGCACACGTATGGTGCTGCTCACCACCAAGCCCGCGGAACAGTCCCGCGCGTCCGTGCTCGGTCCCGTCTCGGACGCCGTGGCGGAGGCGGCGATATGAGATTGTTCCCAGCCCTGTTGCTGCTGCCTCACGGCGTAGCCTTCGCTCAGTCGCCCGCGAAGCCCCTAGCCATCGACGCGCTGATGAGTGCGCCATTCCCTTCGGGCATGACGGCCGCTCCCACCGGTGGCCATGTCGCATGGGTGCAGAATGCCACCGGCGTTCGTAACATCTGGGTGTCCACCGCGCCGGACTACGCCGCTGCCAAAGCCATCACTGCGTTCAAGGAAGACGACGGCCAGGAAATTTCCGCGCTCGCTTGGACGGCCGACGCCGGCGCGATCGTTTTTGTGCGCGGCGGATCGGCCAACCGCGCCGGCGAGATTCCGAATCCGACGTCCGATCCTGCCGGAGCGGAGGAGTCCGTTTGGGCCGTGCCCGTCGCCGGTGGCGAGTTGAAGCGGCTGGGCGAAGGAGCCGCGCCGGAGGTTTCCAAGACTGGCCGCGTGGCCTGGATCTTTAAAGGTCAAGTTTGGTCCGCACCCGCCGATGCCAGCGCCAAGGCCGCCCAACTTTTCAAAATACGCGGCGCCGTGTCGTCCTTGCGCTGGTCACCGGACGGCAATCAATTGGCGTTCGTGAGTCAGCGCGGCGATCACAGCTTCATCAGCGTCTACGATGTGACCGCAAAGTCACTACGCTTCTTCGCGCCCAGTGTCGACTCCGATAGCGAGCCCGCCTGGTCGCCCGACGGCAAGCAACTGGCTTTTCTGCGCCTGCCTGCCGGTCGCGATCATAGCTTGTTTGCACCCATCCGCACCGGTGAGCCGTGGTCGATCCACGTTGCTGACGTCGCCACCGGAGAAGCGCGCCAGATCTTTGCGGCCGAAGCCGGACGGGGCAGCGTCTTCCACGCTATGACCGCTCCCAATCAGGTTCTGTGGGCCTCCAGCGGCCACTTGGTGTTCCCTTGGGAACGAGACGGCTGGCAGCATCTCTACTCGGTTTCAGCTTCCGGAGGTGCGGCCGGAGCACGCCTGCTCACCTTTGGTGAGTTTGAGGTAGAAGAGGCCCGCCTCACCACCGAGGGCCGCGAGGTCCTCTTCTCATCCAACAGCGACGACATCGACCGACGCCATCTCTTCCGCGTGCCCGCCGCCGGCGGCGCCGTCACGCCGGTCACTTCGGGGAAGGGCGTTGAATGGTCCCCCGTGATGACCAGCGATGGCAAGGCCGTCGCGTTCTTCCGCTCCGACGCCAAACTCCCTGCGCGAGCCGCCATCATGGCTGCGTTCGGCACGGCGCGCGATCTGACGCCGCTGGACTTTCCGGCTGACGCGCTCGTCGAACCGCAGCCCGTAGTCATCACCGCCGCCGACGGCATGAAGATTCGCTGCCAGCTTTTTGCGTCCCCCGCGGCCACCAACGAAAAGCGCCCGGCCGTGCTCTTCTTTCATGGCGGCTCGCGGCGGCAGATGCTGCTCGGCTGGCATTACCTGCCCTACTATCACGCCACCTACGCGATGAACCAGTGGCTCGCCTCCAAGGGTTACGTGGTGCTTTCGGTCAATTATCGCAGTGGCACGGGCTACGGGCTGGACTTCCGCGAAGCGACGAATTTCGGAGCCACCGGGGCGGCCGAGTTCAACGATGTGATGGGCGCCGGGCTCTACCTCCAGTCGCGTTCCGATGTCGACCCCGGGCGCATCGGTCTGTGGGGCGGCTCCTATGGCGGTTATCTCACCGCGCTGGGTCTCGCGCGCGCTTCAAATTTATTCGCGGCCGGCGTGGACATTCATGGCGTGCATGACTGGAACGTGGTCATGCGCAATTTCGACCCCGCCTACAACGCTTTGGCCCATCCGGAGTCAGCCAAACTCGCCTTCGAATCTTCGCCCCTGGCGTCTCTGAAGACCTGGAAGTCTCCGGTGCTGCTCATCCATGGCGACGATGACCGGAATGTGCCGTTCAGCGAGACCGTGTCGATCGCGGCCGCGCTGCGCAAGCAGGGTGTGGAGATGGAGCAGCTCATCTTCCCGGATGAGATTCACGGCTTCCTGCGCCACTCCCGCTGGCTGGAAGTGTTCCGCGCGGCTGGCGATTTTCTCGATCGCCGCCTCAAGGCTGCTGCGAAGAAATAGCGCTCTCTTCCTGGTGCCGCCACATTTCGCCGAACGCCGCACTCCGGCTCCGCAGGTCCTGGAACGTGCCTTCGTCGACGACGCGGCCTTGGCTCAGCACATAGACATAGTCGAAGTATCGCAGCAGGTGCAGCCGGTGCAAGGCCGACACCATCGCCTTATCGGAAAACGCCCGAAACATGTTCTCGTAGATGCGTGACTCGGTCTTGGGGTCGACGCTGCTAGTGGGCTCGTCGAGGAGCACTACCGCGCTATCTCGCGCCGCCAGTAGCCCACGCGCCAATGCGAGCCGCTGCTTCTGCCCGCCTGACAGATTGACGCCCTTCTCCTGAATGTTCGAATCGAGGCCCTTGGGCAACTCCGCGGCCACGCCGTCAAAGTACGCGCCCAGGCAAACGGCGCCGACCTCTTCTTCCGGCAGCGGCAGACCCAGCGTGATGTTGTAGCGGATCGTGTTCTCGAATATCTCCGGCTCCTGCGGGAACAGCGTCGTGTTGCCGCTGAGTGAACCAAAATCCCGGCGTTCGCCGTCCACGCGCAACTCCACCCCTGGTTCCGGCTCATACAGGCCGCGCAGCAGCGCCAACAGCGTGGTCTTACCGCAGCCGCTCTCGCCTACCAGCGCCACTCGCTTGCCTCGCGGTAGTCGCAGCGAAATTCCATGCAGACTCTGCGGACCACGCTCGCCGTCATAGACCGGGCGATGCGAGAAACTCAGCCCGCTGATCGAGATCGTCTTCCACTTCTCCGGCAGTTCCACCGCAGTATCGGGCCGGTGCTGCGCCGCATACGCTCCGGCGATGTCCTTGGCTGTCTCGACGTCGGTGTTGTACTGCACTACTTGGTTGTACTGCCACGCCATGTCGTGAAACACGCTGGTGAACTGGGTGACGTAGCCCAGTAGCGTCACCAGGCCTCCGACAAAGAATGTCTGGCCGGGCGTCCAGTTCTGGTAGACGTAGCCCACGGTGATCACGCCGTAGGTCAGCGCCACCAGCATATCGGCAAAGAACCACTTCTATTCATTCACCAGCGCGTTGGCCCGGAACGGCGCCCATAGTTCGGCCACCCGCGTCATCAGGCTGCTCTCCATGGTCTTCTCCAGGCGTAGCGTGATCACGGTGAGGATGTTTGAGAGGCTATCGAAGAGCGTCGCCGAAATCGTATGCTCGCGCTCGTTCATCTCCTCCTGCGTGCGGATCAGAGGCTTGTCGAAGTGGAAGATCACCCACACGGTCAGGGTGCCCAGCGCGAGGCCGATCCCTCCGAACACCGGCGAAAAATAGAGGACAGCGGCGAGCGAGAAAACCAGCTTCGACAGCGCGTGGATGTACATGAAGCCGCTTTCGAAGAAGTGTTTCAGCGCCTCGTAGGCTTTGCGGATGCGGTTGATGGTGGCGCCGCTGTGATGGTCCTGATGCCACTTCACGGGCAGATGCAGGGCCTGGTGGTAGCGCTCCTGCAGAAAATTACGGCTTAGGTTGAACGCCAGTTGACGTTCCAGAATTCGCGCGGGACCGTGGAAGCACCACTCCAGCAGCTTCAAGCCGAAGAATGCCGCCGCGTAGATTCCCGCGTCATTGAGCGTCGTCGATGCGCCGCGCCGCTGGATCCGGTCAATGAACCAGCCATAAAGGATCGGATTTGCGGCCGCCACCAGATTGGCGGCGACGAACATCGCGTAGATGCCCACGTAGCGCCGGCGTTCATGTTTGGCGTGCCGCCAAGCCGTCCGCAGCAGCGACAGATAAGGGTTGGACATGGCGCTCCGCAGCGGCTAAGGCTCCACCGTGTGTAGCTTGAGCATGTTCGTGCTGCCCGGCTTACCGATCGGTTGGCCCGCCACGAATACCAGATTGTCGCCCGGCTTGGCCAAGCCGCGCTCCACCAGCATCCGGTCCATCTGGTCCATCATCTCGTCGGTCGACGAGAGCGCGGGAGCCACGATCGCGGTCGTGCCATAGATCACGGTCAACTGGCGGGCCACTGCTTCGGACTGCGTGAAGGCGTAGATGGGCACCGCGGGGCGGTAGCGCGAGACCAGGCGCGCGCTGGCGCCCGTCGACGTGAAGACCACGATGGCCGCCGCATTCATGAGCCGCGCCGCGCGGAAGGCGGCATCGGCCACAATTTCGGTGGTGGTGCTTCGCGGGTTCTTCGAAGCCTCCGCCAAGCGGGCCGCGCTCACGGTGGACTCGGCTTCCTTGGCCACCCGCGCCATCACCTTGACGGCCTCCACCGGAAACTTGCCAGCCGACGTCTCGGCCGAAAGCATCACGGCGTCCGTGCCGTCGTAGATGGCGTTAGCGATGTCGCTGACTTCGGCGCGGGTGGGCACCGCGTTCTCGATCATAGACTCCAGCATCTGCGTTGCCGTGATCACGAACTTGCCCTGCGCCCGTGAACGCTCAATGATTGACTTTTGAATGAACGGCACTTTCTCCAACGCAATCTCGACGCCCAGATCGCCGCGCGCCACCATCACGCCGTCGGTCTCTTCCAGAATCTCGTCGAAGTTAGTCCAGCCCTCCGGCTTCTCGATCTTGGCAATCATCGGGATCGCCGAGTCATGCTCCTCCAGAAAATGGCGCAGCCGCAGCATATCGTCCCGCCGCCGCACGAAGGAGAGCGCCACCATGTCGACGCCGGCCTCCAGGCCGAAAACCAGATCGGACTTATCCTTCTTCGTGAGCGCCGGCGATGAAACCGCTACGCCCGGGAGGTTGATGCCCTTGCGATCCGAGATCGGTCCGCCGCTGACCACTTCGCACTCCACCGCTTTGCCGTCGCAGCGAACGGCGCGCAACTCGATAGATCCGTCCGCCAGCAGGACCCGGTCTCCCGGCTTAACATCCGTGGCCAGCCCGGCGTAGGAGGTGCAGGCGCGCTCAGCCGTGCCGAGACACTCTTCGGTAGTGATGGTGAAGCGAGCGCCCGTTTCCAGCACGGCCCGCCCACCTTCGAACTTGCCGAGGCGGATCTTGGGCCCTTGCAGGTCCATGAGGATGCCGATCATCACGCCGGCCTCTTTGGCCAGCGCACGCACGGTCTGGATGCGAGCGCCATGTTCGGCTTGCGTGCCATGCGAGGCATTGACGCGAAACACACCCACGCCGGCGGCGATGAGTTTGCGGATCACTTCCGGCGAATCGCTGGTAGGTCCGAGTGTGGCGACAATCTTGGTGTTGCGATGCGAGGTGGGCATTGTGGGTGCGGTCTACTCTATCCATTTATGGCACACTCCTCTGCCCTGCTTCGTTTCAACGCGGTGTATACTGGCGGGCGATGACACGCAGGCAATTGACGAGCGGGGCACTGACTATGGCTGCTACTGCGGCGACGGGCAACGCTGCCTCTCGCCCACGCTTCGGCCTTGCGCTCTTCCACTGCGACATCACTCCGGCGCTCGGCACCCCCGTGCTCTCCGGAGTTCCAGTACGGTCGATTGTGGATCCGCTCTCCGCCAACGGCTTCGTTTTGCTCGGCCCCGAGCAGCCCATCGTATTGGC
Source organism: Acidobacteriota bacterium (assembly GCA_043730365.1). Lineage (GTDB taxonomy): Bacteria > Acidobacteriota > Terriglobia > Bryobacterales > Bryobacteraceae > VFZP01. The sequence continues at coordinate 5,805 of JAYTKJ010000087.1, read as the reverse complement.
GGCCCTTGACTGGTGCGAAATCAGGAACGATGCCTATGACCGTTGGCGCGCCGTGCTGGCGCAAGCCGCTGGGACCACGCCGCAGCGCGTGCTGGTGACCTGTCTCCATCAGCACGACGCGCCGTATGTGGATACGGGGGCGCAACGCCTCATCGACGAAGCGCCGGACCCGGGCGGCAGACTCTGCGTGCCTGCGTTCAACGAGCAGTCGATCGAGAAGGTGGCGGCGGCTTTGCGCGAAAGTCTTCGGCACACGCGGCGCGTCACGCATATTGGAACCGGAGAGGCGAAGGTGGAGCAAGTGGCCTCCAACCGCCGGTACGTGAAGGCCGATGGCAAGGTAAGTTTCGAGCGCACCAGCGCCACGCGCGATCCGTCGATTCGTAACATGCCGGAGGGCCTCATCGATCCGTTCCTCAAGACCTTCAGCTTCTGGGATGGCGCCAAACCTGTCGCCGCCATCAGTTGTTACGCCACCCACCCGATGAGTTACTACGGCAAGGGCGACGTATCGGCCGATTTCGTCGGGCTCGCGCGGTCCCGGCGCCAACAGGATACTCCTGGCGTCGCCCAAATCTATCTCTCCGGTTGTGCGGGTGATACCATGGCAGGCCGCTACAACGATGGCAACCCCGCCAATCGCGCCGTGCTGGCAGGCCGCGTCCAGAGCGCGATGGCCGAAGCATGGAAAAGCACCAAGCGCCATCCGCTCACGCAAGCGGGCTTTCGCTCCGTCCCGCTGCGCATGGAGCCGCGTCGATCAAAAGGGTTCTCGGTCGAAGAACTCCGTCGCACGCTGGCAGACCGCGCCCAACCCTACCGCGTCCGCTCCGAGGCGGCGCTCGGCTTGAGCTGGCTCGCGCGCTGCGATGCCGGGCGCCCCATTGATGTGCCCGCTGTCGATTTCGGCCCCGCACAACTGATGCTGATGCCCGCCGAGTCCTTCGTGCAGTACCAGTTGTGGGCACAGAAGATGCGGCCGGACTCGATGGTGATGGTGCCTGCCTATGGCGAATGCGCGCCCGGCTACATCCCGACGGCCGAGTCTGCCGCAGAGGGTTATAACGATCGCTATAGTTGGATCGCGTTTCCCGAATGCGAACGAACGATGGTCGCCGCCATGACCGAAGCCTTGCGCCGATAGCGTCGACTAAAACTGAAACCGGAGGCCAAGCTGAAGCCTGCGCGCGGGCTGGCTAGCGAAGGCGCGTCCGTAGAACGGCGAACTGAGGGCGCCGGCGAAATTCTGGAAGTTGACGCGGTTGAAGACGTTGAAGGCGTCGGCAGCCAGCGTGAGGCTTGGGCCCTTGTCTTTCAAGACCGGTCGAAATCGGAAGTCGTGAAACCATCGGAAATCGACCGACGCCAAGCCTGGGCCTCGTCCCGTATTGCGCGTGACTCCGACCGGCCGGTCCATGGCCAGCCCATCGCGATTGTCGTCCCGGCCGGTGGTGATGTTGAAGGGAATGCCCGACAGCAGCGACACCGAGAGGCCGAAACTCGCCCAACGATGAAGCGAGGCAGTGCCGAGGAAATTGAACTGATGACGGCGATCGGTATCGGCCCTGCCCCATTCGCCGGCGGGCGCGTAGCTGCTCGCGGGAAACCAATTCAATCCTCCCGTGTCCGCCCTGGTGCGGCCAAACACGTACTGCGCCAAGCCTGTCACCTTCGGAGCAATATCACCACGTAGATTCAATTCCAGCGCGTTCCCCTCCACGCGGCCGGCGGACTCGATTTGGCGGAGAACGCTCACCGCTCGATCGGGGCGCGCTTCGAAATTCGGCGGAAGCGGAGCGTTGGCATCGCGGGATCGTAACTGCTGCACGCCTCGCGTGCCGGTGTAGTTGATCGCCAGGGTAGACTTCTTGGCCAACTGGCGCTCGACGCCGAAACTGAATTGCATGATGTCGGGAAGCTGCACCGCCGGGTCTAACCTATGGATGCTCGTGGGCGCGCCAAGCAGGTCCGCGGGAATGGGGACGCCGGTGAGAACGTAGCGCCTCAATTGTGTCCCATTGAATCGCAGGATATCCAGAATCGGTCCGGGGCCGGAGCGGTCGAAGAAAAACCCGGCCCCGGTTCGAATCACCGTCTTGCGGGACTTCCCGGGCGCATAGGCGATGGAGAGCCGGGGAGCAAGGTTGTTGGCGTCTCCAAAATAGTTCTGCCAGTCGTAACGAACGCCCGCCGCCAGCGAAATATAGGGCCGCAACTGCCATTCGTCCTGCAGGAAGCCACCAATGTTTTTCTCGATGAAGATCGTCCGCGGATCGCCCCGCTGCAGCACTGCGGCGAAGGGCCGGTTCGCCGCCAGGTCCGCGAGCGAAGCATAGGACAACGTGCCGAGCTGGTTGGTTCGGTCCGACAACCCCCGGCGGCTCCAGTCTGGAACATTGATACCGTACTTGAGCGTGTGCTTCCCCGCTGTTTGCGTCATCAGCCAAGTGATGGCGGTGTGGAATTCGGTGGAGAGGCGATCGGTCTGTGCGCCTCCGCCCGTGAAAGCGTCGCTCACCACCACTTTCGCCGCATCGAGATTCGCTTTGGTGGGAGACCAATAGCGCGCTATCATGATGCGAAACTGCGACACCAGCTTGGGTGAGACGATGGCGCGGTGGTTGAAGATGATTTCGTCTTCCCGAAAGCGGGCTTGCGAACCAGCGCTGGCCAGCGTGGTGCCGCCGACGCCCAGGTTGTTCTGCCAGCGATCCTGAAAATTCTGCTGCACGAAGATCGCCTGCCTGTCGTTAAACTGATGACTCACGCGCAGCGATGCGACCGAGTTGATCTGCGGTGTTGGTACATTCGCCGCGATGGGGCCTGTCAGTCCTTGGGCGAAGACAATGGCCACCAGGTCTTCCTGCTCCCTGGCGGCTGACAAAAGAAAGGAAGTCTTCTTGCTGCGCCCCACCGGTCCGAACAAGCTGCCTTCAAAAATCCGGCGTTGTTCTTGAGGGCGCCGCACAGCAAAGGCGTCGCGCGCGTTGAGATGGTAATCGCGAAAAAGGAAGTTCAACGTGCCGTGATAGGTGTCCGCCGAGGACTTCGTAATCACCTCGATGCGCCGCCGGCTCCAACGCGGGTACTCGGCCGTGTAGGGGTTGTTGTTGATGCGTATCTCCTGAATCGCCGACGCGGTCATGCCCACGCTGCGCATTTCCATTCCGTCGACAATGAGCGTCGTGCCCGCCCCGCCCGGTGTGCCGGGGTCCAGGAATCGCCCTAGAGCTGCCAGGTAGTTCAGGTCAAGTATGGGCAAATTGTCCAGCAGGCCCCGTTCGACGGAGATCGTATCCGCGTTACTGCCCGCCGCCGTGGAGACCTCCTTCTCCGATGCGGCGACGCTCACTTCCTCCTTCACACTGGCGATGACCAGGCGAATCTCGAGCGGCTGAGAGTTGCGCGGACCCAACTTGACACTCCTGATAACGGGATTGAATCCCGGAGCCGACACCGCCAGCTCGTAGCTCCCCAGGCCTAGCGCCTCGAAACGAAATTCCCCGGCGGCACCGGTATAGACCTTGCGAACGGGGCGTGTCGATTTGAGGACGATTTCGACCAGCGGAACCGGGGCGCCGGAAGGATCGATCACTCTCCCTGCGAGGATGGCACGATCTTGAGGAGCTGTTTGCCCGCCCAGGAACGGCGAGGAGAGAATGGCCAGCGCCATTAATCTAATCATCTATCTCCCTATGGTCGCTCAAGTTTCCTCGCGGTTTGGCGCCGCGCCTACGCGGCCTTTGCGCTTCTGACGAACCAATTTCTGAAGGATAGAGTAGTCAATATTACTGTGTGTGTGTTGTAACCTCGGGCGGCCTGCTGGTAAATAAGTGCCTGACCGTTTCGTATCTCGACCCTATCACGAAAAGGATGGAGTTCGTCCGTAAACACTGCTATACTTCCGGCGAAAGGGGTAACTACCTCCATGAAGAAGATCGCAATGCTGGCTGTGTTCGCTCTTAGCGCGATGGGCGCCGAGTGGACTGGTGCTATTTCCGAGTCTGGCTGCGGAGCCAAGCATGCCGACGGCGGGGCCGAGGGCTGCGTATCCAAGTGCGTGAAGAATGGCGCTGCTCCCGTGTTCGTCACGGGCGCTGACCACAAGGTGCTGAAGATTGCCAACGCCGACAAGGTGATGGATTTCCTCGGCAAGAAGGTGAAGGTTACAGGCACGCTCGAAGGCGACTCTGTCACCGTCAGCGAGATCGAAGCTGCTCACTAAGTCGTTCTATCGGGAGTAGCCGGCCCAAGTCCGGTTACTCCCGTTCTCTGTCAGAGTATGTTGACCGCGCGAGCCGCCACGATTGCCAACGTAGTCAGCGAGATCGAGGATTGAACCATCATCAGCACCTTGGCCCAGCGCGATAGCACGGGCACGTCGGTCGGAGAAAAGGCGGTGCTGGTGTTGAAGGCGACAAACAGGTAGTCGATAAACTGCGGTTTCCAGTCCGTGGCGCCGATGTCCTTACGGACCTCCGGCGGCAGTGACAGTTGAGGAAACAGGAAGGCTCCGCCGCAGTAGACTTGGCGCCGGGAGCGGCAGTGTGGCCCGCCTTCATCAAGACGCCAATACCAGGCGGCGAAAACCAGCACGTTCATGCTCCATATCAGCAGGGCCCCCCAGAGCAGGTCCTTCGGATTCCCATGGTGTCGAACCATGTCTCGCACCAGGGAAGCCAAGGCGTAGGCCAGCACCGCGGTGGCGATTCCAGCCTTGACGTAGCCCAGTTGATCGTGCCATTGAGGCCGGAGCGTCGCCGCTATGGTCAGCAAGACGATGACGACTACGGGGACCCAGCCGGGCCCCGCAGTCAGGCTCTCCGGCATCATCCAATTGAGCACCGCCGCGGCGACGATGGCCAGCATTCCTGGCCAAGTCGGCTCAGCGTCGATGGTCGTAGGCATCTGGTGACCGCTTCATCGATCCAGGTCAACGGGCTTCAGTGGTTCAAGCGCTTCTTGACATCGGGCCAGAACTCGCGAAAGACTTTGCTACCGGCCTTGATGGTCATCCCGAGCGAACCATAGCCAAGGATTGCCAAGACGTTGCGCTGGTCTGAAGGACTCCAAAGCGTGGCGACCGCCCAACCGCCGTAGACATTGGCGAGCCGTGCCACACCCAGAGTATTGCCGCCATGGGCTCCGCGGACAATAACCGTACTTACAAGAGCATGTTTGAGACGCTTTCCGAAGCGCTCACCGGGCATCGGGAAATAGCGAGGATCCTCCCGATGGAGGGCCGACACCCCCAGTTCAATGGTTTCGCCCACCAGGAACTGGCCGTATTGTGAGCCGAATCGTTTGGCTGCGCCGAGGGGAGTGCGGCCCCACTGGCGTGGAAAGCCTCGGGCAAAATCGAAGGCGGTTCCAGGAACGGTTTCAAGAATCGCCTGCGGGCCGAGGAGCTTTGCAACAAAGACGTGGCCCCGGTCCTTCCAAGTAGGCGGTGTAGTGTCGATCGCCAGGGCTGGCGCTGACGGGGCGGGAACGGGGGCCAGAGCCAGAGGCTGCTGAGCTCCGGCCGCGAGCGCGAACCAAGCCAAAAGAATAAATGGACAAAAGAGCTTCAACTTATGCTATCCGCAGGATTGAGTCTAGCACTGGGGACGGAGGTGGACTTGCCGAGGTTATTGTCTCCGACTGGGAGGGTCAAAACCCTCGCCTTACAGGCGACGGCTTCAACGAGCGCGCCGCAGGATAAGCTTGAGGGATGGCGGACTACCGGCGCGGCGCGAACACCGTAGTTGAGATCCATTGGCACTTGGCAGAATTCCGCACATGGGTGAAGAAGGAGTTCTGGGG
>JAYTKJ010000086.1:0-8187 GCA_043730365.1 Acidobacteriota bacterium | reverse complement strand
CACGCTGGCTACTGCGACTGCATCCATGCTCTTCCAGGAGACCGATGCCGCCGGTGGGACCACCGGAATTCCGCCCGCCTACTCGTCGACAACTCCGGTCAATCCTGCTGTCGGTGCGGCCACGACGCCCTCGTTCCTGTTGAAATTCACTGAAACAAACGGTGGCCAAGTGTTCCTGAGACGCAATCAGGCTACTACCGTGGCGAATCCAAGCGCTTTGATCGCCGAGAATAACCCGTTCTCTTACGGCTTCTACGAAACGGGCTTCTACAACCCAACCTTCACCAGCGTCAACGGCCTCAACTTGGCGGGCTTGGCGACGCAAGGAACGCGCGTCGAAGCGAAGTTTTCCGGAATTCCCGCCGGTGTCACCGTTTACGTTGGAATTGCGGCGGACCCGCTTGCCTTCGCCTCAATCCAGACCGCCAGGCTCATTGACCCTCTGACCGGCAACCAGACCAGTCCCACGGTCGCGATTGCCGGAGGTGTCCAAATGGCGCCTCTCTCAGTCGACGGCAGCGGGCAGGCAACGGCAGTCTGGGAGGTGTTCGGGCAAACCAATCTTGATGGCGAGATTGTGGATCTGAAGATTCCTGTTGTCGTCTCCTATACGGGTCCCGTATCAGGCGCGACGGTTACAATCTCCTCGGTCCTGGGCCCCACCGGAACGCTACCGCCCGCCGCCAGTGCGAGTCTGCCGCTGCCCCGATTCGCAACCGGCGGCTCCCCCACTACAGCCTTCACGATCACTGGGCCCCCCATTCCTCCTCCCTCGATCACCACCACTTCGTTCTCCAACGGCCAGCAAGGCATCGCGTACACTCCGGTAGCGCTCGGCGTGAATGGCGGCCAATCGCCGTATGCCTGGGCAATCACTGCCGGGGCCTTGCCTGGCGGCATCGCGTTGGCCCCGGGAACCGGAGTGATCTCGGGAACACCAACCGCCAATGGCACCTTCAGCTTCACCGTACGGGTCACCGATTCGCTGCTCCAAACCGGGACCGCTAATCTGTCCATCGTCGTCCGCCCACCGGTCAGCATTTCGACCACCACGCTTCCGGGAGGCACAACCGGAGTCGGCTATTCGGCCAACGTAGTTGGGTCGGGCGGATCCCTTCCCTACAGTTTTACCGTCATCACCGGATCACTGCCAACCAGCCTCACGATGGCAGCCAACGGAGCGATCACCGGCACGCCGTCCGCCAGCGGAATCTTCAGCTTTACAGTGAGGGTGACTGACGGAATCGGCCAAACCGCCACCGCCAATCTTTCGATCGTCATCGGTGTCGGGCTCAGCATCACCACCTCGACTTTGCCTCGCGGGCAGGTCAACCTCGCCTATCCGGCCACCAGCTTGCTTGCGGTTGGTGGCGTACCGGCGCTTACATGGACAATCTCCTCGGGCGCGCTTCCCACCGGACTGACGCTCTCGCCGGCCGGCGCTATCACGGGAACGCCAACGGCGAGCGGGACCTTCACCTTCAAGGCGCGCGTGGCGGACTCGCAAGGGCAGAACGCTTCGGCCGACTTGACCATTGATGTCCAGCCTCCGGTCAACATTTCCACTACCGCTCTTCCGGCGGGCCAAGTCGGAACAGCCTACTCAGCCAATATCCTGGCGGTCGGCGGGACCGTACCCTATACGTTTTCCCTTGCTTCGGGCGCGCTGCCCGGCGGGCTCACACTCTCGGCGGCCGGCGCGATCACCGGTACGCCCACGGCTAGCGGTACGTTCAATTTCGTGGCTCGGGTGACGGACAACGTCAATCAGACCGCGACGGCGAATCTATCGATCGTAGTTAGTTCGGGCCTCACCATCACCACCACCACGACACTGCCGTCCGGGACGGTCAGCACGCCCTATCCAACGACAACGTTGCTGGCGACTGGCGGAATCGCACCCTTGGCTTGGACCATCGATTCCGGAGCGCTGCCTGGTGGCCTCACGCTTTCTTCCGCCGGCGCAATCACCGGCACGCCCACGGCCAGCGGTACGTTCAACTTCGTGGCCCGTGTCACCGATAGCGCCAGCAAGACCGCCACAGCCAGTTTGTCGATCGTGATTACTCCGGCCCTCACCATCACCAGTACTTCACTTCCCGCGGGTCAGGTGGGCGTTGTCTATGCCGCCGCCAGTCTTCTGGCGACTGGAGGAAATCTGCCGTACACATGGGCTGTGGCCTCAGGCGCGCTCCCTGGTGGACTCACGCTCTCTGCTGCCGGAGTGATATCAGGGACTCCCACCGCCACCGGTTCGTTCACCTTCAAGGCGCGAGTGACCGATGGCCAAGGCCAAACTGCGACCTCCGACTTCGCGATTTCCGTGCAATCGGGGTTGACTATCACGACGATTGCGGTACCCGCCGGGCAAGTCGGTGTTTCCTATTCCACAACTTTGACTCAGGCTGGCGGCACAGGACCGTTCACCTGGTCAATCGCACAAGGAGCGCTGCCGGCCGGGCTCGCCCTCTCGGCGGCCGGCACCATCACGGGCATCCCAACCGTGGGCGGCTCGTCCAACTTCACAGTCGCAGTTGCCGATGCGCGCAGCTTGAGTGCGAACGTTAGCTTGTCGATCACGACTCGAAACCGGGTCAGCGTCTCCTCGCAAATACTACAGGACGCCGAACTGAATCGCGACTATCTGGGTACGCTGGTGGCCGCCGGTGGCTTAGCCCCGTTCACTTGGAGGTTGGTCACCACCAACACTGCGTCAATTTTCACGGAGGCTGCCGGCGGCCGATCGGCTAGCCTCGGGGCCGAAGCGCAAGCTCCCCAGGCGGGTGGGTCGCTTCCGCCTGGCCTCTCCCTCAGTAGCGCCGGCTTCATTACCGGAGCGCCCACTGCGACCGGGAACTTCAGCTTTACAGTGGGAGTGACAGACGCGGTGGGACAACAGTCCGTCGGGGACGTTCAGATCAACGTACGGGGCGGCTTCACAATTCCGACTATCTCGCTGCCCTCCGGCGCCGTCGAGTGCCGGTTTAGCTCGGCCCTCCAGGTCACCGGCGGCACGCCGCCCTTTGTTTGGTCCGCCATCGGTCTGCCTGAAGGACTTTCGATTACTCCCGCAGGACAGCTCACCGGACAACCTCAATCGGACGGAGCATTCACCGCGACTTTCATTGTTACCGACTCCAACGGTCAGACTATACGGCAACAACTCCGCTTCAACGTGGCGCCGGCCCTGGCGATCATCTCACCGTCGTCGATCGATCCGGTCGGAACGGATCAGCCGGTACCTGTGGCCTTCGGAGCCAGCGGGGGCACGCCCCCCTACACCTTCTCGATCGAAGGCGGCAGTCTGCCCAATGGCCTGTCGATCGATGGGCAAGGCCTGCTTACCGGTCGCCCCACCGTGGCTGGCGACTTCGGTTTCAGCGTTAAAGTTGCCGATGCTTGCGGCGCCACGGCCCGCCGCGCCTTTCCCCTCCGGGTGCTGCCCAGCCGGATCCAGGACTGCACGGTGGCTCCGCAGCCTGAAAGCTTGAAGTTCACTGTCCAACAAGGTACGGGAGCGGTTAGTCGCTCGATCGGTCTGGGCGGACGTTGTGCCACGCCTCTCCGCGTCAGCGTGCAAGCCGAGCAGAGTGGCGGCCTCAATTGGCTGTCCGCCGGACCGGGATCCGTAACAACCTCGCCGCAAGGTCCGGCCGGTGTAACCGTGACGGCGAATCCGGGCTCGCTGCCCGTGGGCACTTACACAGGTTCTGTTTCACTCGGCGGAGCGGCCGCCGCTTCGGTGCCCGTGGTCATGACCGTGGTCACCGCGCCGGTGTCGATGGTGGTTACTCCAGTAGGCCTGACTTTTACCGCGGTCCAGGGAGGCCCCAGCCCCGCACCGCAGAATATCAACATAGTGGCCCTGCCTCAGGGTCCGCTTCCCTGGAGCGCCACCAGTTCCACCACCAGCGGCGGCCAGTGGTTCAGCCTTTCGAATGGAGCGGGCGCCACCGATACCAGCCGGCCCGGTATCTCCACTCTCTCCGTGCAGGTCTCGCCGGTCGGCTTGGCGCCAGGCGAATACTACGGCACGATCGAGTTCACTGCCTCCGGCGCCGCCAATCCGAACCGCAGTGTTGTCGTTGTCCTCAACGTCGTGGCGGCCGATCGAACTACGAATGCGGTTACTCCGACCCCAGACCAGGCCGGCTTGATCATGACCGGCTCGGCGGGGCGCAATGTCATCATTACCAACCCCACCCGATCCGCGCTAACGTTCACCACCAGCCGTCACGCGGTTGAAGGCCGCCTTTGGTTTTCCGTCGATCCCGCTTCCGGGACCATCCCTTCCGGCGGGCAGTTGTCGATTCGCATTTCCCCCGATTTGGCCTCACTCTCAGAACCAGGCGTGCGGCGCTCCTGGCTGGTGTTGAAATTCTCGGACACCAGTTCCATCACGATAGAGGTGGTGCAGATTGTCCCGCGCATCTCGACCGCGCCAACCACTGCCTCTGCCGGCAAGGATGATAACGTGCGCGCCGTGGCCGGTTGCACGGCCAGTCGGCTGGTCGGCGTGTTCACCACGCTGCAGAATAACTTCTCGATTCCGGTCGGCTGGCCTGCGGGCGTCGACATGGAGATTGTTGACGATTGCGCCGAGCCATTCAACCTCGGCTCGGCCACCCTCGGCTTCTCCTGCTGCGACAGTCCCAAGGCGATGATTCCGCTTCGCCCAGGCCGGTGGAGCGCTACGTGGGTTGCGCGCGCTCCGCAGAACACCGAAGTTGCTGTCACGGGCGATTTTGCCAATGACTCTCGGACGAACAAAGGCACGCATTCGGTGTCGGGCATCATCGCTCGAACCGGCAATCCACCAGTGATTGCCACGGGTGGCGCTGTCAGTGGCGCCACCTTCGGGCTCGGCCAACCTTTGGCGCCGGGCATACTCACCAGCGTCTTTGGGCAGCGTCTCGCCGAGGCCACGGCTCAATCCGAGGCTCTGCCCTTGTCGACGACGCTGGGTTCTACCAGCGCCTCCCTCGGCGGCAAGCTCCTCCCGCTGTTCTTCGCCAGCGACGGCCAGGTCAACACGCAAGCGCCTTTCGATCTTCCCACCAACACTGAATTGAGCCTGATTGTCCGGCGCGGTGGTGCGCTCTCGACGCCGGAAACCGTCACCATCGCTTCGGCGGCCCCGGGTATGTTCACCAGGAATCAACGGGGAACGGGCCAAGCGGCCGTCGTCGATGTACAAGGCCGGGTGATCGAACCCGGCAACGCTGTCGGTTCCGGAGGAGTAGCGATTCTCTTTGCCACCGGGCTCGGCGCCGTGGATCAGACGGTGCTCCCGGGTTTCCCTGCGCCCGGCGCCGAACCGCTGGCCCGCACCATTGCACCGGTCGCCGTGAGCGTCGGTGGCCTCCCCGCGCAGGTATTGTATGCGGGCCTCGCGCCCGGCTTCGTGGGGCTCTATCAGATCAACTTCCTGATCCCCAGTGGAGTCGCACCCGGCGATGCCGTGCCGCTGGTCATTTCCACCGCCGGCGCCACCAGCACCCCAGGCACGCTGGCGATCAAATAAACGCGGCGCCGTCATCCTCACTCGGCTTCAGGCTGCGATAATACAGCTATGCCCCGGAGGAATCGTCCCGCAGTTCTTATCGCGACGTTGATTTGCACGGCAGTGAGCCGTGCCCAGACGCCGAACGCAGCCATCCAAGTCTCGCCCACGCAACTTGGTTTCAATGACGCCAACGTTGCCTTTTCGCAGACCATTCAAGTCGCCTCCGGCTCTGAGTCGATCATCGTCGACGTAGCAATTGATGGCGGTTCACCCAACGCTCCTCCTCCGGGATGGCTCGACGTCGGCTCCCGCACGGTGACCACTCCCGGCCGGTTGCGTGTGTTCATCGGCCGCCTGCCCGCGATCGGAAAATATTCGGCTCGATTGGTGTTTCGTGTCCGCGCCGCGGGCACTGCCCTTTCGACCCTTGCCGTGCCTGTCACGTTGGAAGTCAAGTCGACGGCCACCGAATTCACTGTGGCCCCGCAGAGCTTGCAGTTTCTCGGACAGACCGGCAGTTTCCTGCCCGGCCAGTACATCTTCCTGCGCGGCTCCACTTGCAGCGAAGTCACTATTCGGACCTCGGAGGCTTGGCTGGGTGTGCTTCCGGACGCGATCCCCAATTGCAACCGGCTGCAAGTGGGTCTTCGCGGCGGAATTACGCCCTCGCGCGCCTACCGGGGAGTCATTTCCTTGATCAAGGGAAGCGCAAGAATAGATGTGCCGGTCACGGCGTTTCTCGTCCCGCCGGGGCCGGTGCTGGGCACCAGTCCAAACGGCCTGCAATTTGAGACTCGCGAGGGCAACGGTAACGCGCTCACCCGCAATATCACTGTCCGCAACGACGGTGCGGGCGGGTTTGATTGGACGGCCCGGGTGGTCGAAGTCACTGGCCCCACCTCGTGGATCTCGCTCGGCGCCATCTCCGGGAAGGTGGATGCCGATACCGACGGCCGGGTACCCGTTCGCGTCGATCCGGGCCGCCTGTCCGACGGTACCTACTACGCTCTCATCGAGATCGCCGCAGCCGGTGCGCGGAGTTCGCCTGACTTGGTGCCGGTGGTCTTGCGCGTCGAAGACGCGGCCTCGCCCGTCATCGTGGCGCCCTCGCCTTCCGGGCTGCTATTCTCGGTGCTCGAGGGCTCGGCGCCAACTGAGCCCCAGATCGTTACTGTCTTCACCAGCAGCGTGAGGCCGGTCAGTTTCAGGGCGGTCGGTGTTGATGAGGAGCAGTCTCTCGATTGGCTCAGCGTGAGTCCCCCCACTGGCAACACTTCCACTGGTTCGCCGGGACGCACTGGTGTCTTCGTGCGCCCGGGCCTGCTCAAGGCCGGCGTCTATCGCGGCGTCGTGAACACCCTCGCCAGCTCGGGCACCGCCGATGTGCGCTCGGTCAACGTTACGATGGTGATCCGCCCCAAGCCTGTGGTCGCGCCGCCGCCCCAACAGCCGCCGCCAACGCAGCCGCCACCCACCGATCCACCCAAAAGGCAGGTGGACCGGGTGGACAACAGGACGGCCGAAGGCTGCACGCCGACCAAACTGGCCGCGACCCACACCGGCTTGGTGAGCAGTTTCTCGACTCGCGTCGGCTGGCCTACTCCCCTCAACTTGCGCGTGGTCGACGATTGCGGTGACACCATCAAGGGCGCGCAAGCAGTCTTGACATTTTCCAATGGTGACCCGCCGCTGGTACTCGGCAATCTGCTGGACGGAAACTACGGCGGAACCTGGGTGCCTCGCAATCCAGCCGCCGATTCCATCACCATCAAGGCCGACATCGCGCAAGCCGCCCTATCGACTTCGATCGAATTGGCCGGCCGAGTCGTTCCCGCCGCCACGCCCATCGTCGCGCCCAACGGCGTGTTGAATGTCTTCGATCGTCAACCGTACGGCCCCCTGGCCCCCGGCACCATCATAGAGATTTATGGTGCGAGCCTCTCCGGCGGCGCCTTGGAAGCTAAGTTGGAAAACGGCCGCCTCCCGGAGGCGGTCAATGACGTGTCCGTGATTTTCGGTAGCAAGCGTCTGCCTCTCTACTATGTGAGCGCGGGACAAATCAACGCCCAGATTCCCATGGATGCGGGCGCGGACCAGTTGCTCCCGCTCGTCGTCCGCTCAGGGACCAACCTGAGCGTGCCCGTGCGCGTTCCCATTATTGGCCAACAACCAGGATTGTTGGCCTACGACGACAGCCGATTAAAGGGGCATGATGAGAACTTCGCTTTGCTCAGCGCCACCAATCCTGCCCGCCGCGGCCGGCCGATCGTGCTGTATCTGGTGGGGATGGGGATCACCTCTCCCGCAGTGGTGTCCGGTGCAGTGTCGCCGGGCAGTCCTCTCGCTGCCCTGCCATCGCAGCCGAAAGTAACGTTCGCGGGAAAGGCTGCTCAGATTCTCTTCGCCGGACTCACGCCCGGCTTCGTCGGGCTGTATCAAGTGAATGTCGTGGTTCCGGCCGACGTCACGCCGGGAGAGTTGGAAGTGGTTCTGACTCAGGGCGATTCCACCAGCGGCACGGTCAAGATCCAGGTGCAGTAGCAGTCACGCCTCCAATTCAACTAGCGACGTTCTGGCCGTCTGCAATGCCGATCTGCTCCTGCCCTTTAACTGAATGTTGGTAAGCCACTGGTTCGACCAGTGAGACTTGAACAGGTTTGACCGTTCCGGGAGTCTTTCAG
>JAYTKJ010000085.1:0-1768 GCA_043730365.1 Acidobacteriota bacterium | reverse complement strand
GAGTGGCATGGCCCTCACGAGGAACGATAGACCTTTACCTGTACGGCCAGCAGTTCCAAACTATACATTTCGTCGCAGAGATACAGCCGCAGCCCGCCCGCGGCGTCGCCCACGTCCAGGTGAATCGCGAGATGCGCCGAGGCACCGTCGCGTCCGTGAAGCTCGGAAAAAGCGGCGAAGATCTCCGCCTCGTCAAACTCCGCGTACGCCGCCCGGCGCACCCCGTCCGCGCCTGAATACCGAAGCACAATGGACCGGGGCGCCGAACGCGCCGTCGCCTCGAGGGCCGGTGTCCCCTGTGTAGCGCTAACCGCGCCAAGATCGGTGAGGAACTCGCATTCACCATTGAACCCGCGTAGCAGCAGCGATGGCTCGTTGCGCTCGCCGGGCTGTCCGGTTTCCTTGGCCGCGCCCATCAACAACGGCCGCCACGGCCAACGCCACCGGAAGCGGTCCCATCTTTCGCCCGTCGGCCCTTCCTCGGACAGCTTGCGTCGGCCCTCTTCCCCTACCGCGCGATCCAACCCCGCACGCACCCAGTCTTCGCGCGGTCCGGTGACTGAGGGAGGCACGGCCGCCCAAGCAATGGCAACCTCCGGCGCCACGAAATGGCCGGCCTCAACGGTCAAGCCGCCACCGGACACCCAAATTACCACCCGGCCGCCCGGCGCGAGGCCAACAAGCAGGGTGTCCCAAGTGGACGGCGCACGGGTCGCCGGATGCCGAAAGCCGGTCTCAAACAATTGCAGCAGACGTGGCGCCGGCAGTTCGAACTTGCCGCGGTAGAAACGGTCGGCGGCGAGCGAGAACCACGTGATGGCCAAACCCGCAGGCAATGCCTTTGGGCCACCCGCCCCTAGCGCGACTGATCCGACTTCGCCCCAGCCATTGGATAGTAACTCGCTCCGAGGAAGAGCCTGTCCTCGGCCGTCGGCGCTGAAAAACGCGCCGTCGAGCACGCGCACAGGCCGCTCGCACGGTACGCAAGCGGACTGCTGCCAGACGAATGGCCCCTGCGAATTCCCGCCCCCCGTGCGCCGTGCCAAATTGACTTGCGGTTCATTTCTGTCCATTGATGATCAACCGGGAAAGATGCGCCGCCGCCGGCGCTCAGTCATCAGATCTATATCGGAGTTATTCCACTCGTTCTCAGTACCCGCTGCCTCAGCACGGTGGAATTGCGGCTGGTTGGGCCTGAGAACAACGGCCCTTGGCGTGTAGTGCGACGAGAAATGCAAGAATCCGCGGCGCAGGAGACGGATCTTATCCCACTTATTGTACAGCCGGAATTGGTCGTCATGACTATTGTGTTCGACTGCTAACTGGATATCGTTCAGCGGGGAGTTGCGCTCATAGCTATATTCCTGGAGTTTAAAGGTCAGCTTCGTCTCTCCCTTTCCCGCCTTATCCGCCATGATCTGCAGCGGCAGGTAACTATAGGTGTTACTGATCCCACGGCGTTTGGCCACTACAGCAAAGTATTTGAACGCATACAATAAAAGCACTACACTATCGTCGCGCTCGATAGTCGTGATGTCCTCCTCGGGGTACCAACCCAGTTCTACCAACTCGCGCCGAATGGCATTGCATCGCTCCCTGCAGAGTTGAATTGTCTCCTCATCGTTGATTCTGCCTGTTGGTACCTCGAATAGCACCAGATCTTCGATCTGGTCAACGGTGCTGAGGTTGTTGTAGCACCCGCCCACATCCGCATGTACGCCTGGCAAGAAGTACTGCTTTCCCCTCGCTCCGGCGCTCGCGATGTTAG
>JAYTKJ010000084.1:0-4189 GCA_043730365.1 Acidobacteriota bacterium | reverse complement strand
GCCGGCGTCGGTGGTGGCGACGCCTTCATGCTGCCGGACGATCACGGTGGTGAGTACGGTGAGCGACTGCGCAAAGTCGTCATAGATCGCGTTGCCCGCTTTGTTGCCGATCTTGATGTAGCCGGTATCCATGAATATGTAGGAGCCAGCCTGCAGTTCGGTGAGATGGCCAGTGTCGATATTGTAGGTGCCCGTCGATCCGCCGGATTTGATTTCGACCGGCAGGCCAGCCTTCTTGCAGAGCTCGGCGGTCTCCAGCATTCCGGCGATATCTTTCATCGATTGGGCGCGGCGCGCCTCCCAGCCTTTGGTGTGCGAGGCGATTCCAGAGTACGCCATCAGACCGTTGAACTTGAGGTTCTTCTTGCCGGCTAACTTTTGCGCCAGGGCCAAGGCCTTGGGGCCGGGCTCGATACCCGCACGCTGGAGACCGGCAAACACGTCGACGACTACGTTGACCTTGGTTCGGGCCGCCGCGGCCGCTTCGTCAAGCTGATCGGCCTGCCACGGGTCATCCACAATGGTGATGAAAGTGGGGTCGCGCTTGGCCAGCGCCACCATGCGGTTGGTTTTCTCTTTGCCTGCGGGCTGGCGGGTTAGCAACACGCCCTTCACGCCGGCGCCGCTCATCAACTCGGCTTCGGCCTCGGTGGCGACGGTGACGCCGATCGAGCCCATCGCCATCTGGCGCTTGGCGATGTCGACGGATTTGTGAATTTTCACGTGGCCGCGGAAGTTCAGGCCGGCCGTCTTGCAGTGTGTCGACATGTGGTTGAGATTCTTCTCAAACAGGTCAATGTCGATAATCATACAGGGCGTGGGAAGGTCTTCGCGGGTGACACCGCGCCAGTCCTTCTTGCCGATGCGGGCTTCGACGTTCGCGGACTTGGCGGCGGCGAGTGCCGATGCAGTGCTCATGGTGTTAATGAAAAAAGCTCGTCGGGTACTCATCTTGGGAACGATTCTACCTTATCCTGGAAGAAGAATGTTGCACCGGTTCGCCCTCTTCTCCATTCTAGCGGCCGCCGTCCCCCTGCTGGCCCAGGACGACGACAGCCTTTATTGGCTCGACAACTACCAGGCCGCGGTCAAGGAGGCCAAGGCGACGGGGAAGCCAATCTTCCTCGAATATCGCTGCGAGCCTTGAACGGTTGGACGTGTTTTCGACGCACAGGTTGTGTTGTCGCCGAAATCCTCACCTCGCGGCAAGCTGATGTCGCAGTACGTACTCGTGCGCATTATTCGCATGGACACGGTCGATATCGGTCTGTTTGAACATGACCGCAACAACACGCTCTACTTCTATTTGATGAATGCGGACGAGCAGATTTATATGCGCTATGGCGGGCGTGATTCGGCAGCCGCCGATACGTATCTTAGTTTGGCCAGCCTGGAAGTCGCGTTGCGGCAGGGGCTCGAGCAGCATGAGCGATTCAAGAAGGGCGAACTGGCCAAAACTGAGCGGCCCAAGCCGGCGTCGCCCCGAGACTATCCGCTGCTGGTGGAACGGACGTTCGCTCGCGGCCAATGCGTGGAGTGCCATTTAATCGGAGATTTCCAGAACCTGCATCGAGAGAAGGACAAGACTCTCGACAAGATGACGCACCTGTACCGCTCGCCGGACCTCAAGACGATCGGTATCCATTTGGACGTGCCGAAAGGTCTGGTGGTCAAGGAAGCGAAAGATGCCGTGGCGGCGGCAGGCATGAAGGCCGGAGACCGCATCACGTCAGTGAACGGTACGGCGGTGCTGACGTTTGCCGATCTGCAGCACTACTACGATAAGACTGATCGCCGCGCCGCCAAGACGGTGCCTTTTACGGTGGAGCGCGAGGGGAAGACTGAGGCGCTGACCGTGACCTTGCCGCCGCGCTGGTGGTGGACCGATGTGCGATACCGGCAGTCCAGCGTGGAGCCGCGCCTCTACTTTGACAGCCGCCCGTTGACTGAGGCGGAGAAGAAAGATCGGGGGATGCCCGTGGACGGCTTCGCCTGCGAAGTGACGCGCCTCGATTCGTTCGGAACCATGATGAAAAGCCATCAGTTGAAAGTGGGCGACGTGATCTTTGGCGTTGACGGCGTTCAGAAGGACGAGTACGCGCATACGGCCGACCTCTATATGAAACTGAAGCTGACGCCGGGCGACATCGTCAAGCTGGACGTATTGCGCGACGGCCAGCGCATGCAGAGTATGCTCACCAGCTATCGCTTGAGTTTTCGTAAATGATTCATCCGCTCCTACTTCTGTTTTTTGCCACTGCGTCGGCCGAATGGACCAAGCCCGTTGACGTAGTGCACGACGACAAGCCGTGCATCTCTTATCGAGCCAAGGTGACCGGCGGTCACGTGCTGGTCGAAGCCAAGCTCGAACCCGGCTGGCATACGTTCACGCTGGACAACGACAAGCGCGCAGCCGCGAAGCTGGCGGGCAAGAAGGCGCTTGGTGTGGACAAGCCCACTTCGATTGTCCTGCAAGGCCTTGAGGTGACGGGCGCGTGGCTACAGTCTGAGCCCAAGGACTCTTCGCAGCCCGAGATTCGCATGTTCACATGGGGCTTCGAGAAGCAGGCTCTTTTCGCGGCGCCGGTGAAACGCACGGATGGGCCCGTGCAGCTTCGGATTCGCGGACAAGCCTGCACGGAGGCGGTCTGCAAGAACGTTGACGTGACGCTGGCGTTGCCTGATGCGGGCGGCGCGGCTCCGGCTGATCTGGCCGGACTGACTCCGGTCTACGGCGCGACCAACCGGTAGGAAACGAAGGCGAAGCGTTGCTGTCGGGAGACCACGACGGCACGTTGATCGTGCCCTGACCGCCAAACAATGTCACCAGTTTCTTCGAGGCGCCGCCGCCGATCGGCATCAAACGTAATTGCACATCCTTGTTGGCCGGGTGGCCTTTCACGGATTCATCGAAGGCGAGGTAGACGATGTGCTTGCCGTCGGGCGAGGGATGCGCGAACCAGTCGGCCGTGGGAGGGCCATCGGAGACCAATTCCTGCACGGAGCCATCGGGGCGAATGCGCCAGATGCGCATAAGGCCGCTGCGCTCAGAGTTGATGTAGATCCACTGGCCGTCGGGTGAATAGTCTGGTCCGTCGTCAAGGCCTGGCGCGGTGGTGATGCGCTTCTCTTCGCCGCCGCCAGCGGGCACGGTGTATATGTCGTACTCGCCCTTGCGTTGGGCGCAGTAGGCGAGCGTCTTGCCGTCCGGGGACCAGCCGTGCCAGTATGAAGGCCGCGCACTGACGATCTGCTTGGGGGTGCCGCCGGTGATGGGCACCGTGAAGATTTGCGATTGACCGGACTCGGCGCCGCTGAGTGCAAGCATCGTGCCATCGGGCGAAATGCCGTGGTCATTGTTGAGGCGCAGCGCGCCGGTCTCGATGGCCTGCGGCGTGCCGCCCTCGACGGGGATCCGCCACAGCCTGCCGCCGCCGTTGTAGATGAGCGTCCGGCCATCGCGCGTCCAATTGGGCGCTTCAAAGTGAGTGCGGCCGCGATGAACGATGCGGCGTTCGCCCGTCTCGATGTCGACGGTTTCGAGCGTGCTTTCGACAATGCGCTTGGCCGCATCCAGCACGCCGGAGTTGCTCCAATTCACGTTTGAGAAGATGGCGGTCTCGCGCACTTTGTCGTCATGCGAACAGACGGCGAGGCCGGCGTGAATCGTCTCGGGCAGATCCAAGGTGAAGGCGCCCACGGGTTGGAATGCCGCGGCGCCCTTGGGCTTGGCCTCGGCTGAGATGACGTTGCCGTGGCGCTCGAGGCGGAGCGTGGCCGGCGCCTTGATCGGCGTGCGGACCTCCTCGGTGACACCACCTTTGGTGCGGCGAAATTGTAGACCGATCAGCCCGTCGGCGTGAGCAACCAGATCGGCATAGACGTCGTCCGCTTCGAGACCGGCGCGAAACAGGGGGCCGGCCTTCTTATGGGCGCTGCCGTTCCTGGTGAGGAATTCCACATCGGTAGTCAGGCTGACGTCGCCTTTCGCCTCGCGTGAGAGCAAGTGAAAAGCATCTTTGGCGGCCCACATGTTCGCGCCGCCGCCGGTAATGCGATAGGTGTTGCGGCCCTGCGCCTTAGCCGAGCCTTTTTGGGCCGGCGCGCCGATGTCTTTCGATTGTTGAAAGACGCCGATCGCAAGCAAGAGATACGGAATCATTTTGAGAGTCTCCAGAATTCGTCAAAG
>JAYTKJ010000083.1:0-10158 GCA_043730365.1 Acidobacteriota bacterium | reverse complement strand
CCGGCCGCGTTGCGGATGGCGGCAATCGGCAGGAATTGCGACTTGTCCATACGCGCGATCAACGTGCGTGGCCGCGCCATGGAGACCGAGACAGTGCGGCTGGTGCCGGAGGCATCAGCGTCCCACCGCCGGAAGCGATACCCCGGCCGATCTTCGGCCGTCACGCTGAGGACGGTGTCGGCGGTGTAGTAGTTATCCGGAGTGGACGGGGTGACCCGGAAGCGCACGCCGTCAGCCGGATCGCCGGCCATGATAAGCCGATAGGCCGGCGTATAGTTGGCCGTGAGGATCGTTGGATCAGCGCCTGCGACCCGGATCGACTGGCTGCGCTCGGCGCCATTAGACCAGGAAGTAAACTCAAGGCGGTGAGCGTCGCTCAGATCCGAGGCAGCTTGCGCCTCAACCAACACCTCGCTACCATCCTTGCGGTCTACCTTGCACGGCGTCGGACAAGCGGAGCCGTCGACGAGCACCGTGGCCCCGGCAGGGTTAGAACGAATCGTCACCTGACTCAACAAGTCAAATTCGGCGGTTACGCTCACGCCCGTATCGACGGCACTCTCGGGAACCGTAACTTCCTGGCTCGCCGCCCCACCATTGGACCAGCGCTTGAAAGCCCAGCGGCGGCCACGAGCATCGGTTTGCTCAAGCGGCGCGACCAACTGGTGCTTGGAACCGACCGCGGCGACGAAATAGTTTTCCGGCCAGTTGTCGCGGCCGTCCACTTTGACCTTGAGGCCCGACGGCTGCGTCTGAAAACTCAACGTGACGCCGCGCGTGTACTTGGCCACGATAAGTTCTTCCGGGTAAATCTCTGACGGCGTCGTGTAGACCCATTCGGCTGTCTGGCCGGTGGCGAAGCGGTCCAGAACCCACGCTCTGCCGCGTTTGTCCAGCTGCGGAGACACGCCGGCGATGATGTGCTTTGAGCCCGGTGCGAAATCAAACTCCCCAATACAAGGGAGGCGCACGGTTTGTGGGGCAAAGGGCACGAGGTAGTTGTTTGGCTCACAGGGCTCGAACTCAGTGGTACGCACCTCGGCGCGATCGACGCGCAGCCGCAGTCCCGACGGTTCCGTGCGGAAATTGACCCGTTTGGCCGAGGTAAATCGGGCTACCAACGTCATGGGACCAGGCAGAATAAAGTCACCGCTCGCCGCGCCGTCAATGATCGATCCGTCCGCCTTCCAGCCGAGAAATACGAATCCCGGGTAGGGCACGGCCTGCACGTGGAACTGTCCTTGACCAAGCCAAATGTCAGTGTTCTGATTGAAGCAGAGGGCGGCAAAGCGAACAATTCCAGGAGTGAAGAGATTGGAGTTAGCGGTGGCTTCGCACGAAGCCGTATTGGATGGAAACACGGGGCCGGCTTCGAAAAAGCGAACGTTCACCAGATGTTCGGTCAGTAGTTCACCGGTAATCTTGGACAAAGTGGGGCTGGCCGTCACGGTGAGGATATCGCCGCCCGTGGTCAGGAGGCCGCTTAGATCGGTGCGCCAATTGCCGAACAGGAATCGGGTATTGCGGGAATCGTTGTATTGAAAGCCGTCTTTGTTAATGTTGGCGAACTGCAGCAGATGCTTGGAACCGTTCGGCCAAAGAAATGAGGCCGAGCCGGTGTAGACCAACCCGTCCACCATGAACTTGGCCTGGCGATGTCCCATCGTCACCACCGTATTGCTGCCGCCTGGGACTGGAGTCTGGGCTTGCGCCGAGCTCGTCCACACCAGGGACATCGCAAACATGATCGCCGTCAGCAGGACAAGTCTTTTCATCTTTGGTTCACCTACGGGTCTGCCAATCAACAAGACAAGGCAGGCGCTCAAGACAATAATCGGCTGGACGGAGGTTGAGCTTTAGCGGTACTGGACCGTTGGTCTCACGAGGCGGGTAGTGGATCGATCAAGGCGTTGAGAAAAATGGAGTTGCCGAAGTGCAGCCAAGACCGAAGAAACGTCACCTAGAGTATGCCTCGGGCGAACGGCTGAGGCGCGATCTCGGGTGTTCGCCCTATCGACAATCAATCACAATGAAAAGCGCCGAATGCCCCTCATCCCCTCATATGTAGGGAGGTTCACGAAAATGTCCCTGTGATAGACTGAAGTCGGCGCCCAGAGGAGAAGCCGCACCCCATGACTAGACGTCTGCAGTACGTGGTCGTAAGCCTATCGACCTGTCTACTGGCCTTCCTTTTGTTTGGCTTGGTAATGGGCCGCACCAGCGCGGCCGATGCGGGCGGGCCCGCCTACCGGCACTTCGACGTGTTCACCGAAGTGATCAGCAAGATCAAGAGTGAGTACGTCGAAGAGCCGAACATGCAGAACGTCACGGTCGGCGCCGTCAACGGGCTGCTGGAATCGATTGACCCCTACGCCAGCTACCTCGGGCCTGACCAGTACAAGCAATACCTCAAGTCTCACGGCACCGTGCGCGCCAACGTCGGCATGCACATATCGCGGCGCTTTGGCTACGTCAGCGTCATTGACGCGGTGCCCGGGTCGCCGGCCGACAAGCTTTCACTGACAACCGGCGACGTGATCGAGTCAATCAACAGCGTGGGCACGCGCGACATGCCGCTCGCCTACGCCGAGATGCTGCTGCAGGGCGAGCCCGGGTCCACCATCGACTTGAGTATCATCCGGGTCCGCCGGAGCGCCGAGGCCCAGAAGATTCAGCTCACTCGCGAAATGATCGCCAACCCCGCGCTGGTCTCCAAGATGCTCTCCGGAGAAATCGGCTATGTGCAGGCTGCCTCGCTGGAGCCAGGCAAGGTCAAACAGATCGAAGCCAAGCTCAAGGAGCTATCCGGACAGGGTGCTCGCAAGCTGGTGCTGGACGTGCGTAACAACGCCGGCGGCTCACCGGAAGAAGGCATTGCCCTGGCCAACCTCTTCCTCGATAGTGGCACGATTGTTTACGCGTTGGGCCAGAAGTATCCCAAGCAGGAAGTGAAGGCTAACCCCAACAAGATCCTTTGGAAGCAGCCACTGGTGGTGATCACCAATCGCGGGACGGCGGGCGGAGCCGAGATCGCCGCCTCCGGAGTGCTGGACAACAAACGCGGCGACGTGGTGGGTGAGCGTACCTATGGCGACGCCGCCATCCGTAAGGCTCTCACCATGGAAGACGGCAGCGCGGTTATCATGGCCGTCGCCAAGTATTACAACGCGGCCGGCAAAGCGATTCAAGATAACGCTGTCGCGCCCACGCTGAATGTGATCGAAACCGATCCTGGCGCCGAGGATGATGACGACGACAAGAAGCCCCAGGCCAATCCCCAGCAGCCGGAGAAGCCCGCCGAAGACATGCAGTTGAAGAAGGCGGTGGAAGTGCTGACCTCCGGTCTGCAGGCGGCCAAGAAGAGCGACGCCAAGATTGCCGCGCAGAATCCGGACAAGATTGCCGACAAAACAGAGCTGCCGCCCACGACCACGGCGCCGCTGAGCGATCCTGGCCGGCTCAACATCCCGCGACCTAAGCGGTAGTAAGAATCCCAACCAAGAAGGAATCGAGTAACCATCTATGCCTCTCTACGAATACCGCTGCCATAAGTGTGGCAACGTCTTCGAAGTGATGCAGAAGTTTGTCGACGAACCGGTCAAAGTTCACGCCGATTGTGGGGGCGAGGTGGAGAAGCTCATCTCCCGGTCCGCCTTCCAGTTAAAGGGCTCGGGCTGGTATGCCACAGACTATGCCAAGTCAGGCGCCGTCAAGGAGCCAAAGGCCGGCGGCAACGCCGAGGCCAAGAGCGACACCAAAGCTGGGGAGTCCAAGAGCAGCGAAGCTAAGTCCGGTGACTCGAAGCCGTCCGGCGATTCCAAGCCGTCCGGCAGCAGCGACACCAAGTCCAGCGATTCATCGTCGTCCGGCTCAGGCTCTTCGGGTTCATCGTCCAGCCCAAGCTCATCCTCTTCGTCGAGCTCGGACAGCAAGACCTAGCGTCTAGCGGAACAACGCCGGATCCGGGTACGCGGCTTCGCCCGCCAGCAGCCGGTTGATCCAATCGGCCATTTCCGGATTGGCGGATTTCGCCGGGTCGGCGATCACCTGCAACGCGACCCCATCCAGGTTGGGTTTAATGTGCATCCGGTTGAGAGCCAGGAGCGCCGAGAGTTGTATGAACGGATTCGGGTTACGGAGCGACTGGTTCAACGTTGCCGCGAGCAAATCCTGCGCCGCCCGATCCGGGTCCGGCTGCCGGCAAATCCTGTCAGCCACCGGTTCCCACCAGGAGACAACCGAAAACTTGTCCATTTCGACGGACATCCTGATCAGCGTCTGATTGAGCGACTGCATCAATAAATGACGATCCGGGGCCGCCGTACCCCGGCCTAGCACCTCGCCGGCTTGCTGGCGCACTTGCTCAGCCACCTGTCGGACTTTTTGGCGCGAATCGGTCCTCCACAATTCCGGCAACTCACTGAAGAAGCGGACCAGGAACTGTGCCTGGGGCGGGTTCTCGCCGTTCTCAGCCGGTCGTCCGGGCCAATGGAGCAGGGTTCTCAGCCAGGTGAAGTAGGGGGGCTCAGACAGGCCACGTAGCATGATCCTACATCGGAGGGCTAAGGCGAACACTTTAGGCCGTGCACTTCCGAGAGCCACCCTGGCAACGGAGTAAGATTGTGAGACAGGAATGACGGACCTAACTTGAACCAGGAACTTTGGAGGAAAGTCGAAGATCTTTTCCACGCCGCGCTGGAGCGGGCGCCGGAGGCGCGGCCATCATTTCTCGACAGCGCCTGCGAGGGAGACGCCATCCTACGGCGCCAGGTGGAGTTTCTTCTGTCGAAAGAAGAACGAGCCGGAAGTTTCCTGGAAGTACCCGCCCTGGAGGACGTGACGGTCGGGCTGGCTGGGGAACCGGTGCCCGGGCGGCAATTCGGGCCCTATCGCATCATGTCCCCGTTAGGCGCTGGCGGCATGGGCGAGGTGTATCGAGCGCACGACAGCAAGCTCGCTCGCGATGTCGCCATCAAGATTTTGCCGTCCGAGTTTGCCCGCAACCCCGAACGACTGGCGCGTTTTCGCCGTGAGGCGCGTACGCTCGCTTCGCTGAACCATCCCAACATCGCCGCGATTTATGGGTTGGTGGAGGAGCCGGGTGAAGCGGACTGTCTCGTCCTGGAGTTGGTGGAGGGCGAGACCCTGCGCGGACGGTTGCCTGTAGATACAGCGCTCGACTACGCGCGCCAGGTGGCGGACGCGCTGGAGGCGGCGCACAACAAGGGAATCATTCACCGCGATCTGAAACCCGCCAATGTCAAAGTCACACCGCAAGGTCGCGTCAAAGTATTGGACTTCGGCTTGGCGAAAGCGATCTGGGGACCCAACGCAGACCTGGACCTCTCGCAAGTTAAGGGGGTGGCGGCCGCCGTGAGCGTTGCCGGGCACATCGCCGGCACCCCTGGATACATGAGTCCAGAGCAGGCCCGCGGAATCGCCGTCGATGAGCGGGCAGATATCTGGGCCTTCGGATGTCTTTTGTACGAGTTGCTGAGCGGCAAGCGC
This sequence comes from Acidobacteriota bacterium, assembly GCA_043730365.1. Taxonomy (GTDB): domain Bacteria; phylum Acidobacteriota; class Terriglobia; order Bryobacterales; family Bryobacteraceae; genus VFZP01. The sequence goes on along the minus strand of JAYTKJ010000083.1, from coordinate 4,650 downwards.
GCCTTTGCGGGTGAGACGCTGCAGGAAACGATTGCGGCGGTATTGGAACGTGAGCCGGATTGGCGCGCGTTGCCTGTGAAAACTCCCGTGAGGATCCGCGAGCTTTTGCGGCGGTGTCTTCAGAAAGACGCCATGCTCCGGCTGGGCAGCATCGCGGAGGCGCGGCGAACCATCGAAAACGCGCCACGCGGTTGGAACCTCTGGCGAGCGACTGCGATTGTGGCAGCCGCGTTGGCAGCTCTTGGTCTGGGGACAGCTCTGTGGTTGCGGAATCCGGCTACCATACCCGACCACTCGCAGTGGGTTCAAATCACTAAGCTGCCGGATTCAGTGAGTCAGCCCGCGCTGTCGTTAGACGGAAAACAGCTTGCCTTTGTTCGCGGTCCCGCCACCTTCTTTGGGCCGGGTCAAGTCTACGTCAAGGCCATGCCGGATGGAAGGTCCGTGCAACTAACGGACGACCGTTTGGAGAAGATGAGCCCGATGTTCTCGCCCGACGGTGCGCTGATTGCTTATACCACCGTGGACGAAAAATTTGGTTGGGATACCTGGACGATTTCCCCCCTGGGCGGCGAGCCACGGCGATGGCTGCGGAATGCTTCGGGGCTTAGCTGGACGGGGCCAGGGCAGGTGCTTTTTTCGGTGTTGAAGAAGCCCCCGCACATGGGAATTGTGGCTGCCGAGGAGGGCCGCGCCGCGGAGCAGCGTGACATCTACCTGCCCGCGCAGGCGCACGCCATGGCGCACCGGTCTTACTTGTCACCCGATGGGAAATGGGTGCTACTGGTGGAGATGGACCACGACCATCTCTGGTTGCCATGCCGCATGGTTCCGATGGATGGCAGTTCACCTGGCCGCCAGGTCGGACCGCCCGGAGCCGCCTGCACGTTCGGCGCGTGGTCGCCCGATGGGAAATGGATGTATCTCACGTCCAGGACCGGAGGAGCTTTTCACACCTGGCGCCAGCGTTTTCCCGACGGGCAGCCGGAGCAGGTGACGTCGGGACCAACCGAAGAGGAGGGCATCGCCATGGCGCCCGGAGGAGGCTCTTTCGTGACGGCGGTAGGCGTGTCGAACGTTTCGGTGTGGGTTCACAATGCGAACGGCGAACGCCAGATCTCGCTCGAAGGCAACGCCATTGGCCCAAAATTCAGCATGGACGGCAAAAAGCTGTTCTACCGGATTGTGAAGGGGGCGCCGAGTCACCTCATCTTCACAAAGGAGCCGGGTGAAGTATGGGTAGCCGAGGTGGGCTCCGGGCGTTCCGAGTCTCTGACGCCGGGCTTCCAGGCACTCAACCACGACATCTCGGGCGACAGTAAGCAGGTGGTGATGGAGGCCGAGGATGCTCAGGGAAAGCCCCGCCTCTGGCTGTCATCGCTTACGCACCGATCACCGCCGCGGCAGATCCCGGGGGTAGAGGGCCGGAGGCCGAGGTTCGGACCAACCGGTGAGATATTCTTTCAAAATTCGGGTTCTGTTTACCGCGTTCGTCAGGACGGGCAGGGAATGCGGAAGGCGCTGGAGCGCGGAGTTCTCCTGTTGAAAAGCGTCTCGCCAGACGGCCGGTGGATCATGGCGTGGGCTCCGCTGCCGGGCGGCGGCACTGCCGTGCAAGCCCTCCCTCTCGAGGGCAGCGGTTCTCCCGTCGCCATCTTTGGACATGGGGACGCGGCGTGGGCGCCCGATGGCCGGTCTTTCGTCATTGCCGGTGTAGCGAATGGCTTCATTTCCGGGCGGCGAAGTTATCGGATTCCCTTGGCGCCCGGTCAATCGCTGCCACGAATCCCTGCAGGCGGATTTCACTCCGAGCAGGAAGTGGCCGGCCTGCCGGGTGTGCTCAGGATCGAGGAGATGGGGATGGCCCCGGGTCCGTCGCCAGCCATCTACGCGTTCTATCGCGGCACCACCCAGCGAAACTTGTACCGGATCCCTATTCAGTAAAGGGCCACCAGCAGGTGATGCACGGCGGCCCATTTCGGCTTACTGAGTCCTGCTGTCGTCGAGACGGAAGGCGCGTCCAGAAAGAACCGCGCCCGCATTGGTCACCATCCAGAAGATTTCACGGCCATCGGCGGTGACCACGAAATCGTAATTAACGCCCGCAGGCCCGCCGAAATTCTTCGATCCCGTGCAGTCTGAATTCACGGTGTAGGTCCCTGTAGCCGTCGCCTTCTGGGTAATGGCTCCTGCCACGCTTTGCGAAAATGTGGCCTGTCCGTTACCCCGTCCGTCATAGATGACCTTCCCCACAGTGGCATAAGAGGTGCCCCCAAGGGTTCCGGCGCCGTATGTCACATATGTCCCATTGAGAGTTGCCTGCGAGCACCGTGGCTCTGCCTTCAGGGCCGGCGTAGTCATAAACAGCGTGAGGATTGCACCGAGTGCGGCCAATCTGGGCGCCAGTTGTCTTGTTTTCATATCAGCTCCTTCGTACTTTGATATCGTGGAGGCTCGTCATCGAAAGCACTCCTACCCTCATTCCGGGAACGGGCGGCAAGAAGGGTCACGCTTGATAGAGAATAGTCCACCGGATATCACCGGGTTGCTCGTTGCCTGGAATAACGGCGATGAAGCTGCTCTGAGCCACTTGATGTCTCGCGTCTACCCGGAGGTAAGGCGAATCGCGAGGAAGCATCTGGGGCGCCGCCCCACCGGTCACACGCTGGAGTCGGCCGCCTTGGCCAATGAGGCTTACCTCAAGTTGACGCGAGCGGGCAGTGTTCGCTGCGAGAACCGCATTCATTTTCTTGCGCTCTGTTCGCAGATCATCCGGCGGATTCTCGTGGATCATGCGCGCGGCCGCGGGTATGCCAAGCGCGGTGGCAATGCGGTGCGCGTGCCGCTGGATGATGTACTGCTGGCGGCGCGGGCCCGTGGAATCGAAGTACTGGCGCTGGATGAGGCACTCGAGTCGTTGTCCAGGATCGATGCCCGCAAAGGCCGCGTGGTGGAGTTGCGCTACTTCGGCGGATTGAGTGTTGAGGAGACCGCGGAGGTCCTGGGAATTTCGGCAGAGACGGTGAAGCGCGACTGGAAAATGGCTAAAACATGGCTATTCAGCGAGCTGACCGGTAAGAAAGACGGCACGAATTCGCAGTAGCCGGAACCGATTGATATCGCATTTGGGAAACTAGCCGAGAGGTTGGACTGCACCTTCCCACAACCCATCGCCTCCGACATCTGAATCAGCGGTCCGATTGAGCGACTGCATCAATAGGTGACGATCCGCCCCTGCTGGCGCACTTGGTTCCTCAGCCATGGTGAAATAGGGGGCTCAGACTCGTAGTAGGCTAGATCGAGCGATCATCATGTTTACCACGCTACTTCGCATCTCCACCGTAGCCCTGGCTGCCTCCCTACTGGCCGCCGCAGCGGACCGCCAGATCCTCCTGATCGCCGGCCCGCCCAGCCACGGGCCGCTGGCTCACGAGCAAAACGCCGCCGCTCTGTTGTTCAAGAAATGGCTGAACGGCGTACCGGGCATCAAGGCCACCACGCAACTGAGCGGTTGGCCGCAGGACGCCGCCACCATCGCCAAGGCCGATGCCATCTTCGTATTCTGCGACGGAGCCGAACGCCACCTCATCTTCCAAGGCGACAACGTGGGCGCCATACGACAGGCCGCCGCGCGCGGCGCCGGGCTCGTCTTCTATCATTACGGAGTCGAGCCACCCAAGGCCAAAGGGCACCAGGAGTTTCTGGACTGGATCGGCGGGTACTTTGAATTGGACTACTCGGTGAACCCGACGTGGGAAGCCGACATTACGTCCCTACCCCAGCACCCGATCACGCGCGGCGTCAAGCCGTTCAAGGTGCTCGACGAGTGGTATTACAACATGCGTTTCCGCGAAGGGATGCGCGGAGTGACGCCGATTCTGGAAGCGGTTCCACCACCGGAGACGCTCAATCGGCCCGACGGCATTCGCAGCGGTAATCCAGATGTGCGGCGCAAGGTGGGCCAACGCCAGGCGCTAATGTGGGCCGTTGAGCGCGCCGACGGCGGTCGCGGCGTGGGATTCACCGGCGGGCACTTTCACCTCAACCTCGGCAATGAGAGCTTTCGCAAGGTTGTCTTGAACGCTCTGGTGTGGGCGGCGAAAGGGAAAGTGCCGGCAGCGGGCGTGAGCGTCAACGTCACGCCGGCCGAGTTGCGGGAAAATCTGGATCCCAAGCCGGCGAATTAGCGGTCAAACTCTGCCGGTCGTCACGTGGCGCTCGGGTGGAAAGGTTCGTGGCGCCGCAGCCTGTGTTAACACAAATGTTATATGTTCAAACTGAAGCTCACCGGCATCGGCAATTCCACGGGCGTTATGCTGCCTAAAGAAGCACTGGCCCAAATGCACGTCGACAAGGGCGATACGCTGCTGCTGACCGAAACTCCGGCGGGCTACGTCTTGCGGCCCTACGATCAGACGTTTGAGCGCCAGATGAAGAACGCCGAATCGATCGCCAACCGCTACCGTGACGCGCTCCGAGAACTGGCTAAATGACGGAGCTGAATTGGGTGGCACTGGCCACCGTTCTTGCGATTCATGACCTTCAATTGAGCCGCTTCGGCGGGCCGCAGGGATTCGCGATCAAGGGTTGCTCGAAAGCGCCCTCGCCCGTGCCGCAGCAATTGTTCCACTATGGCGTGAACCCCAGCGT
>JAYTKJ010000082.1:0-2227 GCA_043730365.1 Acidobacteriota bacterium | reverse complement strand
CATGATGCGGCAATACGGCCCGTCTGAACCGGTGCGCCGGCATTTTTCGCAGGCCAGGCTGGAGATCCTGAAGGGCTTGCGCGCCCTGCTGGATCAGCGCATTGAGGAAATCCAAAAACCACCCTCCCGAGGCTCTAAAGTAACGGTAGACTAGGGGGGAGGCTAACGCTAGGTAGCGGCGCAGCCGATTTCTAAAGAAGGGTCTGCTACCCTCCGAAAAAACCTTACTCATGCGCTTCAGCGTCACTCCGCTACAAGAATTCCTTGTCCGCCCCGCGCTCCCGGTATCGATGCCGCGGCTGTCCGAACTCGCCTACAACGTGCTGTGGAGTTGGGACCATACGATTCGCGCGGTCTTCCGCCGGCTCGATCCCCACCTTTGGGTGGCTTCGGGGCATAACCCGATCCTGATGCTGAGTCAAGTGCCACAGTCGGCGCTCGAGCGTGCCGCCAACGACCCGCGCTACATCGTGCAGTATCGCCGCGCGTGCGAATCTCTCGACGCCTATTTGGACCGCTACAAGTCCACGCCCAAGGAAGGGCTTATCGCCTACTTCTGCATGGAGTTCGGCATTGTGCAATGTCTGCCGATTTACTCCGGCGGTCTGGGCATTTTGGCGGGCGATCATCTAAAAGCCGCCAGCGATCTTGGCCTGCCGCTGGTGGGCGTGGGGCTGCTCTATCAGGAGGGTTATTTCCGGCAGGCGTTGAATCCCGATGGCTGGCAGCAGGAGCGGTATCCGATCAACGATTTCTACACGCTGCCGGTCACGCCAGTCCTCGATGCCGACGGCCAGGATCTGAAAGTGGCCGTGGAACTCCCGGCAGGACGAGTGGCGATCAAAATCTGGGAGATGAAGGTTGGCGGCGTACGGCTGGTGCTTCTGGACACGAACATCCCGGACAACGCCCATACGGACTATCGCAATATCACAGACCGTCTCTATGGTGGAGACCTGCACATGCGGATGTGCCAGGAGATCGTTCTGGGAATCGGCGGGTTGCGCGCACTGGCCGCGCTACAGCTGGAGCCCACCACCTATCACATGAACGAGGGCCACTCGGCGTTCCTCGCCATTGAGCGCATCCGCCTGCTGATGCGGGACCACGGCCTCTCATTCCAGGAAGCGCTCGAAGCGTCGCGCCGCAACAACGTGTTCACCACCCACACGGCGGTGCCGGCCGGCTTCGACATGTTCGACACGTCTCTGGTCTTCGAATACTTCCACAAATATTGCGACGAAGCCAACATCTCTTTTGACACGCTGATGAGCCTGGGCCGCCGCCGTCCTGAGGATCAGGGAGAGCGCTTCTCCATGGCGATCTGCGCGCTGAACACTGCCTGCTACCGCAATGCCGTCAGCCGCCTGCATGGCGACGTCTCGCGTGAACTGTTCCAGGACATGTGGGACAAGCTGCCCGCCGAAGAGGTGCCGGTTACGTCGGTCACCAACGGCGTGCATCTGCCGTCGTGGGTGAGTGGCGAGTTGGCCGCGCTCTACGATCAGTATTTGCAGCCGGATTGGCTGGAGAACCATGGCGATCATCGCACCTGGGAGAGCATTCGCGACATTCCCGACACCGAGCTCTGGGAAGCCCACCGGCGCCGCAAACGCCGGCTCGTGCAATTCGTCCGGGAGCGTGTGCAACTGGCCGCGGTAAACCGGCAGGCGCCGCCCGCCGAAGTAAGGCGGCTGGGCGAAGTGCTGGAACCCGATATGCTGACGATCGGCTTTTCGCGCCGTTTCGCCACCTACAAGCGCGCGACGCTGTTGTTCCGCGATATTGACCGGCTTAAGAAGATCCTGACCAACCCCGAGATGCCGGTGCAGATCGTGATCGCCGGCAAGGCGCATCCCAAGGACCATCCCGGCAAGACGCTGATTCGCGACATTTGGAACTTCTCGCGAGACCCGGCGATTTCGCGCCGCTTGGTTTTCGTGGAAGACTACTCGATTCAGGTGGGCCGGGAACTGGTGCAGGGCGTCGATGTCTGGCTCAACAATCCCAAACGGCCCGAGGAAGCGTGCGGGACCTCGGGAATGAAGGCCGGCATCAACGGCGTGCTCAACCTGAGCATTTTGGACGGCTGGTATGACGAAGGATTTGAGACGTCCGGGGGCTGGGCGATCGGCGAGCGGACTCTCTATACCGACGATCAGGACGAGATGCACGCCTCGGCGATCTATTCGCTGATTGAGCAGCAGATCGCGCCGCTCTATTACAA
>JAYTKJ010000081.1:0-2058 GCA_043730365.1 Acidobacteriota bacterium | reverse complement strand
TACCCTCGAATCGGAAGCCCGCTTCAACGAGCGCCGCGATTCCGTAATCGACTCCATCAAACCCGCCAACATCGTCGAGTCCATCTTCGCCGAAGAACTCCTCCACGCGAGTTGGGAAATGGAGCGAGTCCGTGACAACAGCTCCAACACCGCCGCCGAGCCGTACTTGAACGCCGCCCACAGCCGCGCCTCCCGCAACTGGCACCGCTCGCTCAGGCAACTGAAAACTCTGCAATCGGCCCGCGCCACCCACTTCTGCCAGCTCTACCAACCGGAGGAGCGCAAACTCGGAGCCCAGTGCCCGCTCGCCGACATCGGCAAATTGCCCAAGCCGCTCAATATCGAAATCAACGTCCCCACGGAGGTCCAGTAATCATGGCTACCCAGGCGCAATCGCTCGCCAACGCCGCCAACGCCCAGCACTCAACCGGTCCTCGCACCGGCGAAGGAAAGGCGAAATCCGCCCGAAACGCGACCACCCACGGCTTCACGGTTGACGTACACGAGATCGGCGCCAAACTGCATGTGGCTTTCGTGGTCGAGGGAAGCGTGCGCAAGCAGGGCGAGCAACTGAAGGTTACGGCGCAGTTGATTCGAATTGAGGATGGCTACCACGTCTGGTCGGGCTACTTCGAGCGGCGCTTGGCAGACGTTTTCGCAGTGCAACAGGAGATCGTGGGGTCGGTGGTGAGGGTACTCCAGGTTAAATTGACAGGGGATCAGAACCGGCGTATGAAGAAAACTCATATCGCCAACCAGCGGGCCTTCGATCTGTACTTGCAGGGAAAGCACGTCCAGTCTTCGTCCACGCCGGACAGCCTCGGCCGGGCCGAGCGCCTCTTCAAGCAGTCCATCGCAGCCGATCCAGCATATGCTCCGTCCTATGTGGCTCTCGCCCAACTATACGGTGGGGCCAACGTTTTATCGTCCCGGCCCGCTGGGGAATTGATTTCGAAGGCGAGCGCCGCAATCCACCAGGCTCTCGCCCTGGATGACGAACTGGCCGAGGCCCATGCTATTCTCGGCAGTCTGACCGCCCGTCATCAATATAATTTCACCGCGGCCGAACGCCATCTGCGTCATGCCCTGCAATTGAATCCAAGCTCAGCGCAGGCGCACTACTCGCTGGCAAATAGTGTCCTGGCGCCGCAGGAACGGTGGCGGGAGGCCCTGGCGGAGAACCGCCTGGCCAGCGAACTGGACCCGCTCTCCCCGAAGATCGCCTTTAGCGAGCCTTAGTTGGAGGTCCTACAGAGACGCCCTGAAGCCGCAGTCGAGACATTTCGCAATCTGGTGGCTAGCTCTCCCGGCAACATGACGGCGTTGTTCGGTTTGGGAATTGGCCTCACGACGAAGAGAGATTACCCGGCGGCATTGGAAACATTCCGGCGGATGCAAGCCGTGGCGCCATCTTCTCTGATACTCGCCCATACCGGTTACGTCCAGGCCCGCAACGGGAACCCTGCGGAAGCGCGGAAGATCATCCAGCAATTGTTGGCGGAGTCCAGGCGGCAGTTCGTCTCGCCGGCCTGCTTTGCCACTCTCTATATAGAGCCTGTCCCGTAGTCCGGGTTTTTGCCGCATTCCCGCTTGTCAACAAAAAGTACTTGTCACTATAGGGGAGAAATTCCCAGCACATGGGTGTAGAAACAGGCAGGAACAGGCGCAAACGGGTGATCGCCTCGCTCTTGCCCAGTCATTTCCGGCGTCGCGGACACACCGATCCCTTCTCATCCGCCGGCCCTTCGTGTTGTTGGGGATGGCGGCCACGCTCAGCCCGCCTTCGCCAAGGCCATGGCGGGGCCTCACGGCAGCCGCGCAATCACCCGGAGATTGTGCGCCAGCACACTCCATGCCACCTCGCGGCTTTGGTTCTCATGTCCCTTGCTCAGTAACGGTGTTCCCAGAAATGCATTCTTGAATATCGAGATGCGCGCCTCGGTCTGTGACCGCCTCTTTTGCAGCTTCGCAAATTCAGGGTCTTTCATCCTCTTGTCGAGCTCCGCGGGCGACTTCGGACAGATAGCGTTATAGATTCCGGCTTTTTCCAACAAGGCC
>JAYTKJ010000080.1:0-2658 GCA_043730365.1 Acidobacteriota bacterium | reverse complement strand
CGCCGGCTCAACCTCCTACCTCACGACACTCTCGGCCGCTGGAATTACACTCTCCATCCCAAACAGATTGTGAACTAATTGTTGGGTGCCCGCTTAGGTGAAACGCCTTGTGCCAGGAGACTATCGCCAACGGCAATACTTCGACACCGAGTCGTCTACTGGCCGTTGTCTCCCGGAGCGGAAAGACCATAAGCGAGCCACGACGGCAAAAAACGGGGCAGGAAGTTGCCTCCCCGCCCCAAAATCAGGCGCCTCGTCTTTGCACAGTGACCAAGCGCCTGCGCCAGGAGCTCTGCCGGGCTCCGCGGCCTCCCTCTGGGCCGCGCAACCGCGGCGCAAAGCCTGTTAGATCTTGCCGGGGTTTTTGTTACGTCATGCGGTCGTAGACCAGGCCCACCGCGCCGCCAAGGGCCGCGCCGATCATGGCGCTTTTGGAACCCTTACCCATTGCCGCGCCAATGGCAGCACCGGCCGCCGCGCCGCTGGTCACCAGGATCACGCTGTTCTTCATGGTCCGCGGATTCTTCGCCGCTGTTGGCTCGCCACTAGTCTCGGCAGCAGCAGGAGAAGCGGTTGACTCTGCCGTTTCCGCGCCGGCGACAGCCGAATTGGCAGCCTGAGTTGTGCCAGCGCCTGCAATGATCGAGCCAATCGCCGCCATGGCGTCAACCAGCGGCTTGGCCTGATCCACCGCAGCCTTCTCTTGCGCGGCTACGAGCGACACGCTCGCCATCGCAATCACGATCATTCTGGCAGTCCGTTTGTTCATCTTCTTGGTTGCTGTCTCCCTACACGCGAACAGACGCGTGTACCCCGGAGTCAAGTTGCAGGTGGGCGCCAAAATACCGTGCCGACGGTAGTTCCGATAGAATAGGGGCGAACAACATGTGGTTTCGAGTGAGCCTATCTACCGCCTTGGCAGTAACGTTAATAGCCGGCTCCGATTTCACAGACTCCGTGCAGCCGTTGCTGGCTTCACAGTGCGGGGCCTGTCACTCGGAAAAGGCCAAGACGAGCGGTTTCTCGGTTGCCACGCTTGAGTCCGTGGTGCGCGGCGGTAACAAGCATGGCCAGGCGGTGGTGGCCGGTCATCCGGAATCGAGCCCGCTCATCAAACTCCTGAAAGGCGAACTGCAGCCGGCCATGCCAATGGGCAAGCCGCTGCCGCCGGAGTCAATCGCAAAAGTGGAAGTGTGGGTTCGCTCGCTCACGGCTGAGCAGGGCGCGGTGCGCAAACAGGAGTGGCGATGGCCGTTTGAGAAGCCCCGTCGCCTGCCGCTGCCGGAGGTTCAGAACGACGCTTGGGTTCGTACGCCGGTTGATCGGTTCATCCTGGCCCGCCTCGACAAGGCTGGCATGCGTCCAGCCCCCGAAGCTTCGCGCCGCACCTTGGGCCGCCGCCTGTATCTCGATCTGGTTGGTTTGGCGCCTTCCCCTGCTGAACTGGACGCTTTCCTGGCCGACGAAGCGGGCGGAGCCTACGAGCGGCTGGTCGAAAAATTGCTCTCCGATCCGCGCTACGGCGAACGTTGGGGACGCCATTGGTTAGACCTCGTGCGTTACGGCGAGACCAGCGGCCTCGAAGGTGACGGCGCTATTGGCAACGCTTGGCGCTACCGCGATTGGGTGATTCAGTCGTTCAATAATGATTTGCCGTATGACCGCTTCGTCACGCTGCAACTGGGCGGTGGCGACGAGCACAGCCAGACGCGCAATAACTACCCCGTGGACGTGCAGGGGCACGTGCCGCTCGGGTTTCTGCGCGTGGCTCCTTGGGATCGATCCAATCTGGTAGCCGAGGACGTCCGCTCCAACTACCTGAGTGAAGTGACGGCTGCTACCAGTTCGATCTTCCTCGGCCTGAGCGTGGGTTGCGCGCGCTGCCACGATCATAAATACGATCCCATTCCGCAGCGCGACTACTATCGCTTTCAAGCCTTCTTCAACGCCATTCAGGTGGACAACGAAACCGTCCCCTATAAGGACAAGGCTTTCGCCGCCAAGGCTGACAGCAAGATCAAGGAGTATCAGAAGATGCTCGAGGACGGCGCCGACAAGGTGGCGCTGGACCGGTACGAAAAAGAGTTGCTGGCCAAGATGATCGCCGCGCATAAGAAAACGGCCGCTGGCAAAGAGCTCGACCGAGACGATCTACGCCTGGAAATCCGCCGCGCCGATGGGGTCTTCACGCCCGCCGAACGCGAACGCTACACTGACATCCGCGAGGACGCAGACCGCACGCAGGATCAGGCGGAGCGGAAGTTGCTTGACCAGCATGAGGCCAAGCTCATCCCGCTTCTCAAGGAGCGGTATGCGCGTCCTGGAATCGATCCGCTCACCCGCTTCGATGCGCTCACTATCGCTGAAGTGCGCAACGAAGCCGCGCGGCAGACCTCCAAGATTTTTTCAGAGGAGGAGCGGCAGAAACACGCCGAACTCTCGCAGCGTCTGGAAGTTTATCAGCACCGCCTCGGCCGCTGGCGTCCGGTAGCGTTGACCGTGAAGAACGTCCCAGGCCCGCCCGCCGGCCCGATGTTGGCGCCCACGCGTATTCTCATCCGCGGCGATTATCGTCAGCCCGGTGAGCCCGTCACGCCCGGTTTCCCCACGGCCATCGCCGGCAAGGAAGACACCGCGACGATGATCACGGACCGCTAT
>JAYTKJ010000079.1:0-11460 GCA_043730365.1 Acidobacteriota bacterium | reverse complement strand
CCTAACCTTTTCCTCACCCGCCGGGAACCTTTCCCTTGCCAACGGTGTCTATCCCTGTAGAATTGAAAGCGAGGAAGCTTAGTGGCTGATTCTACCTTCAGCTTCGATCTCGCAGCGGCGACCACCAGTTCCTGGGACGGGCCAGTAGCAGTAGTCTCGGCGGCTTCATCCGACGTTCGCTTGCTCGAGGGGCTGCGCGCCGGAGACGATCAGGCCTACGAGGAACTCCTGACGCGGTTCCAACAACCGGTCTACAACATCGTGTACCGCCTGGTAACAGACACCTCCGATACGGCTGACGTCGTGCAGGAAGTTTTTCTCAAGATCTTTCGCTCGATCGGCGGTTTCCGGGGCCAGAGTTCGCTGAAGACCTGGGTTTACCGGATCGCGGTGAATGAATCTCACAACCATCGCCGTTGGTTTGCCCGCAAGCGCGGCCAGGAAACCGGCCTGGATGACGATCAGGGAGACGGCGTCACCTATGAGCAGACTTTGCCCGATCATAGCCAGTCGCCATTGGAAATTGCGGTAGATCACGAAACGCGCGCTGCCATCGAAGAGGCGTTGCAGCGCGTCAAGCCCGCTTTCCGGGACGCCCTGATCCTGCGCGAGATCGAAGGGCTGAGCTACGGCGAAATCGCTGAGGTTCTCCAGGTCAACATCAATACGGTTAAGACTCGTATTGTCCGCGGACGCCAATCGCTCCGGGAGCAGTTGGCGGGCAAGCTGGATAAAGATCAGAACAACAACAAGAGGCCCGCAGGGGCCACACTGGGAGTGGTGTAATTATGGATCCGACTTTGCACTCGTTGCCTCGTCTGAGTCCTCCGCCCGAATTGCAGGCGCAACTTCGGGTGCTGGCCTCGCGCCAGGCGTTGCGTCAGAGACGTTTTGCCAGCCTGCGCTCGTTTGGCTCCTTTGTCTGCGAAGAGGCGCTGCTGCTCTTCAATAATCTGGCCCGCCCGTACGCGGTGCCCTGTGCCGGTGGATTGGTGTCCACGCTGTTCCTGTTCGCGCTGGTGGCGCCAAGCTTCGCCGTCAACCGGAACGCAGGCCGCGACGTCCCCACCGCGATTTCCACCGAGGCCGCGCTGGAATTCGGCCTGATTTTCCAGTTCACCGGCCCGGCTTCGTTTGACCAATTGGTGGTGGACGTGTCGATTGACGAGCAAGGCAAGGCCACCGGCTATACGGTGCCGTTTCCCCAGAAGGCCGCCTCGGACCCCGCTTTGCTGAAGAGCCTGGAAAACACGCTGATCTACGTCCGGTTCAACCCCGCCACTTTCTTCGGGCAACCGGCTTCGGGACGGACTCGCATCACGATTCGCCGCAATTCCGTAGACGTGCGAGGGTAGCCCGCGCTACTCTGGCTTTTGCCTCAGAAGCTCGGCCAACACTTTCTCAGACGTGGTTCCTACCTGGAGCGGATCGCCGATGCGGCGTGTCCATCGCGCGTGCCGTTGGTCATTGAGATCGGCGCCGGGCAGGGCGCGCTCACCGAGTATCTGCTGGAGAGGGCCGATCGAGTGATCGCGATTGAGATCGATCCCGAACTCGTCAAGCACCTGTTGGTCCGCTTTGCCGGTCACCCCGGTCTCAAGGTGGTGGCCTCCGATATCCTGGCGACGGACCTCACGCAATGGGGCCATGGCGTCGTTGTCGGCAACCTGCCTTACTACATCACCTCGCCCGTGGTGGAGCGCACGCTGGCGATGGGCAAGTACCTCTTGCGCGCAGTCTTCCTCATCCAGAAAGAAGTGGCCGAGCGCATCACCGCCGTCCCCTGCACGCGGGACTACGGATTCCTCTCCGTGGCGACGCAGCTTTCGGCCGAGACCAAGCTGCTGTTCAAGGTCCCGCCCGGAGCTTTCTCGCCGCCGCCCAAAGTCGATTCCGCCGTGATCTCTCTCACACCGCGCCGCCGTGAGGGCGAAGCACCGCCGGACCCGACACCGCTCCTCGCCTTTGTAGGCCTCTGCTTCCGCCAGAAACGCAAGACCCTGCGCAACAACCTCACCAGCATTTTCGGCAAGGAGACGATCGACGCGCTGCCGGAAGCCAATATGCGCGCCGAGCAACTCACGCTCGATCAATTCCGTGATCTCTATCGACGGCTCACGGGGGCCTAACGCTGATCCTCCAGCACTGTTTTTCAGCACCGCTTTCTCCGGGCCAAGGTATTCTGAGCAATGTTTGGAGATTCGAAATGCTGAAGGTCTGGCACAAGGCTGACGTGTTCCATGCGCTTAAACGGCGTGGCTGGATGGGACCGGAGCCGCTGGAGTACCCAGGGGGCTGGCATTATGTCGGCGAAGCCTGGTCCTTCTCTCGGGCGAAGTGGACACTGCAGCTCTATATTGTCGCGGACTACGGCACCGGCTTCCACGGCTCAGAAAGCGTGGAGTCGATCGCTGGGAGGCTGATTGGTGATCCGGGCGAGTATGATCTATGGCTCCGTCGCACTCAAGACGCGAAATGGAAGGCCTCGGTGATTAGGTGGGCCGAGGAAGTATCAGCCCATCGGCCCGATTGATAACAAGATAGCCGCCGAGGGACTACTAATTGTCTAACCAGCGAAGAAGAGCGCATTGAATGAATCCGCGGTTAGAAGGAACATCACAAGCGCCCCGGCCTGTGGCTTCGGCTGGCCAAGACGAGCTCGGGGCTGCTCTCGGTGATGCAGCGAGGCCCTCGAAGTTGCGCTGTGCTACGGATGGATTGACGGACAGAAACGGCCTGAAAGCGAGTTGGCTTGGCTGGAGAGATTCCTGCCGCGTTCGGCGAAGAGCATTTGGTGATCAACCGGGAGAAAGCGGTGGCCCTCATCTCGAGCGGGGAGATGAAGCGGCTGGTCTGGGGGCAATCGAGAACGCCAAGAAAAATAGGCGCTGGGATGCCGCGTACGATTCGCCCAGCCAGGCCGGTGTGCCGAAAGACCTCCAGGCTGCCCCTGGACGCCAATCCGCGAGCCATGGCCTTTTTTGCAGCTCTTGACCGGGCCAACCGCTATGCGATCCTTTGGCGAATTCAGACCGTGAAGAAAGCCGAGACTCGCGTCAGGAAGATTGCGCAGTTTGTTGCGATGCTGGAGCGGCACGAGAAGATTCATCCCTGATCTTCGCCCGGCCCATGCAACGATGGCCTGCTAAGCTGTTGGGTTCCCCGCATGGACGCCGCCTCCCTCATCCTGAGCCTGACACCGCGCGGCCGGCTCATCCTCATCCAGGATCCGGACGCACCGCGTCTCGATGCCGCGCTGGCCGAACGAATCCTCCGTGCCTTCGAACGCGGCTCGGGCCACGGTTTGCTGTTGCTGGGGGCTGACGAATCCGGCGCCGCGCTGCCCCCTGTTCATGGCTACTGGCGCGAATTCGGCGCGCGCTATGTGGCCGCCCTGTGTGGTCAGGAGGCGAGCGCCGCTCCACCGCACGAGTTGCGCGTCCCGGCCCCTCCTCCCGACGAAGAGCTTGAGCTCTTATGCATGGCCGCGCCGCCCATGACCGGCGCCGAGTACTTGACGGCCGGCGTGCTGCGGAGTTTGTGGGAGGATCTCGACGCGGCCTTCCGGATCGAGTTGTCCGAAGCGAAATGCGGCGTGCAGGACTTCCTGAAGCGCCGAAACGCAGCCTGGAATCTGGTGGGCCGCGTGCATTTCAATCTCGCCGAAAACCGCAAGGATCCCGATTCTCCCTTCGCCTTTCTGGCCACCTACACGACGCGTTTGTCGGCGCAAGCTAAGGCGCAACATCTGCCACTGGGACAGGCTCTGCGTGAGTACGCGGGCTCAGCCAACAAGGACCGCCTCTTGTCGCTGCTCGTGCCGATACAACGCGCTTCGGAGGCCTGCCCGTGGCTGAAAACCATGATCGACGCGGGTGAAATTTTCCATCCGCTGCGGTGGACGCCCCGCGAGGCTTTGCAAGTCTTGCGAGACGTTCCGCAACTGGAGGCAGCCGGCGTGGTGGTGCGCATGCCGGCGGCGTGGCGTGGCAATCGTCCGCCGAGGCCGCGCGTCACGGGCACCGTGGGCGGCAAGACGCCATCGGGACTGGGCCAGAACGCGCTGCTCGATTTCTCGATGGAGGTCACGCTCGAAGGCGATCCGCTGACGCCCGCCGAAATCAGTGAGCTGCTGGCCAGATCGGATGGGTTGGCGCTTGTTCGTGGGCAATGGATTGAGGTCGACCGCGAACACCTGCGCGGCATGATCGAGCGTTTCGACCAAGTCCAGCGCGCCGCCATGGAAAACGGCATCGGCTTCAGCGAGGCGATGCGGCTGCTGGCCGGCGCCAGCGTCTCGGCCGCCGATACTGCCTTGGCCGCCGACGCCGATTGGGCGCAGGTCGTGGCCGGGCCCTGGCTCGCCGAAACCTTGAAGGGGTTGCGCAGCCCGGAGGGGCTGGCGCAGGTCGATCCCGGCGATGCGCTCAAGGGAACTCTCCGGCCCTATCAGCAAGCCGGAGTGCGCTGGCTCTATCTACTCGGCAAACTCGGCCTGGGCGCGTGCCTGGCTGACGACATGGGCCTGGGCAAGACCATTCAAGTACTTTCGCTCCTGGCCGTACTCAAGCGTCAGGCTGGCGCCACATCCCAGCCGAGCCTGCTGGTGGCCCCGGCTTCGCTGCTCGCCAACTGGGCCTCGGAAATCGAGCGCTTCACCCCCGGGTTGAGGGCGCTGATCGCTCATCCGTCCGCGTTGCCGGCGGCGGAGCTCAAGGACTTCGCCACCGGGCGGCTCGCGGATGTGGATCTGGTCATCACCAGCTACGGCTCGCTGCTGCGCATCCCGTGGATCGCCGAAACCTCCTGGCGGCTGGCAGTGTTGGACGAAGCCCAAGCCATCAAGAATCCGGCGGCCAAACAAACCCGTGCCGTCAAGAGCCTGAAGGCCGGAGCGAGAGTCGCGCTCACGGGCACGCCTGTCGAGAACCGGCTGGGGGATTTGTGGTCTATCTTCGACTTTGTCAATCCCGGTCTGCTCGGATCGTCCAAGGAATTTACCAACTTCGCCAAGCGCCTTGCCACCCAGCCCCACGGATCGTTCGGCCCACTGCGCGAACTGGTGCGCCCTTACATTCTGCGGCGCTTGAAGACCGACAAAACGGTGATCGCCGATTTGCCTGACAAAACCGAAGTCAAGGCCTTCTGCCCACTCAGCCGCCAGCAGGCGGCGCTGTACCAGCAGTCGGTGGAGGAGTTGGCTGGACAAATCGCCGATGCCACGGGAATCCGGCGCAGAGGATTAGTGCTGTCGTTCCTGATGCGCTTCAAACAGATTTGCAACCATCCGTCCCAATGGTTGAGCGACGGCGGCTGGAACGAAGCCGACAGCGGAAAATTTGCCCGCTTGCGCGATATCGCCGAGGTGGTTGCCGCCAAGCAGGAGAAGATGCTGGTCTTCACCCAGTTTCGCGAAGTCACCGCGCCGCTGGCCGCGTTTCTCGCTTCGATTTTCGGACGGCCCGGCCTCGTGCTTCACGGCGAAACGGAAGTGAAAAAGCGCCAGGAGCTGGTGCGCCGGTTCCAGGAGGATGAAACCGTGGGGTTCTTCGTGCTCTCTCTCAAAGCGGGGGGGGCGGGCCTGAACCTGACGGCCGCGTCGCATGTGGTGCATTTTGACCGGTGGTGGAATCCCGCCGTGGAGAACCAGGCTACGGATCGCGCGTTTCGCATTGGCCAAACCAAAAACGTGCTCGTGCACAAGTTC
Source organism: Acidobacteriota bacterium (assembly GCA_043730365.1). GTDB lineage: Bacteria > Acidobacteriota > Terriglobia > Bryobacterales > Bryobacteraceae > VFZP01. The sequence continues at coordinate 5,753 of JAYTKJ010000079.1, read as the reverse complement.
GTCTGCCGCGGTACGCTGGAAGAAAAAATCGACGAGATCATCGAGTCCAAGCGCCGCTTGTCTCAAGAGGTACTGGAGGGTGGCGCCGATGTCCTCCTGACAGAGTTGAAAGACGACGAACTGCTGAAGCTGGTGGCGCTTGATATCAACAAGGCGTTAAAGGAGACTTGATCGATGGCATTCTACGGTTGGAGACCCTACGTCTCGGTGGCCCAGCGGCGGCGCAAAGCCGAGGTCGAGATGGCGAAGCGCCGGAAGCAGGGAAACGCCGCCTCGCCCGTGATCATCGAAGGCCGCACCATCGCCGCGACTTTCTGGGGCAAGTCCTGGTGCGACAACCTCGAGAGTTACAGCGATTATGAAAATCGCTTGCCGCGCGGCAGAAGCTACGTGCGCAACGGCTCGGTGGTCGATCTGCAAATTGCGCCTGGCGCCATCCACGCCACGGTCGTCGGCTCGTCCTTGTACAAAGTCCAGTTGACCGTCGCGCCCATGCCCAAGGCGCGCTGGCAATCCATTTGCGAGGATTGCACGGGCGCGATCGATTCGCTGGTCGAGCTGCTCCAGGGGCGCTTTTCCAAAGGCGTCATGGAGCGAATTTGCAGGCAGAAGCACGGCATGTTTCCCGCGCCGGCCGAGATCAAACTCTCCTGCAGTTGCCCAGACTGGGCCGACATGTGCAAACACGTCGCGGCGGTGCTTTACGGCATCGGCGCCCGTTTGGATCACCAGCCTGAGCTCCTGTTCCGATTGCGCGCGGTGGACGAAAAAGACCTCATCGTCAACGCCGGCCAGGCGATTCCGTTGTCCAAGCAGGGACCCGCCGCGGCCAAGGTGCTCGGCGATGATGACCTCTCCGATATCTTCGGCCTCGACATGGCGCAACCATTGAGCTCCATCGCTCTTCCGGCGAAGCCCAAGCGGCCAAGCAAGAAGGCCGTCGCCAAGAAAGCCATTGTCAAGAAAGTTGTCGTTAAGAAGACTGCGCTCAAGCCGGTGGCTACCAGGCAGCGCGGCAGGCAACGACCGGATTGACGTACGACCTGGATTCTACTCGGAAGCGCGTGGCTTCCGAGTGCTTCTGAGTAGATCGCGGCTTACGCAAGGGTCGTAGGAGGACGGGTCCGCCAGAAGTAGAATGACGACTGGAGTTGGCATGTCAATGGACTTGTTACATCATCAATTTTGCTTTCCCGATTTCTGGCCGGTCGCGTACCAGGCAAATCAGCCTCTTTTCGTGGCGATCGAAAAACACCACGACTTCTGGAGAAAGATTTCGGATGAGTCCGTTTCAGGTCAGCTTCAGGCCGTTCTCCACCGAATGGCAGTTTCGGTCTTGAATTCATTCGGAGGAGTCCTGAGTCTTGCGGCGAATGGCTATGGAGTGGAAGGCATGAAGCTCGCTCGAGGGATCTTTGAGACCGAGCTGAATACGGATACCGGGCTGAGCCGTATGGCATTCGCGCCCGCCTGAGTACCGATAATGGAGAGAGTTGGGGAAGCGAGATCGTCCTCCGCAAGGACGCCGGTAGTTGGGATCTTGGTTATCCACGCACGGTCCAGCGGCCGGACGGAAAGATCGTTACCATTTACTACTTCAATGACGCGGCGGACCAGGTGCGATATATCGGCGCTACGATATGGGAGCCAGGTAAGCCGCAAAAGGATCACGCCAAATGAATCGACGTCACTTTCTCTACACTGTTCCGGGGCTGGCCGCCCAGGTGAAGGCAGCGAGCCCTATCCGCGCGGCCGTCTGGGGAACAGGCCATAGCCATACGACGGGGAAGCTCCAAGCCATGAAGGGATCTCCGCTCTACGAAGTGGTTGCCATTTGCGAAAGCGACCCCGCCGCCAAGGCGAGTGCGGTTAAGAATCCCAAGTTACAAGGGTTGCCCTGGGTGTCTGAGGAGCAGCTCCTCAATGACAAATCGGTGCAACTGATTGTGGTGGAGTGCGCCGTTTGGGATGCGCTGTCCATGGGCAACAAGGTCATAGCGGCGGGCAAGCATCTCCATATCGAAAAACCTCCCGGCAATTCGTGGGCTCCATTCAAGGCGTTGGTTGAGGAAGCGCGCCGTAAGAAGCTGCTATTGCAGACCGGCTACGTGTGGCGGTGCCATGAGGGCGTCAACGCCACTCTCGATGCGGCCCGGAAGGGCTGGTTGGGCGACGTGCTGATGGTGCGCGGGACGATGAATGCGGACCGCGACGCCGAGCAGCGCGCTGTCGAGGCGAAGTACAAGGGCGGCGGGCTATTCGAACTGGGCGGGCATGTGATAGACCGCATGGTTGAATTGCTGGGCCGACCGATTAAGGTGCAGAGTTGGCTTCGCCACCAAACGAGCATCGCCGATAAGCTGGCCGACAACAATCTCACCGTACTGGAGTATGAAAAAGCGTTGGCCACGGTGACGCAAATAGCGCGCATGTCGGGCTCGGGCGATCATCGGTCCTTGGAGATAATCGGCTCGGACGGCACCGTGATGGTTTGGCCGGAGAGTGCGCCGCCGAGGATGCGCGTGCACATGCGCAAGCCACAGGGACAGTACAAAGTGGGCTGGCAGGATATCATGCTGCTGCCGCAACCGCGATTTATAGGCGATTTCCAGGAACTCGGCCGGGCCATCACGACCGGGCAACCGCTGAAGCTCTCGTATGACCATGAGCTGCTTTTGCATGAAACGCTGCTGCGGGCGTCCGGGGAACTGACGTAGGAGGAAACTGAGATGCCAAATACATCGCGACGCACTCTTTTGATGGCCATGACGGTTGTGCGAGCTTCGGCGGCCAACTCCGCGCCGTCGGTCGGAGTGATTGGGTACGGCAACCGCGGCGCCTATCTGGCCCGGCTGGTGAAAGAAGACGGGACAGGCCGCGTCACGGCGGTCAGCGACCTGTCCGATGCCAAGCTGGCGGCTGCGCAACGGGACTTTCCGGAAGCCCGGGTGCACCGGGATTTTCAGCAGTTGCTCAAGTCCGATGTCGACGCGTTGATCATCGCGACGCCTGTCTTCTTGCACGCGGAACATTTCGCCGCCGCAGTGGCCTCCGGCAAACACATCTACTTTGAAAAGCCAGCCGCCGCCACCGTGAGCGATTGCAAGAAGATCCTCCGCATTGCCGATTCCGCTCCACGGACCCTGAACATCTCGTTCGGGTTCCAACGACGCTACGGGCAGGTCTATCAAAAGGCGAAGCAGGCGCATGACCGTGGCGCAATTGGAAGAATTCGCTGGGCGCAAGTGCAGTTTGTGAAGAGCGAAGGCAACCGGCCACGCCCCGCCAATATGGTTCGTCCGGCTACCGCTGATGAAAAAGTGAAGAACTGGGGTGACTGGCAGGATCTCTCGGGTGACCTCATTGTCGAGAACAATGTTCACGTCATTGACGTCATGAACTGGTTCATGGGTGCGCGCCCAACCAAGGCGCATGGCACCGGCGGGCGCACCAGTACGGGCTACGGAGACATGCGTGATCATGTGCATGTGACGTACACTTATCCAGACAACGTGCAGGGATTGCTGGTAGGCACGACCATCGCCGCACCCGGCTTTCGCGCGGTATTTGAGCAGTTTCACGGCGCGTCGGGTACCATCGAGACGTCAGAAAATTACTGGAAGCTGCTGCGCGGACTGAAGCAGGAGGAAGGCGAGAAATCGCCGCGGAGCATTGCGCTGGACTCGGTCTCGGCTTTCGCCAAACGAGTCGCAGAAAATCGGCCGGAGAACGTCGCAGCGCGGGGCGTGGAAAGCACACTCACAGCGATTCTCGGACGCATGGCGATGGATCGAGGCCGCGAAGTAACCTGGGAGGAGATGATGGCTTCGGCCTGAGGCTCAGGCGATGATGTCGCGGATCGGCTCGCCGAAATCGATATCGAGGCGCTTCTGCCCGGGCACTTCCAGTTTCCGGGGATCGAGTCCCATCTGATGCAACACCGTCGCGTGGATATCGGTCACATAGTGCCGATTCTCGACGGCGTGAAATCCGAGTTCATCGGTGGCGCCATGCGCGATACCGCCCTTCAGCCCACCACCCGCCATCCAACATGAAAAGCCGAAGGGGTGATGATCGCGTCCTTCGCGCAGGCCCTCGACGCCGGGCGTGCGCCCGAATTCAGTGCCCCAAACAACGAGCGTGTCTTTGAGCAATCCGCGCTGTTTGAGATCCTTGATGAGTCCCGCCAGCGGCAGATCTACTTCGCCACAGAGGCGGCCGTGGTTTTTCTTGAGCTCGCTGTGCGCGTCCCAGCCATTGCCATCGGCGCGGTATCCATGGAACACCTGCACAAAGCGCACGCCCCGTTCGACCAAGCGCCGGGCGGCCAACAAGTCCTGTCCGAAGGCTTTCGTGTTTTCCTGATCAAGGCCGTACGACTTGCGGATATGCTCCGGCTCTTCGGCGAACTTGAGCACTTCGGGAACGGCAGTCTGCATCCGGAAACCCAACTCGTAGGACTTGATTCTGGCGCGGATGGAGGCGTCGGATGGGTAGCGCGCCGCGTCTAGCTGATTCAGCTCTTCGATGAATTCGAACTCGCTCTTCTGTTGGCGCGAGGTGATGGAACCGGCGGGCGAGGCGTAGGGCAGGGGATTGGTGGGGTCCCCGGAAAGGTACACGCCCGAGTGTTGCGGGCCCAGGTAGTTGCCGCCGCTCACGCCGGCTCCGCCCAGATGTGGCGGCACAGGGGGACCGAGTACGACGAACTTGGGAATGTTCTCATTCAAGCTGCCGAGGCCGTAGTGAACCCATGACCCGACGGACGGATAGTAGCCCTGGAAAATGTGGCGGCCCGTGTGGAACTGGAGTTGCGCGGCGTGATCGTTATCCGTGGTCCAAATCGAGCGGAGAATCGCGAGGTCATCGACGACTCCGGCCAGATTCGGCCACCAGTCCGAGATCTCGATGCCGCTCTGTCCCTGTTTGCGGAAGCCCACCTGTAGCGGCAGCACCGTGGTCATCAACTTACGCTCGATGCCGGTGAACTGCACGACGTTTTTCTTGACGAAGGCTGAATCCAGAATCCCGCGGTGCGGCGTTTCGCCGATGGTCTTGCCGGCGAATTTGTTGAGCTCCGGCTTGGGATCGAATGATTCAAGGTGACTCACGCCGCCTTGCAGGAAAATCCAGATGACGCGCTTGGCCTTGGGCGCGAAATGCGGTTGGCCGTCCGGCGGCGCCCAGGGCTTGGTTTCCGCCGCGATGGCGGTCTCCTGGAACATGGAGTTGAGGACGAGGCCGGTTAGCCCCATCCCGGTCCTGGTTAGTAACTGGCGGCGGTCAACGCGCCCGCAGGCATTCGGTGCAAAGTGTTTCATGGTCAGCCTATCGGATACTCACGAACTCATCTCTATTGAACAACACGTGGACCAGGCTTTGCCGGGCCCGCAACTCCGCCGGTTCCGCGCCGGGCGACTCTTTCAGGAGTGCGGCCTGACGATCGATGAACGCGATCGACTTCTGTTCTTCCAGCGCCGAGGCCGGCCTGCTCAAAGTGGTGAGAAACGCCTTACGAACGAAGTCCGAAGCTGGCGTGGCCGTGCCGCCAAGCAAGCCGGTCAAGCGCTTGGATTGGTCCAGGCTGAGTTTGCTGTTGGAGAGGGCCAGCGCCTGTTGCGGCACAATCGACTCGGACCGCCGGTAGCAGGCCGTAGGGTCCACACCATCGAAGACCTTCAGGAAGAGTAGTTGCGCGTCCGGCGTGAGGTGGAAATAGAGACTGCGGCGCGGCACATCCTGGTCCTTCTCTT
>JAYTKJ010000078.1:0-34101 GCA_043730365.1 Acidobacteriota bacterium | reverse complement strand
GAAATGCTCCCGGGCACGTTCTGAATCATCGCCACTTTGCCCTTGCCGTTGAGCAACCGCCCCATCTCGCGGCCCGCCATGCGTCCAGCTTCCAGGTTGTCGGTGGCGACGAAGTTGGTGTAGTTTTCCGAGTCGAGGCCCGAGTCAAAAATCGTCGTGGGGATGCCCGCCTTCATGGCGCGATCCACCACCTGAATGAGCGCTTTTCGATCGCTGGCCGCAAGCACAATGCCATCCACGTGGCGCGCGATGGCTGAGTCGACAATCTGCACTTGACGGGCAAAGTCCGTCTCGGCGGCCGGTCCGTTCCATTCGATTTCGACGCCGAGCTTCTCGCCCGCCGACACGGTGCCGGCCTTCACCGCCAGCCAGAAGATGTGCGAGGTAGCCTTGGGGATCACCGCGATATGCTTCCTGGTGTTCCGCTGGCAACCCGCCAACGCGCCGATCATTAACAGCAAAGCTATCGTCGAACGCCGTGTCACTGAGCGCACCAGCCGCCGTCGATCAGAATATCGGTGCCCGTGATGAAGCCCGCGTCTTCCGAGCAAATGAACCGGGCGAGCGCGCCTACTTCTTCAACGCGTCCCCAGCGGCCCAGCGGAATCTTGGCGACGAATTGAGCGTTGAGTTCCGGATTCTGAATGACCGGCACGTTCATCTCGGTGGCAAAGGGGCCGGGGCTGATGCCCACCACCGTAATTCCCTCGCTGGCCAACTCAAGGGCCAGCGCCTTGGTGAGCCCGAGCAGCGCCGTCTTGGTGGACGAGTAGGCCGTGCGGCCGGGCAATGAAACGTGGCTCATGATGGAGGTGAGATTGATGATGCGCCCGTATCCGGCGCCCTTCATCTGCGGCACGAAAGCACGGCACAGCAGAAACACGCTGGTGAGATTGGTATCCACCACCCGGCGCCACTCTTCGAGCGAGAACTCGTGGATCTGTTTGCGGATGTTGATCCCGGCGTTGTTGATGAGGATGTGGACCTGCCCCAGTTGGTCGGCAACCTGCTTCTGCAGCGCCGCGACTTGATCCTCACTGGTCACGTCGGCCAGAAAGGTATCTACCCGCACGCCGAAGGCACGCGCTTCGACGGCCGTCTCGGCCAGTTTGGCGGCATCGCGCGCTACGAGCGCCAGGGTGGCTCCATCGGCAGCGAGCGCCAGCGCCATTGCCTTGCCCAAGCCGCGGCTTCCGCCCGTGATCAGGGCCACGCGCCCCTCGAGTGGTTTGTTAGTCATTGGTGTTGCTCCTCGCGAGAAAAATTAGGCGCGCACGCCGCCCTGCGCCAGTGCCAGAATTCGATTGGCGATCTCCTGCGGTTGATCGACATTCTCCATCACCAGGCGGCCGGTTTCGCCGGCAGTTTCGAGCGTGATGGTGCCGATGCCCAGCAGACGATCCGTGATGCCCTGATTGACTCGTACGTCCTGAATCTTACTCAGGTTCACCATGCGGGTAGACTTGGAGATGAAGCCGTCCTGAAATTTCAGTCCCTGTCCGTCCAGCGTCAACCGTGTCAGTTGGAGCCGGATGTGCCGCTTCGCCGTCCAGACCAGCGACAGCGCGGCCACCGCCAGGATGGCGTAGAAGTATTCGGTTCGCGCCGCGTTTCGATAGGCCACCAGCGCGGCTATCGCGGCCAGCACCAGGATCAGGCCATAGGAGAAGACTACAAATTTCGACGTCGGACGAATCGTGAACACCTGCGTGGGACTTGATGGAGACATATTTTTTGAGCTCAAGGTATCCTAAAGATCGCGCTAATGCCTAGAGGACCTATTGTATAGCAGTGACGGTATTTGACCCGGATGGCAGGGTTGCATCGGACCACGGGCCGTTGGCGGCTGGGGCTTGGTCTATCGCTCCTTACCGCGACGCTGTGGGGCAGCTTGCCGGTGGCGCTGAAAACGCTGCTGACGACCATGTCCCCGCTCACGGTGACGTGGTATCGCTACATGATTTCACTGGCGCTGCTCACTGCGATTTTGCGCTGGCGCGGTCAGCTTCCGGCCGCGGCCAAACTGCGGGCGGCCAAGGCGCTCCTGGCGGGAATGGCGGTGGGCTTCCTCGGCAACAACATTCTCTTCCTCGTGGGGCTCAACTTTGTCGGTCCATCGGCGGCGCAGGTGGTGATCCAGTTAGCTCCGGTACTGCTCATCGGCGCAGGTGTGGCGATCTTTGGCGAACCTTTCGGAGGCTGGCAATGGACGGGTGTCGCGATACTGCTGGGTGGCATGGCGCTTTTCTTTCACTGCGGCCTGGCGGACGCAGCTACTTCTCCCGGCGTCCTGATTATCGTCGCCGCGGCAGCATTTTGGGCTGGCTCCTCAATGGCGCAAAAGCAGTTGCTACGCGATCTGCCCTCGCTGTCGGTCATGTGGGCCGCCTACGGATGCGGAGCGGTATTGCTAATGCCGGTGGCATCGCCTATGGAGGCGCGCAGTCTCGATACGGTGGGCTGCTTTTTCCTCCTCTACTGCGCTCTCAATGGATTGATTGCCTATGGCAGTTTTGCCGAAGCGATGGCACACTGGGAAGTGTCCAGAGTGAGCGCCGTGATAGCCACCACCCCATTGTTCACACCGATTTTTACCGAACTGGCGGCCCGGCAATGGCCGGACCGCATACCGCACGAGGGGCTGGACTGGCTGCAGCTGGCCGGCGGAACTCTGGTGGCGGGAGGGTCAATGATGGCCGCTCTCGCGCGCACGAAATCACCATCACTCACCGAATTCGCGGAGGAACTAAATGAAACGTAATGTCAGCTTGATCCTATTCTTCGCCGGCCTCGCCGCCGGTGCGGACTTCTCCTACGTGGAGCGCACCCAAGTGACGGGCGGTGCACTGAAGAACATGATGGGGTTCATGGGCCGCTTCGCCAAGGGCATGAATGAGCCCATCTCCAGTACTCATAGCTATTCGGGCACCAAGAAGGCCACAGTGGCGACCAAATCGCATGAGATTTGGGATCTCAACGCCGAGACGATCACCAGCATCAACGCCGAATCCAAAGAGTACTCGGTGATCACGTTCGCCGAGATGGCGCAGTTGACCGTGGCGATGGCCGAGCAGATGTCGCAGGCCATGCAGAAAAAGCCCGAGACGCCGGCAGATGCCACCGCCAAATGGAAAGCCAGTTTCGACAAGAACGGCCAGACTCGTCAAATCGCGGGCGTGCCCGCCAATGGCGGCACCATGAAACTGGAAATGGAAGCCTCCAACACCAAGACTGGACAAAGCGGCGTCATGAAGATGGACATCGACATGTGGATGGGCAAGCTGCCGGGCTGGGAGGTCAAGCAGGCGTTCGACAAGAAGGTGGGCGAGAAATTCGCCTCGCACGCCGCCGCCGGTCCGCAAATGCAGGCGTTGGCGCAAGCTGGTCCCGCCGCCATGGAAGCGATGAAGGAAGCGGGCAAGAAGATCTCCGAACTCGGCGAGATGCAACTGGCCAGCGTGACGAAGATGTACTCGGACAGCATTCCCAACATGCCGGCCGGAGAGCCTGGATCCAAGCAAAGCTCGGGCCCCTCCGCCGGACAAGTGGTCAAGGAAGAAGCCACGCGCGAAGCCGAGTATGAGGCGGCGCGGCGCGTCGGCGGCCGCATAGGCGGGCTCGGTGGACGCCTGGGCGGACGGCTCGGTCAATTAAGCCGCAAGCCGAAAGAAGAGCAGCCCAAGCCGGCGGCTGAGCCCGCTGCTTCTTCCGCTCCCGCTGCGCCCGCCGGACCCGGCGTGTTGATGGAGATGACCACCGAAGTAGTTTCCTATTCAAGCAGCGCCGATAGCTCGGCCTTCCAGGTTCCGGCGGGCTTCAAGCAGGTAGAGCATCCGATGAAGAAAGCCTGGGCCAAGCACGCGAGCAAATAGCTCGAGACCTTGTACAATCAGGCGGTGGACAGCCTCAAGTCTCCAGCCGACGTCTCCGATATAGTGCGATTTCACCGCGCCATTCTGGAGATAGACCTTCGCAACGCCGACGATCCGCATTTTCTGCGTCATCACGGCCATGACCATCTGAAGGAGCAGCTTCACGCCGAACTCGTCACGGCTTGGATATGGCGGCTGAACCCGTCGCCCTCTGAAGCGCTCTTGATCGCGGCGCGCGCCCACCATATCCGGCGCTGGGCCATACCGCGCGAAGACTATCCAACCGGGCGAGCTGGCTACCACCAGTGGCGCACAGCTCTCAAGAAGTTCCACGCCGAGGAGGTAGGGGTGGTTCTCAAGGACGAAGGCTACGCCACGGAGTTCATCGAGCGCGTCCAGACCATCGTGCTGAGGCGCGACTTGAAGAACGACGCGGACCAGCAAACGCTGGAAGACGCCATCTGCCTGACGTTCCTCGAGACACAACTCACGGGGACCGCGGCAAAACTGAGTGAAACTCGCATGGTGGACGTTCTTCGCAAGACCATGGCGAAGATGTCTCCCAGTGCGATTGATCAGGTGACGCATTTGCACCTGCCTCACGAGGCGCGAGAGCTGGTGGGCCAAGTAAAAGAGCAACAGGAGTAGCAAGTATGCAAGGCCTGGCGAACGACGTTCGGTACTCCCTCCGTCAACTCGCGAAGAACCCCGTCACAACGTCGGTCGCCATTGTTTCGCTGATGCTGGGGATCGGAGCCAATACCGCGATCTTCAGCCTGATCAACGCCCTCATGTTGAGACCGCTGCCGATTCACGACCCAGGGCAATTGGTTCGTATTAGCCTGTCAGAGCCGAAGAACCCGGCGGATCGGGAGAAGGACCTATCTCTCGCCATGTTCCAGCAAGTCCGCTCCCGGCAGAGTGTCTTCGCCAGTATGTTCGCGTGGTCCGGCGGCGGCATTTCGAACGTCGGGGCCAACGGGTCCAAATATCCAGCCAGTGTGAGCACGGTGAGTGGCGAATACTTCTCAACACTAGGGATCCCTCCGCACCTCGGGAGATTTATCCTTCCAACCGACTTGGCGCTCGAAACCGGACAGCCGGCGGCTGTTGCTGTGATCGACTACCAGTGCTGGAAAAAACGCTATGACGCCGATCCGGCGGTAATTGGCAAGACCATTCTCGTAGAGGACCGGCCCCTCACCATCATCGGCGTCGCACCGGAGGGCTTCACAGGACTGATCATAGATTCAGCCGCCGAAGTCACCGTTCCGATCGGTTTTTCCGGCCGGACCACGTATCGCGATCGGAAGCAGCTCGGGCTGGAAGTTTACGCCAGATTGAACGCAACGTCACCGATGGAGCAAGCCCAGGCCCAACTCGAATCAATCTGGCCGGGCGTGCAACGCGAGACCATGCCCGCCGATCTCACGAGGCCTGAGCGAGACATTTACGTGCAGCGCCGAATCGTCGTGAAGACTGCTGCAACTGGTTCATCCTTTCTACGCCAGCAATATGGACGGCCCCTGCTCATCCTGATGGCGATGGTCTGCGCTCTTCTGCTGATCGCCTGTGTGAACCTGGCCAACCTGATGCTCGCTCGAGCAGCGGCCCGTAAATCAGAATTCGCAACCCGCCTCGCCCTCGGCGCAACTCGATGGCGGCTCACCCGGCAGATCCTCATCGAGAGTCTACTGCTCTCTGCGGCCGGCGCCTCGCTCGGGCTGCTGTTGGCCCGTTTTGCCGGCGAGTACCTTCTCAGCACGATGTGGTCCGGCTTTGTGCCGCTGTCGCTCGGTGCGGGGCTAGATCTCCGGGTGCTGGCCTTCACCGTGCTGGCCACGCTGTCCACCGGCATCCTTTTCGGACTATTCCCCGCCGGGGATCTGGCGGCGTTCCGTGAGAACTCACGATCGGTTCACGGCGGCTCGAGGACGGGCCGATGGCTAATCCCGGTACAAATCGCGGTATCGCTCGTGCTGGTAGTCACGGCCCTGCTTTTTGTTCGGAGCCTTCACAATCTGCGCACCATCGACCTCGGTTTCCGCAACGAAGGCATCTTGATGGTGCAGTTGTTCCCGCAGACCGGTTCTGAAGCGCAGAAGATGCCGGGGCACGTCTCTTATTACCGCGAACTGGCCGGCCGGGTGCTTGCCATACCCGGTGTCGAAGCAGTTAGTTACTCACACATGGGTCCACTGCTCCGATACGAATCGACGTCTACGGTATCGGAGACAGGATCACAGCAGACTCCTGCCACCGCCGTGTTCGAGTTGGCAGGACCCGGCTTCTTCAAACTCGCAGGGATGCGCCTCCAGGCTGGCCGTGATTTCTCGTGGGCGGATGCGGAAACAGCTCCAGGAGTCGCCGTGATCAGCGAGAGCCTGGCGCGCAGGTTGTTTCCGTCCGGTGGCGCGGTGGGACGTCGAATCAACTATCGGGACAGGAAGGGCCTGGAGGTGGTGGGGGTGGTGAACAGCGCGAGCCTGTGGATGCCGGAGAGCCGCTCGCCGATGGCGGTTTACCTCGCCTTCCTACAGGAACCGACGTTCAACTCGTCGATGCTCGACATTCGAACTCATGGAGCGGCGGCGGGGACGGCTGACGCTGTGAAACAGATTCTTGCATCAATGGGGCGTCACTATGCTCTGCGCACCCAGACGATTGAAGAGCGCTCTGACCGGCTCCTGGCGACGCAGCGAATCGTAGCAACGCTGGCATCGTTCTATGGAAGTTTGGCAATGTTACTGGCAGCCATTGGACTCTACGGCGTCCTGTCCCAGGCGGTGGCTCGGCGAACGGCCGAGATCGGCATCCGCATGGCAGTCGGAGCTCGCCCAAACGAGGTCAGTTGGATGATCGTGAAGGATGCGATGTGGATGGTGTTGACCGGAGCAATTGCCGGCATCCCGGCCTCCTTGGCAGTTTCACGATTGGTGGCCGGGTCAGTCTTCGGCGCATCGGCGACGGACCCGGGCATAATTCCAATTTCCTTGGGAATCCTCGGCATCACAACCCTGCTGGCGGCGTTGGTGCCGGCACGTCGGGCAGCGGGAGTGAGTCCCATGAAAGTGCTCAAAGTTTGAGTAAACTACACCGGCCACTGGCGGGGAGGCCACGGCATGCCGGAGTAGCCAAGGGCCTGGCCCTCAAGAAGTTGCTTCAGGTGATGCTCAAGGTGCGCAACATAGTCTAGCGCCAGATCGGATAGGGTCATTTCCGGCGCTCCGGCAATCGCGCAAGGCGTCGACGCTTGGTCCGGCGTGATCTGCCGGATCACATGGCCGAGGTGGCGGTTGTAGGCGGCCCATAGCGCCAGGCACACTGCCGGGTCAGCCTCCGCGTAACGCTGGACGGCTACGTGAGCTGTTTGATCGTAGCCTGGCCAATCGAGGCGCGGCTGCGCCAGCGCGCGCACGAAGCGCTGATGGTTGTTGGCAGCCGAATCGATCAGATGGCCGAGCAATTGAAGGCGTGTCCATTTTCCTTCGCCACCCGCCGCGAGCCAGTGTGTCGCAGGGAAGGAAGCCATGACGGCTTCGGCCTGCGCGATAAGGCGTTGCAGGTGATCGGGCAATTGGTCAAGCATAGAATCCGCTTCCTAGGCTAGCAATGAGCCAACGCCTCTTCAAAACGAATACTTCGCGGCAAACTGTATGATTCGCGGATCGCCTGAGCTCTGGCTTCTCCCAAAAGTGGACGAACTCCTCGAACTGACGGGCAAGTTGTAATTCGTGTGATTCAGCACGTTGAAGAACTCAAAGCGTAGCTGAACCCGATGATGTTCGGTGATGTTGAAGAAGTGCACCAGGTTCGCATCCACGTTCACCAGTCGCTGCGAAATCCAATCTTCTTTGCCTCCCACGAATCCCGGCGTTGGCGCAAGCCCGCGGGTCCAATCCAGTCCGCGCCAGCCGTCGAGTGGAGGTACAATACTGGGTGCGCCAGCCGCAAATAGTGTGAGTGCCTGCGTCGCGCAAGAAGCAGATATGTGTGATCAGATTCATTTTGAAGCCGACCGCGAGGAGTTCGACAATCTCGGCCTGGTGACGCGAAAACAATTCGGCGTCCTTCTGGGAGCAGGTATGTCGATGATGCTGCCGCAGGTGGCTCGAGCCGTGGCGGTGGCCGAATCAGACGTGACCATAACGACGCCCGACGGCGCCGCCGACTGCTACTTTGTGCATCCGGCCAGCGGTACTGCCCCGGGTGTGCTCGTGTGGCCAGACATCTTCGGGCTTCGACCCGCATTCCGGCAGATGGGTAAGCGGCTGGCCGAAACAGGCTACTCGGTGCTCGTCGTGAATCCGTTCTACCGCACCAAGAAAGCCCCCACGGCTGACGCCGGCTCGGCTACCCCTATCCCACAGCTCATCCCTCTTGCCCAGAGTCTCAACGAGACGACTCACATGACCGATGCGAAAACCTTTATCGCTTGGCTGGACCGGCAATCAACGGTTGCGAAGAACCGGAAGATCGGCACACAAGGATATTGCATGGGCGGCCCCATGGCGTTTCGTACCGCGGCCGCCGTGTCCGATCGTGTCGGCGCAGTCGCGTCCTTCCATGGCGGGGGGCTGGTGCGGGATATGCCGAATAGCCCGCATCTGCAGGCAGCCAAAACCAAGGCGCGTTTCCTCGTCGCGATCGCCGCAAATGACGACAAGCGGGCTCCCAAAGACAAGGACGTACTGAAGGAAACTTTCGCCGCCGCCAACTTATCCGCCGAAATCGAAGTCTACACTGACGCCGCCCACGGATGGTGTCCTCCGGATTCTGGTGTCTACAACGAGACTCAGGCGGAGAAGGCGTGGAGCCGGCTGCTGGAACTGTACAGCAAGCTCTGAGCTGTACCACCACCTGAAACGTAATGCTACGCCGCGACGATACGCCGGTGCCGGCGCGGCGCATCCACGGCCAGCCCGGCGCCGAGCGACATATGCGCGGCTTGCACGAGGTCCAACGTCCGCAACAGATCGGCGTCATTGGTCCAGGGATCTACCCGAAATGCGGCCACGTCGGCGAAAGAGTTGGCCAGCCGCTCATAGTTCTCCATGCCAAAGCAGCCATGGCCGATTCTGGCCGGCTCTCCGTCGGCAGGAATGAAATGGGACGATTGCCACCCCAAGTCCAAGGTAGCCTCGGTGCCACAAATCTGAATCCAATGCGCCTTGGCCGGGGCAGGCTCCGCGGCTAGGAAGATTTTGCCTATCCAGCCGCCGCCACATCGCAACGCGATCTCCACGCCTTCCAAAGCCGAAGAGGGGGCGGCGCTCCGCAGGCGCGTGGCCTGCAGTGAATGGACGTCCCCGAAGAGGTGACGGATCAGATCCATCGCCATCCATCCCTGGTGAAGTATGATGGCGGCGGCGGAAACAGGTTGGTCGGCTATGGCCGCACCGGGGCTCAAGAGAGCAGCCTCCGGGCCTGGCATAGTGATTTGAAACGAAACCGGGTCGCCCAAGGCTCCGCCAGACAGAATGCCCCTGGCCAGTTGCAGGTCTGGGGCAAAGCGCCAGGGCGTGATCGGAATCAGGGGCGGGCCGGGGCGCTGCATCCGGTCTTCCAGGAGGCTGGCCACCGAGTCCAGATCTCCCGCCAACGGAGTTCCGGCCAATACCGGGATGCCTTCATCCAAAGCCTTGCGAATGAGGAATATTCGCTTGTTCAGCGGCGCACAAACCGCCAAGCCTCCGCAATGCAGAGAGCGTAGCACCCGGACAAAGTCCTGATTGTCGGCGGGCGGTTCCAATTGGACCAAGTCGATACCGTGGAGCTGTTGCCAGCTTTGGGTGAGCAACACCGCATCGAGGCTTTGCCCGATTACTCCAACCCTGAGTTGACGCATCGTGTCTCAGATTACGGTCAGGCATGGCAAGCGGACAAGAAACTTTGGGTTCAACCTCCTAGAACCCTGCAACCCCTCCGGTTCCAGGGACTGGGGGCCTTGAGGGTTCGGAGCTTTAGTTTTTTTGAAAGGCTCGGCTCCCAAGCGCCATGTCCAGACCGGAGGCAAGTAAATACGCCATGAGATTTGAAAGCAAGCGAATAGGAATGGTCACCGCCGTACTGGCCGGGATCGGTTTGATTGCGGGGTCAAGCGCCGCGCCCAGTCCCGCGGCCAGTGGAAGCCGGGACCGAAACAGACCTGGAGGCGCGGGAGATCTCCTGATGCTGGACCGGGATGGCCGGGTTACCGGGCTGTGCCCCCTGCGCCACACCAGTGTTGACGCCGAGATATCCGGGCCGCTGGCCCGCGTCACGGTCACCCAGGATTTTGAGAATACCTCGCCGGAAAAGATCGAGGCCATTTACACCTTTCCATTGCCCACTAAGTCAGCCGTCGACGACATGACCATGACTATTGGCGACCGGGTTATCAAGGGCACGATCAAGCGCCGCGAAGAGGCTCGCGCGATCTACGAGCGGGCCCGTAATCAGGGTCAGGTGGCGGCCCTGCTCGATCAGGAGCGGCCGAATATCTTCACCCAGGCCGTGACCAACCTGGTGCCCGGCGCCCGTGTGAAAATCGTGATTTCCTACGTTGAGACCGTCCCCTATGACGCCGGCCGGTATGCGTTTTCCTTCCCGATGGTCGTGGGCCCGCGCTACATCCCTGGTGGCGGGCGAGTTTCCGATGCTACCCGCATCACTCCGCCCGTAACGCCCCCGGCCACCCGCGCCGGACATGACGTATCGGTCACAGTGAAGATAGACGCCGGCGTCACGCTGGAGAGCTTGGCTTCGCCCACGCACCCGGTGGACGTGGACCGCCCGTCTGGACAGCGCGCCGTGGTCCGGCTGAAAAATCAGAACACCATTCCCAATCGCGATTTCATCCTGAGTTACGACGTGGCTGGCAGCAAGATCGCCGACGCGATCCTCACGCATCGCGGTAATCGCGGTGGGTTTTTCATGCTGATGCTGCAACCGCCGGAGCGCATTACCGCCGCCGAAGTCACGCCCAAGGAACTCGTATTCGTGGTGGACACGTCGGGCTCCATGAGCGGTTTCCCGATCGAGAAATCGAAAGAGGTGATCAAGCTGGCGATGGACGGGCTCAATCCGCGTGACACCTTCAACCTCATCACCTTTGCCGGCGACACCCACGTGCTGTTTCCACGCCCCGTGCCGGCTACACCGGACAATGTCCGGCAGGCCCAGCAATTTCTGCTGGCGCGCCGCGGCGGCGGTGGCACCGAGATGATGAAGGCTATCCGGGCCGCGCTTGATCCTAGCGACCAGCAGGATCACGTCCGCGTGGTCTGCTTCCTCACTGATGGTTACGTGGGCAACGACATGGAAGTGGTGGGCGAGATCAAGCGTCATCCCAACGCCCGCGTGTTCGCGTTTGGCATCGGCAGTTCCGTCAACCGCTTTCTACTGGATAAGATGGCCGAAGAGGGGCGCGGGGAAGTGGAATACGTGGGTTTGAGTGACGACGGCTCGGCCGCCGCCAAGCGCTTCCATGAGCGCGTGCGCAATCCCCTGTTGACCGATATCGCCGTGGAATGGAATGGGCTGGCGGTCACCGGCGTTTCGCCCACCCGGCCCGCGGACCTCTTTGCCGCCAAGCCGCTGGTGATCGTGGGCCGCTATGACCGGGCGGGCCAAGGCCGCGTCCGCTTGCGCGGGAAGCGAGCCGGTGAGGAGTGGGTGCGTGAGATCAACGTGCGCCTGCCTGAACACGAGCCGCAACACGACGTCTTGTCGACGCTGTGGGCACGGACTCGCATCGAGGATCTGATGTCGGAAGACTGGACTGGCGCGCAGCATTCGCAAATGCGCGGAGATCTGCAGGAATCGATTACGCGGCTGGGCCTCGAGTTCCGCCTGATGACGCAGTTCACTTCGTTTGTCGCTGTGGAAGAGTCTACGGTGACGACGGGTGGAGTACCCACCAAGGTGGAAGTGCCGGTCGAACTGCCTCACGGAGTCAGTTACGAAGGCATCTTCGGCGGAAAACTGAAGGTGGAGGCGGAAGCCAAGGTGGCCTTCCGTGCACAGGCGAGTATCGGCGGATTCATCCACGGTCAAGGGTCGGTTGCTGTCGACGCGACGGCGGCGCCTATGTTGGCTGAGGATGATGGCCGCCAAAGGGCCTCCCGCCGCGCGATGCCATCATCCGAACCGGCGCCCGGCCGGGCCGCGATCGCCAAACTCGATCCGCAATTGCAGAACCTGGCGTCCGGGTCCATGGTGGAGGTCAAGGTCTGGCTTACCGATGACTCGCCCGCCGTGATCGCCAAGCTCAAGCAGCTAGGCCTGACGGTCTCGCGCCAGGCAGCCGGCAAGATCGTCTACGGCCGCATCGACGCCGGAGTGCTGGCGGCGCTGGCCGGCCAGGACGCGGTCCTGTTCGTCTCCAAGGACATCGGCCAGCCCGAGTAGCGTTTCAAGCCCGAAAACAGGGGGCCGGCTCGGTCCGGTCCGGTCCCCTGCCCTCCCGCCAGTCCCCTTTTCCCAACTTTCTCGTGCTCCTCACTAACGCCGATCTCCCGCCCGGAGTCTAATAGGCGGATGGAGGCAACCGACGCGCTCTTGGTCGCGCAGGCCCGTGCCGGCGATGGTGATGCGTTTCGTGTGCTTGTCGAACGTCACAGCCGCAAGGTGTTTCGTTTGGCATTCCGTCTCATGGGTAACGGGGAGGACGCCGAAGACATCGTGCAGGAATCATTCTTACGTGCCTATCGAAGCCTGGACCGGTTCCAGGAGCAGGCCCAGTTCTCCAGTTGGATTTACCGCATTGCCAGCAACCACGCACTGGACCTGCTGCGCAGCCGCAAGCGGCGTTCCGAGGAAAGCCTGTCGAAGCCAGCGGCCAACGGTGATGGCAGGTGGATTGGGGACCAACTTGCTTCGGTCGACCCAGGCCCGGATCGATTGACGGCCGGAAACCAGTTGCAGCGGACGATCCAGAACGCGCTGGAGGAGTTGACCGCTCAGGAGCGCGTCGCCTTCACGCTGCGCCACTTCGAAGGACAGTCGGTTGAAGAGATCAGCACGTCCCTCAAGGTGAGTCCCAGCGCCACGCGCAATGCCGTCTTTCGCGCGGTGCAAAAGGTTCGCCAGGCCCTACGTCCGGCGGAGGGAGGAGCAGCGATATGGCGGAGTTAGTGCATCTGAGCGAGGAGCAATTGCTGTGGCATTACTACGGCGAAGAGAATCTTGACGAGCATCTGGGGCAGTGCCGGCGGTGTACCGAACAATTCGAAGCGCTGAAGGCTTCGCTGGCGGCGGTAAACATGCTGACGGCGCCGGAACCGGCAGCGGGCTATGAAGATAGATTGTGGCGCTCGCTGGTGAAGCGTGATGCCTCGTTAGCGCCCCGGCGGAGGTGGTGGGATGGCATGGCTTCGCCCTGGCGATTGGCCTGGATCGGCGGGCTGGCGGCAGCGATGTTGCTGGCGGCCTTCCTGGCAGGCAGGTTCTCCTCGCGGCAAGGATTGGAATCTCAACCGCCGGCTCTGGACGCCGGCGCCGTTCGCGAACGCCTGCTGGTGGCAGCCCTGGGAGACCACCTCGAACAGTCCGAGCGGATGATGCTGGAGATTGACAACCAGGGCTCTGCCGGCGCCCGGCAGCAAGCCGAAAACCTGCTGGCAGCCAACAGACTCTACCGGCAAACCGCGCAGCGCCAAGGCAAGATCCTGCTGGCCGCCACGCTGGATGACCTGGAGCGCGTGCTGCTGGACGTAGCGCACGCACCTGATACTATGTCCGCCGATCAGCTCCGGCAACTACGCGCTCGCGTAGATGAGCAAGGTTTGCTGTTTAAGGTGCGGGTGCTGGGGCTCAAACTCCGTGAGCTGGACAGCCGTCCGCTGCCGCGTAACTCACGATTCTCCACTTTGACGAAAGGTTAGTGTTCCATGATGAAGGCTCTCAGTTTCTCTATCCTGTTTGCCGCATTGGCTGCCGCTCAACCACAGCTGCCAACGGACGTGGAGTCTCTCCAACTCAAGCTGGGCCGTCTCCAGCACTTAGACCAGTTGGGGAAGGCTGCCAACTTACTCGATCACGCCTTTCAGTTCCAATTCCAGTCTAAGAGCCGCGCCGACGATCAGGCGGAACGTAACTACGACCGTGGCCAGCGGGCGCTCGACAAGCGCGATTGGGCCGAGGCCGTTGACCATTTTGGCGAAGCGGCCGCGACTGGCAAGGGCCGGGCCGACGGGGCTTTGTATTGGAAAGCCTACGCGCTCATCAAACTGGGGCGCGGCAAGGAGGCAACGAGCGTGCTGGATGAGCTGGCGAAGTCCCATCCACAGAGCCGCTGGCTCAATGACGCCAAGGCGTTGCGCGTAGAAATCGCCCAAGCCTCAGGACGGCCGGTTTCACCGGAAGATTCCAGTGACGATGAACTCAAGCTCATGGCCATCAACGGTCTGATGCAAAGCGATCCGGAACGGTCGATTCCCTTGCTGGAGAAGATCCTGCTCAATCAGTCCTCACCCAAATTGCGAGAGCGGGCTTTGTTTGTGCTGAGCCAGAGCGAATCGCCCAAAGCGCGTGAGGCGGTAGCGCGAGTGGCCAAGGGCGGCGCCAACCCAGACCTGCAGCTGATGGCGGTGCGCAGTCTGGGGATCTACGGCAGCAAGGAAAATCGGCAGACTCTGGCGGAGATCTACGCCGCCTCGACGGACCCGGCGGTGAAGAAACAGATCCTGAACAGCTATATGGTTTCCGGAGAGCGCGACCGCCTGTTTGCGATCGCCAAAGGTGATCCGGCGCCTGAAATGCGGCAGCACGCCGTTCGCTATCTCGGCGTCATGAATGCCAATAGTCAACTGGAGAGCATCTACGCCGCCGAATCGTCAACGGAAATTCGCTCGCAGATCATGCAGGCGATGTTTGTGAGCGGCAACACGCGGAAGCTCATCGAGATCGCCAAGACTGAGAAGGACCCGGCTTTGCGTGAGCGCGCCATCCGGCACCTGGGGACGATGAACACCACCGAAGCGGGCGAGGCGCTGGTGACTATCTATTCCTCGGCGGGCAACGATACGGAGTTACGCAAGAAGATACTGCGGTCGTTATTCGTGCAAGGCAGTGTTAAACAACTGATCGATGTTGCCCGAAAGGAAACCAACCCTGAGCTGCGCCGCACCGCGGTACAGCAGTTATCGCTCATGAAGAGCAAAGAAGCTACGGACTTCCTGATGGAACTTCTCAAGAAGTAGGTAAGTATGTATAGTCGCTGTGTCTTCCCGATTCTTGCGGCTGCCGCTTCACTTAGCGCGCAGCAGCCTGCCATCTCGAACGCTAACTTACAGACCGCTTCTGGCGCCGGCGGGCTAGAACAAGCGGTTCGCGCGGCCGTAGGCAAGCAAACCGGTGCGGCATGGATCGGCTACACAGTGGTCAAACTTCCTGGCGACGATCAATCCTGCTGCTGGGGTGGAGATGGACACGGCTGCGGCTTGGAGGGCAATCGCCGCGGGAGTGTTCAGGCTTCGCGCTCCGGCCCCATGCAACTGGAGGGGCCCACCCATGTGGCCGTACTGCTGCGCGCCGAGCAAGGCCAAATCGGGAAGATCCGGCCTTTCACCATTGACTGTCCGATCGACGCTGGCGGCCTGACGCTGCATTGGCTCACCGGCGTGAAAGCTGCCGAAAGCGTGGCGATGCTGTTGCGCCTGGCCGCTGCCGCCGAGCCCGTCACCGGCGAACGCCATGGCAAGTCGACGGTTGACTCGGCCGTTCAAGCGCTGGCGATGCACGCCGACCCGGAGGCTGCCGCGGCTCTAGACAAATTGGCCACCGGTTCACCAAGCGAGAAGGTCCGCAAGTCTGCCCTCTTCTGGCTCGCCAACTCACGCGGCCGCCCGGGCTTCCAGACCGTGGCGCGCCTCTCACGCGAAGATCCTTCGGACAAAGTACGCGAACACGCGGTGTTTGCCCTGACGCAAAGTTCGGAACCGGAGGCCATCGCGGCGATCGTCAGAGTGGCCAAAGAAGACAAGGTTCCGCACGTGAGGGGGCAGGCGCTATTCTGGCTGGCGCAACGAGCGTCGAAACAGCTGGCGTCCGGCGCCATCGGTGAGGCGCTCGACCAAGACCCGGATACGGAGGTCAAAAAGAAAGCCGTGTTCGCCCTGACGCAGATGCCGGATGACGAGGGCGTGCCGATGCTGATCCGAGTGGCGCGCAGCAATCCAAATGCTGCGGTCCGCAAGCAGGCGATGTTCTGGCTCGGACAGTCGAAGGACACCCGAGCCCTGAAGTTCTTCGAAGATATCCTGACCAAGTAACTGTACGCGCCGTACCGCTAGCGGGCGGCGGCGGCGCGCCCCCACAGCGATACACTAAGCTGATATGTCCGTTGTGGCTACGCCCGCTCCCGGCACTCGTGTGCTCATCGTTGACGACGAAGAAAACCAGCGCTCGGGGCTCGCTAACATGATCTCAGGTTGGGGTTTCGTGACCGAGACCGCCCGCGACGGTGTCGACGCGCTCGAAAAAATCGACGACTTCGAACCGCAGATCATGCTCACCGACATGATGATGCCGCGGATGGACGGTGCCGAGTTGATGAAGAAGCTGACCGAGCGCGGCGTGCGCATACCGGTCATCGTCATCACGGCTTTCGGCAACATCGAGACCGCGCTCACCACGACCCATGACCTTGGCGCCTTTTGGTTCCTTGAAAAACCAATTCAGGCCCGGGCCCTGCGTTTCCTGCTTGAGCGCGCGTCGCTGCAGACAAAATTGGCCGAGGAGACCGAGGGACTACGCCGCCAACTCAGCTATCAGGGCGTGCTGGGGCATTTGGTCGGCAACTCGGAGCCAATGCACCAGGTCTTCTCGCTAATCAGGCAGGTAGCGCCTACCCGCGCCGCTGTGCTCATCACCGGAGAAAGCGGCACGGGCAAGGAGATGGTAGCCCGGGCCATCCATCAGTTGAGCCCGCGCGCCAACGGTCCGTTTGTCGCCATCAACTGCGCGGCGCTGCCGGAGACACTCATGGAGAGTGAATTATTCGGCCATGAAAAAGGCGCCTTCACCGGCGCCGTGGAACGCCGCGCCGGCTGCTTTGAGCTGGCTCAGGGCGGCACGCTGCTGCTGGACGAACTCGCCGAGATGCCCATTGGTACTCAGGCCAAGCTGTTGCGCGTGCTTGAGGATTCCCGCGTTCGCCGCCTGGGCGGCAAGACCGAATCGCTAGTAGATGTGCGCGTGATTGCGGCCACCAATCGCCCCCCAGAGGAAGCCATCAAGAAGGGCCTGCTGCGCGAAGATTTGTTCTACCGGCTGAACGTCTTCGGTCTGGAACTACCGCCTTTGCGGCGGCGGCTGGAAGATATTCCGGCGCTGGCCGAAGCGATTCTTGGAGATTTGAATCAGAAGCACGGGATTCGCGTGACCGGTTTCGAGCCTGAAGTGCTGGTCCGGCTGCAGCGCCATGCCTGGCCTGGCAACGTCCGCGAACTGCGCAACGTCCTTGAGCGCGCAGCCATCATCGCCGGATCGGGATTAATTGGTGCGCGTCACCTTCCGCCTATTCTCGGGTTGCCAGCCTCGACTCCGGCGGCCAGCACCACCACCACCACCGAGCCGTTGCCGGAAGGCCAGCTTGCCGTCACCGACGCCCTGCCGCCACCGGTATCCGGCGAAGGCGTCTTGATACCGGTGGGAACCAAAGTGGAGCAGGCAGAGAAGTCGCTGATTCTCATGACTCTCGCGCATACCAAGAACAACAAGACCCGCGCAGCCGATATCCTCGGTATCAGCTTGAAGACCTTGTTCAACAAGCTCAAGGAATACGGATCGGCTCCGGCCCAGGACTCATAACCGGATTTCACGATGTCGCTTAAGTCGCGCCTGCGGATCTCGATCGTCCTCCTGGTGACCGGGCTGGTCCTGATGCAGTGCGTCGCGACGCTACGTCTCACGATCGAGGACAAGTTTAGCGAAGTGCAGGATCGCGCCGAGGTCATCAAAGAACAGACGCGGCTGCAGGTGCAGCAACGGGTGAACGAGCTGGTGTCGGCGGTCCCCAAGAACGCCAAGCCAGCCACCTTTGATGAGACCAAGGCGCTGGTGCACGAGCTCGTCGCCACCGATCCCTTTCTACCGGAGATATTCGTCGCGCCCATTGCCAGTTCGCGCACAGTCTCGGAGATTCAGTTGTGCGATGACCAGGGCGTCGTCCTGAGATCGTCGTCAAAACAACGGAGCCGCCAAACGTATCTTTCCCTGCCCCTGTTTGACGATTGGCGCAGACGCCCGCTGTGGGAGCGCATCTGGGAGGTGTGGAACGACACACGCGACTACGCCATGGTGATCCCGCTCGGGATGTCCAAAGACCCGAGCAAAAGGGTGCTTGACCTCCGGATCGTGGTGTCAACCTTGTTCATCCGCGATTCGATCAAGAAGCAAGTGCGCACCTTGGCCGGATCATCGGCCCTGAGTCTTTTAGCGGCCATGGTCTTGGCCTATTTGTTCTCCAACGTCATACTCAATCATCTTGACCGGTTAAGCAAGCGCATCGAGTCCATCACGACGGGGGAGTTCACACCCTCCGACGGCGAGTCCGCCGGGAAGGAGCCCAAGGAGTTTGCCGAAATGACCTCGAAGCTGGACGTGCTCAGCCAGCAATACCGCGGTGCCCGCGAGGATATGGTCCAGATGCGACGAAACATCGACGGCATGCTGGAGCGGCTCGAAGAAGGCGTGATCTTGTTCGATGCGCGCCGGAAAGTGGTCAGCGCCAGCCGGTCTGCCGAACGCATCCTCGCGCTGGATCAGAGCGCCCTGGTGGGAAAGCAGCTCGAAGAGCTCTTTCCGGCCACCACCGCGTTGGGCGCACTGCTCCGTGAGGTTTGCGCCGAACCCCGCAAAGTGATCGAAGCGCCGGTGACGCACAATCGTGGCGCCGTCCCCTTAAGGCTGCTGGCCAATGTCGACTTGGTGGAGGGGCCGGATCGATCCACCAGCATCCTATTGCGCCTGCGTGACATCGAAAGCCGCCGTCAATTACGAACTCAGCTCGATATCTCAACCCGGCTGGCTGCCATCAGCGGCCTAACCGGTGGCGTGGCACACGAGATCAAGAATCCGCTCAACGCCATGGCCGTCCATTTGGAGGTACTGAAGGAGAAGCTGAGCGGTGAGGCCTCGGTTCAGAACGAGGTGGGCGTGATCGGGGGCGAGATCGCCCGGCTGGATCGCGTGGTCAAGACTTTCCTCGATTTCACGCGGCCCGTGCAACTGGACCTGAAGAGGGTGGACATCGTCGATTTGGCCCGCCAGGTGGCAACTTTGGTTTGGCCGGGCGCCGAACGTGGCGCGGTCTCGGTGGAGCTGGAATCCCGGGTCCCCCACGCCTGGGCTCGGGTTGATGAGGACATGATCAAGCAAGCTTTGATCAACGTAGTGAATAATGGCGTGGAAGCGATGAAGGGTGGCGGGCGCCTTCGGATTGGAGTGGGGATTGAGGGCGACGAGATCGTCGTCACGGTCTCAGATCAGGGCCCGGGAATACCGGCAGAGGTCCGGGACAAGATATTTAACCTCTACTTTACAACCAAAGCGGCGGGTTCCGGCATCGGACTCGCCATGACGTTCCGCCACATACAGTTACACAATGGAACGATTGACTTCACCTCCGACCCGCTGTCCGGCACCACTTTTCGTATGCGCTTCCCGGCCGATGACCTCGAGACGCCGGCCAGCGAACGTAAGGCAGCCGATGTTATCCTGGTAAATAGTTCGGTGTTGGCCAAGCCGAATGCTGTAGAAAGCACCGCTACGGAGGGACCTGGGCAGTGATGAACCGCGTGGGCTATGGACTCGCAGTCGTAACACTTGTTACTTCTTCGTCTTGCTCGCTGATCCGCCGTGGCCAAGGCAAGACTCCGCCGCCGGTGATTGCGGCTCCTCCCACCAAACCTTCCCTGCCGGTTGAAAATCCGCAAGTCCCGCCGCCACCTAAAGTTCAGCAGGCCGAAGCCCCGAAGATTGCGCCCCCGGTGGCTACGCAAATCCCTGCCAAACCGCCAGAGCCGAAGCCTGTTCGCAGCGCTGTCCGAAAGAAGCCCAAGCCCCCCACCAAGACACAGCCCGCTGCTGCCATTGTTGCCCAGACTCCGGTTCCTGTTAACCAGGAACCGATTTCGGTGTTGGCCCCAGTACTCTCAGCCTCTGAGCAGGAGGCTCTCAATAGAGCGATCGACGCGGCGGTCCAGCAGGCGGAAAACAACTTGGCGGCGGTGGCAGCCAAGCCCCTAAACCCCACGCAGCGAGCCAATGCGGACCGGGCCAAGTCATTTATCGCTCAGGCTCTACAGACCCGCGCCACTGACTTATCGACCGCCAAAACCCTGGCCGAGCGCGCCCATGTTTTGGCCCAATCACTCGTGTCAGAGTTACGCTAAAAATTCTTCCGTCCGGCAAAAGTTTTCTGTGGTGTTTTGAGAAGACTTGGTGTAGACTATTTCCATAAAGTACTAGGCCGGTACTATCCACCAGTACGGTACATACGGAGGATCAGAATAGATCCAGTAAAAAAGAAAAGCGAGGCGGCCATCGAACCTCGGTGCGTCCGTTCCGAGATTTTCAGCCGCCTCGCTCAGGTGCGAAGCTTGTTAGAGTAGCACCCGCCCTACCCGCGTTCCAGACTCCGGGTAAGGATAGAACTTTTTATCGACTGCCAGAGGCAGAAGCCGTGACTTTCTTCCCGTCCGAGTCAGCGGAGTACACCTTGACTTCGACTCGGCGGTTCTGCTGGCGGCCCTGTCGCGTCTTGTTGTCGGCAACCGGCACCAAGGCGCCAGCACCAAGCTGATAGATACGGAACAAGGGAATTTTGTGTTGCATCGTCAGGTAGCGGACGACTTCATCGGCGCGCTGACGGCTGAGAGCGATGTTCGCCTCGGGGCTACCGGTTTGATCGGTAAAGCCCTGGACTTCAATCACATAGCGGCTCTGTTTCAACGCCTGTGCGGCGGCCTCATCAAGCGATTTGGCGGCGTCAGGCGACAGCTTGCTGACGGCCGAGGGAAACAGGACGCTTTGAGCGGTTACGAGCTGGAAATTCTCCAGTGTCGACAATTTCTGTTCTACCTCAGAGGCCTTGCCCAAGCCGCGATCAGCCACGGACCGGGCATCGGTAGCGTTCTTGTTGGCTGCGACGGTCTTCTCACCCAAGTCTTGATTAACTTGACCAATCCGCTCGTGAGCGCCCTTGGCTTCCTTGGATGCGTCGGCTGCGTGCATGTCGGCGCCCTTAGCACGTTCGTCTGCAGCAGAAATACCTTTTTCATGAGCCGAAAGAGTCGAATCTACTTCTCGGGACTTCGCTTCCAGCCCGCCAAGGCGGCGATCTAGTGGGTCAGAAACCGATTTGACATGCTTCCGGGTGGCTACGCAACCGCTTGACGCGACGGCAACCAGTATACACACGGCTGTCCTATAATTTTTGTTTATCATTTTTCGCTAATCTCCTGATTTCTCGGCAGATAACGGACTGGACTAAGGTCTGCGCCTTACTCGTCAGATGTGTTGCAATTCTCATGCCAAATCAGAGGGTGTTGCGCCGCGGAGAGGGAAGCCACGGCGCAACGTCCATCGGTCAGGGCCGTGGAGGAGTTCGACCCTCCACCATCCTTCTACCTGCTGAGTGAGGATGGCGGAACCGATCCGAGCAGAAGAAGAGCCAATCGCAGGGGAGAGAGAGGAGAGAGCCTTCGCAGTGTAAAGAGCACAATCTGCCGGTAAGTTTTTACCGGCGAAAGACTGTACTATTTTCAAGCTTGAGCTCATGACCCTGTGTTTCTGGCTTTCTTTCGTTGTGTTGCCTTCTCTACTGCAAGTTTGATGCCAAAGGAGGAGTACTTCTGTCCGGCGGTATATCTATGCTAGATTGGTGGAACAAATGGCATCGTCCACCTCGCCCTTGAAACCCACGGCTTTGAACGCTATGCACCGTTCGCTGGGAGCAAAAATGGTGGATTTCGGAGGCTGGGACATGCCCGTTCAGTACTCCGGCATTCTTGACGAGCACCACGCGGTCCGTCGGCACGTAGGATTGTTTGACGTCAGCCACATGGGAGAGATTGAAGTTCGGGGCCCCCAAGCCTTTGATTTGGTTAACTATGTTGCCACCAGCCACGTGGTCAAGATCGTGGATGGGCAGGCCCAGTATGCCGGCTTGCTATACAGTCACGGTGGATTCGTTGACGATATCCTGGTTTATCGGGTGAACCCTCAGCATTACTTTCTCTGCGTGAACGCCTCCAACCAAGATAAGGATTACGAGCACATCGCGGCCCAAAATCGTTGGGACTGCGAGGTTGATTTTGCGAGCGCGAGATATTCACAGCTGGCCGTCCAGGGCCCCAAGGCCGCGGCGACTATGCAAAAAATTACCCACACGGATCTTTCGACCATTCGTTATTACCGGTTTCGCGACGGTGAGGTGGATGGAGTGCCCGCGCGGCTGGCGCGTACGGGCTATACGGGCGAGGATTGTTTTGAGATTTTCTTCGACCCCGCCGAGTCCGCCCGTCTCTGGAACAAGGTGATGGAGGCTGGGGCCGAGTTCGGCATCAAGCCGTGCGGCCTGGGCGCGCGCAATACCCTCCGCCTGGAAGCCGGCATGGCGCTCTACGGCCACGAGATCGACGCGTCGATCACTCCGATTGAGGCAGGCCTGGAGCGCAACGTGGACATGGCTAAGGAGTTCCTGGGCAAACCGGCCTGCGCGCGACAACTGGCCGAAGGCGTTACGCGCAAACTGATGGGCTTTGAGATGGTTGGACGGGGTATCGCCCGCGATGGCTACGAAATCCACGTGGATGGGGCCAAAGCTGGTTGGGTTACCAGCGGAAGCCCGTCCCCTACTTTGAACAAGAACATCGGAATGTGCTATCTTCCGGTGTCCGCCGCCCAACTGGGGCGAACGATTCAGGTCATCGTACGGGGTCAACCCGTTGATGCCGTTACGGTGCCGACTCCATTCTATAAGCGAGCCAAATAAGAAATGTATCCAGACAATCTCCGCTATACCAAGGAACATGAGTGGGTCCGGGTGGAAGGCGATACCGGCGTGGTCGGCATCACGGACCACGCGCAAAAAGAGCTGGGCGACATCGTATATGTAGACCTGCCGAAGGTGGGAGCGGTGCTGGCCATGGGCAAGTCCCTCGGCTCGGTTGAATCGGTTAAGGCCGTGTCGGACATTTACGCTCCAGTGGGCGGCGAAGTCCTGGAGGTCAACGGACTACTAACGGCGGCTCCCGAGAAACTGAACGAAGATCCGCATGGCGCCGCCTGGCTGGTTAAGCTCAAGCTCACGTCGGCTGCAGAAATAAACAACCTGATGACGGCGGCGGACTATCAGAAATACTTGGGGGAATCTTAGCCGAGTGCGTTACCTTCCGAAGTCTGACTCTGAGCGCCGCCAGATGCTCGATACTATTGGTGTCGCCTCTCTTGATGATCTTTACAGCCACTTGCCACCGCCGGTGCGGATCAAGCGGCCCCTCGATATCGCTCCAGGTATTTCCGAATATGAGATCGTTGACTATTTCAACGCGCTGGGCGAGCAGAACGCGGCGAAGTTCTCGTCGTTTCTAGGCGCAGGAATCTACCGCCATTTTCGCCCGGTACTGTGCGATGTGGTGGTGTCGCGGGGAGAGTTCCTGACCTCCTACACGCCGTACCAAGCCGAGATGGCGCAAGGGACGTTGACCACGATCTTTGAATTTCAGACGATGGTTTGCCAGTTGACGGGGATGGAAGTGGCCAACGCTTCCATGTATGACGGCTCTACGGCCGTTCCGGAAGCGGCGTTGATGGCCGTCCGGATTACAGGGCGCGATCGCATCCTCATCTCCCGAGCTGTTCATCCCGAGTACCGGGCCGTGCTGCGGACCAACGCGCGCAATCAACAGATGCCGGTCGATGAATTCGGCTATGACGCCGCCACCGGCGCGTCTGATTTGGACTCGCTGGAGCGCGCGATCGACGACAAAACGGCGGCCGTGATCGTGCAGACGCCGAACTTCTTTGGGTGCCTGGAGAACGTCAAGGCGGCTGGAGAATTGGCGCATCGGCACGGAGCGCTGCTGGTGGTGGTCTTCACCGAGGCGGTTTCACTTGGATTGCTCGAACCGCCGCGCGACGCCGACATTGTGTGCGGCGAGTTGCAGTCGTTTGCGATCTCGCCAAGCTATGGCGGACCTTACGCGGGCGTCATCGCCACCAAGGAAAAGTTTATCCGGCAAATCCCTGGGCGGCTGGTGGGTCAAACCAAGGATAGCCGCGGCAACCGCGCCTTCTGCCTGACGCTGTCGACACGAGAGCAGCACATCCGCCGCGAAAAGGCGACGTCGAACATCTGCACCAACCAGGCGCTGATCGCGCTGATGGCGACGGTGTTCATGACGGTCTATGGCAAGCAAGGGCTGCGCGAACTCGCTACGCAGAATCTGGCCAAGGCGCACTACCTGGGCGGCAAGATACCGCGTGGCTTCACCGCTCCGTACTTTAATGAATTCGTGGCCAAGCCAAAACGCTCGGCCGGACGGGTCAACGATGAATTGCTCGCCAAAGGCATCATCGGTGGCTTGGATCTAGGGCGCTTCTATCCGGAACTGGAGGGCCAGCTTTTGCTGTGCGCGACAGAGATGTCCAAACGCGCCGACATGGACGCAGTGGCGGAGGCGATCAATCGCGTATGACCAAGAAGGTTCGCCCGCATATTAATCAAAACGAAGGCTTGGTCTTCGAAATTTCATCGCCCGGCAAAAAGGGCTATCAGCTTCCCGATCTGGACGTGCCTGAGGTTGACGCCACGGCGGCGTTGGGAGCCGGTTACGTGCGCGATCAGATCGCCGAGTTTCCCGAAATCAGCGAAGTAGAAGTAATTCGCCACTTCACGCGGTTGTCCACGCAGAATTACGGTATCGATCTCGGGCTGTTTCCACTCGGCTCCTGCACGATGAAATACAACCCGCGCATCAATGAACTGGTGGCGCGCACGCCGGGCCTGGCTTGGGCTCATCCCTATCAGCCTGAGTCTCTTTCCCAGGGATGTCTGCAAGTGCTGGCCACGCTGGAAACCATGCTCTGCGAAATCACCGGTATGGATGCGGTGACTTTGCAGCCGGCAGCGGGCGCACACGGCGAATGGACCGGCATTATGCTGGTGCGGGCGCTGCAAGAGAGCCGCGGCAACGCGCGCAAGAAAATCCTGGTACCCGATTCGGCGCACGGCACCAATCCGGCGACCGCCCACATGTGTGGCTATGCGGTGGAGAACTTCGCCTCGAACGATCGAGGCATGCTGGACCTGGCTACACTAGAACGGCTGGCGAATGAAGATGTGGCCGCCATGATGGTGACCAATCCCAACACTGTCGGCGTGTTTGAAGAAAATATTCAGAAGGCGGCGGAGATCCTGCATGCCAAAGGCGCGTTGGTCTACATGGACGGCGCCAACATGAATGCCATGGTGGGCATCACACGGCCGGGTGATTTCGGCATCGACGTGATGCATCTAAATCTCCACAAGACTTTCTCTACGCCGCATGGCGGAGGCGGTCCTGGCGCGGGGCCAGTGGCCGTCAAGAAGCATCTGGAACCATTTCTGCCCGTGCCGCGGCTGAAGCGCATCGGTGAGCTATTGTCGCTCGATCACGACCGTCCACAGTCGATCGGCAAGGTGAAGGCTTTCGTCGGCAACTTCGGCGTACACATCCGCGCCTTGGCCTACATTCTTGCGCACGGCGGCCCGGGATTGCGCAATGCCACGCTGGACGCGATTCTCAACGCCAACTATATTCGCAAAAGCCTCGAACCCTACTTCGATCTGCCTTACACGTCGCCCTCTATGCATGAGTGCGTGTTCAGCGACGATCGTCAGGCGGCCAAAGGCGTCCGCACCGGAGATATGGCCAAGCGGCTGATCGACTACGGGTTTCACCCGTACACCACCAGCTTCCCGATGATCGTTCACGGCGCCATGATGATTGAGCCCACCGAGACCGAGCCGAAACAAGAGCTCGACCTGTTCATTGAGGCAATGATCGCGATCGCCAAAGAGGTAGACGCCGATCCGCAGTTCGTGCTCGGCGCGCCGTACGATACGCGCACCAGCCGCGTCGATGAAACCACCGCGGCGCGCAAGCCGATTGTCCGCTGGCGCCCGGAAAAATAGTCAAGACACCCGATGCGGCAACGAACTCCCTGGCTGCTATTGCTGGGGCTCGTTGCCGTTTTGCGTCTACCCTACCTTTGGTTCCCGGTTCAAGGCGACGATACTTTCTATCTGGCGATGGCCGAGCACGCGCTCGTCGATCCGCTGCATCCGAATCATTTCAAATACGTCGCGCAGGGCGGCGAGGTGGACATGCGCGGCTTCCCCAAGCCGCCGGGCAACGCCTGGATCCTGGCGGGGGCGCTCGCGGCGATGGGTGACGTGCGTGAACCGGCTCTGCATCTGATCTATGCCGGCTTTTCCCTACTGGCGTTGTGGGCGGTGTGGGAGTTGGCGCTCGTATTTTGCGCCGGCAGCCCCCAGTGGGCAGTCGCCATCTTTGCCACAGTACCGGCGTTCGTCATCAACGGCAACTCACTCGAAGCCGATATCCCGTTTCTCGCTTTTTTTCTCGCAGCAATGGCATTCCTCGTACGTGGCGTGAATGACGGCTCACGCGCCGGCCTCTGTTTGGCAGGGATCGCGGGCGCGGCGGCCTCGCTCATTGAGTACAAGGCGATCGCGTTCGTTCCACTCGGCGCGCTTTACGTATGGCGACACAAGCGGGCGTGGGCGGCGGCGTGGCTGGCCGTGCTTGCTCCTGCTGGTGTGATTGCCGGCTGGCAGTTGTTCGAGCGCTTCTCGACCGGTGCGGCGTCGGCGCAAGTACTCACCGGGTACTTCCAATCGCGCGGCTTGCAGTCGATGGCCAACAAGTGGCGCAACGCCGTGGCGTTGACCGTGCATGCCGGGTGGATCGTCTCGCCGTTGTTGGCGGGCGCCACGTTTGGCCGCGTGGAATGGATCGTCGCCGCCGTCACGGCGCTGGCGGGCGCTTGGTTTGATGCGAGTCCGCTCTTTTGGCTACCCCTCGCCGCCGGCGCCGCGCTGCTCGTGCGGGCGATGCGATCGACGGCGGATTACCTTGAGGCGTGGCTGGCGCTGTTCTACGTGTTTGCGTTGATCGTGTTCTTTGCAGGATCGGCACGCTACTTGTTGCCGGCGGCGGTCCCGGTAGTTTTTTCGACTGTGAATAGGCTGGTGGACAAGCGACGGCTGCTCATCGCCGGATTCGCGCTGCAGCTCGCTCTCTCGCTGGCCCTCAATCACGCCAACTATGAGCATTGGAACGCTTACAAGCTGGCCATCGCGCAGATCAAGGATTCGCTGGCCACACAGCGCGCATGGGTAGCCGCCGAATGGGGCTTGCGATTCTACGCCGAGAGTGCAGGCGCGGCGCCACTCCGCCGCGGGCAAGCCGTGCGGCCCGGCGATGTGGTCATCTCCTCGCACGTCGGCGGCCCGCTTGACTACACCACCGGCGGCGGCGCCGCCGCACCGCTACTCGAATATCCCGTGCGGCCGTCGCTGCCGTTTCGGGTCCTCGCCGTGAAGTCTCCGTCGGCGTATTCAACCCATGCGCATGGACTACGCGCCTTCGATATCTCAACCCAGCCGGCCGATACCGTGACCGCGGTTCAGATTGTCGAGCGCGCGCCCGAGCTTTCGTTCGTCCCCATGAACGCGCCCGAAGTTTCCTTCCAACTTGCCGCTGGTGTGTACGAGCTCCAGGATAGTTGGCGGTGGACCAACCAACGCGTGGTGGCGCTGGTAAAGCGCCCGGCGGCGCCGATGCCGGTCCAGGCGACGTTCCGGATCATTGACCAATCGCCCGTGCGTCACGCGACTCTAGCGGTGGATGGCCGCATCGTGGCCGAAGCAACTTACCCGGGGCCAGGTTTATACACCGTGAAGTCTTCTTCCCCGGTTGCAGCCGAGGCCGATTCGGTGACCGTGGTTCTTACCTTCGATCGCACTTTTCACACGCAAGAAGATGCGCGTGAACTCGCGGCGATTCTCACCGGAATAGGTTTCGCGCCGTGAACGCACCCAAGAACCGCTTCCTAGCGGGCGCGGCTCGGAAACGGTTGTTGTGAGCTTCTGAGCCGCGCGCGAAAGCAAGCGGTCCTCTACCCCCAACGGTGAAGCACCATCAGCAGGATCGCAGCACCCGCTCCAGATCCGTCATGAAAGCCCGCAAGGCCGAGACGTCGTCTTCACCCGCATCAACTTCCACGCCGCCCTTGGCCACAAAGTAGGCCTTCCCTTCCCGCCACATCAGCATCGCCAAGCCGCGTTCGGTCATGCAGCCCGCCGTGCCAATGCGACCGAACGCACCGTCGCGTGTCCGTTCCACGAGAGCGGCAAAGCGATCGCGAATAAAAAAAGTATGGCGTTCCTGGCCTGGAACCTGCAGCGGCTCAATGCCAAGCTGCGAGAGAAGTTCGAGATGCCGCGTCATGGCGCCACTACATCTTGTAGCGGCCCAGGTCCTCGTCCCCGAGGTTCTCAAGCCACTGGCGGGTCACTTCACCGCCCGCCGCGCCCTTCTCGCTGATACTGGTGGCCATCTTGGAGTTGTCGAGCACCGAATCGTCGACAAAGATCGGGCAGTCAAGCCGCAGCGCAATCGCCAACGCATCACTGGGGCGGCTGTCGATACTGGTAAGTTTGCCGTCTCGCTCCACCCAGATCACGGCGTAGAAAACGTCGTCCTTGAGTTCGCTCACCACCACCTTGCGCACGCCGGCGTCCATGCCCAGCAGCAGCGTCTTGATCAGATCGTGAGTCATCGGCCGCTGCGTGGCCACTTTCTCGATCTCGAGCGCAATGGCATTGGCCTCGTACACGCCGACCCAGATCGGTAGAATGCGGCTGCCGGCCGAATCCCGCAGAATCACGATGGGCATGTTGTTGACCGGATCCATCATCAAGCCGCGGATTTTCATTTCGACTTCCATGACACGCTCCTTTCGATCTCAACTCGCCCGCAGGCCGGAAACCAACTCGCCGGTCAGAGAATTCGGACCTGAGCGAGTCACTAACACGTTCCGGTAGCTTCCGATTTCAAGACTAGCATCTTCGGCGGCGCTGAAGTTCAACATCCGATGTTGGGACGTGCGGCCGATCCAGAGCAGCGTCGCCTTGTTGAAGCCCTCCACCATCACTTCTTCAGTCAGGCCGATCATTTCCGCATTGCGGCGGATCTGAATAGCCCGCTGCGTTTCGAGCAGTATGGTCAGGCGCCGCCCCTTCTCGGTGTCGTCGATCGAGTCGGCCATACTCACCGCGGCCGTATTGGGCCGGGGCGAATATTTGAAGCAGAACATCGATTCATATTCCACTTCGCGCAGCAATTCGAGCGTCTTTTCAAAGTCTTTTTCGGTCTCGCCGGGGAAGCCCACGATAATGTCGGTGGTGATTGAAATATCACGCGCCGCACGCTTCATCCACTCGATCCGCCGCATGTATTCGTCGCGGGTGTAGAGCCGCTGCATCCGCGCCAGCGTGTCGTCCGATCCAGACTGCACGGGCAGATGCACATGGTTGCACAATACGGGATTCTCATCGATCGCGTCGATAATTTCCTTGACGAAATCGCGCGGGTGAGAAGTGGTGAAGCGCACGCGCTTGAGGCCGCTCACGTCGCCCATCTTGCGCAGCAGTTGCGCAAAGTCCAAGCCAGCCGGCGACGGATCGCGGTAGCTATTCACGTTCTGGCCCAGCAGTTGAATCTCGCTATAGCCCATCTCGGCCAGTTCACGAGCCTCACGCAGCACGCTCTCGGCCGTCCGGCTGCGTTCAGGACCGCGCGTGAATGGCACCACACAGTAGGCGCAGGATTTGTCGCAGCCCTCAATGATCGTAATGAAGGCCCGATGCGGATTCGTGCGGCTGGTGACCGGCGTTTCGAAAGTATCGCGGGTGTCGAGGCTCAGGCCGGTGACACGGCGGTCTCCCCGTTCAATCTGCACCAGCAGTTCGCCGAACCGGGTGTAGCTGGCCGATCCGCAGACCAGACTGACGTGCGGCGCCCGCTCGAAGATTTTCTCGCCTTCCTGCTGCGCCACGCAGCCAAGCACGCCAAACACTTTGCCCTTGCCGGCATCTTTCTTGAACTGCTGCAGGCGGTTGAATACCTTCTGCTCGGCTTTGTCGCGAATGCTGCAGGTGTTGTAGAGCACCAACTCGGCGTCGGCGGGCGTCGCCACCTGCTCGTACCCCTTGTCAAGCAGCGTGCCAACCACTTTCTCCGAGTCATGAGCGTTCATCTGGCAGCCGAACGTCTCAATGTAGAAGGTCTTCATAGGAAACTGGATGAGAACTCCCAGTTTAGCGCTCGCGCGCCAGACCAAGGGCGCGGATGCGTTTGTGCAGGTTAGTCCGCTCCATGCCGAGCACTCGCGCGGCGCCCGCCACGTTCCACGCCGTCTGCTCAAGCGCCCGCAGAATATGATCGCGTTCGGCCCCCTCGCGCGCCTCGTGCAAGCTGGACCGCGACGCTCCGCCCCCACCGGCTGCACGCAGCTCGAGCGGGACGGCCGCCTCCACAATCTCCTCGCCCGGCGAAAGTATCGCCATGCGCTCAACGATGTTACGCAGCTCGCGCGCGTTGCCCGGCCAGTGATACTCTTCCAGCGCGGCAAAGACCGGCTCAGAGATCGTCTTGGCGCGAAAATTGTTGCGCAAGCAGAACTCTTCGAGAAAGTAACCGGCCATGGCGCGAATGTCGGCGGGCCGCTGCCGCAGCGGGGGCACGCGAATCGGCATGACGCAGAGCCGGTAGTAGAGATCCTCGCGGAATTTCTGCTGGGCCGCCATTTGTTGCAGGTCGCGATTGGTGGCCGAGATGACGCGCACCGACACGCGAATGGCCTGTTCACCGCCCACGCGATGGAACTCGCCCTCTTGCAGCACCCGCAACAGTTTGGCTTGGGCGGCCAACGGCAAATCTCCCACTTCGTCCAGAAAAATCGAGCCGCCGTCGGCAAGTTCAAACTTCCCACGCCGCGCTGAAGCCGCTCCGGTGAACGCGCCCTTCTCATGCCCGAACAATTCGCTCTCCAGCAGTTCGGTGGGAATCGCCGCGCAGTTGACCTTGATGAAGGCACTAGCCGCGAACGGGCTGGCGCGGTGAATGTGCTCAGCCAGCAACTCCTTGCCGGTGCCGGACTCGCCCAGCAGCAAGACGCGGGCATCGGATCGCGCCGCCAGCGTAGCTTGCTCGAGCGTGTCTTTCCATGCCTGACTGGAGCCGATAATCCTGGGCTCACCCACTTTCTCCCGCAGCCGGTCATTCTCCACGCGCAAGCGCGATTGCTCAAAAGCGTGCCGCAGCGTGAGCAGAACCTTTTCGCGGCCGAGCGGCTTCTCGAGAAAATCGAAAGCGCCCGAGCGCGTCGCCTCTACTGCATCGGCAATCGTCGCCTGCCCGGAAATCATGACCACCGGGACTTCCAGGGAAGTCTCGCGAATTTTCTTCAGTACGTCGATGCCGCTGCCATCTGGTAAGCGAACGTCCACCAGATAGGCGTCGGCGCGCACGGCCACGGCGAGAAATTCGCGCACGCTTCGCACATGAGTGACGCGATACCCTTCGCGCTCCAGAATCAACTTGAGGGAAAGGCCGATGTTCTCTTCGTCATCGACGATTAGAACGCGGTGGGCGACAGCGGCAGACATGCTTGTTCGATGATGCCAGCAATTTCGATCAGGCCGCCGGCGAGAGCAGCACGCGGAATCCAGCGCCGCCCAGTTCGCCCTTCACCAGCACGATGTCGCCGCCGCACAGCACCGCACTTTTGCGCGCGATGGAGAGGCCCAGGCCCATGCCACCCTTCTTGAAGGAAATCGTGGGCTCGAAGACAGTCTCCAGTGCCTGCCGGGTCAGTCCGGGTCCTGAATCGTGCACTTCGATCGCGCCGGCCCCGGCCATGGCCAGGATCTCGCCGCCCGGCCCCGCGGCGTGAGCGGCATTCTCCAGTAGATTCGTCAGCACGGCCTTCAGCAGGTCTTCATCGGCCAGCACGGACACCGGCTGCGAAGGCCGCTCAAACCGATAGCGCACCTGCGGATGCGCGGCCCGCAGGAAGGCGATGCGCTCTTCCAGAAGCTCGGCGGCGTTCAACGGACGCAGATGGACGGGTGGCTCGGCTGCGAATTGCGAGAACGCGCTCACGCGGCGCTCCAGCGAGTTTACTTCGTCCACAATGACCTGCGCGGCCTGGCTCTCGAATGAATCTTTTTCATCGTGATGACGCCAAGCCAGCTCTTCCATCAGAAGACGGATCGGCGTCAACGAATTTTTCACCTCATGGGCGGCCTTGCGCGCCAAAGACTGCCAGCTTTCGAGGCGCGTCAGAAACAGCAGCCGCTCGCGGCTCTGCTGCAGCTCTTCGGCCATGCGGTTATACGCAGCCGTGGCCACGGCGCTAATCCGGTGCGCGGCGAAAATCAGGATGGCCAGCGCCGCCAGCCAAGGCACGGCCGCCAGCAAGACGAAGGCGTAGAAAAGTCCGCGGCGGACGTCTCGCGTTTGGAGGTCTTCCAGCAAGGCCCGCGATCGCGCATACTCGCCCCGGATGGTTTCCATCTCGACTCCGCCCAGCGAACGGGCGTAGCGCAACACTTCGCCATCGCGCCTCACCAGATACTGCATGGCGTCGCCGGATTTGCCGGCTAGATGAAACGTCTCCGGCTCGCTGGACTCCCAGAATTGCCGGAGATCGGCCGGCCAGTCCCCCAGTTGGCGCAGTGGCCAATGCTCGGGCTCACCCGCCGCCCCCCGCGCTACGTCGGACTTGAGCGCCTGCCGCTCACGCACATAAAACTGCCGCGCGGTTTGCTCCAGACGCTGGGAGACCTGATCGAGCTCAAGCGTGGCTGAATACTTGGTGGAACGCTCCAGCAGCGAGTGCGCCACCCAAAGCGAGGCGGCCAGCGGGATCAGGGTGGCGGCCACGAACACCAGGATCAGCCGGTTGCGCAGGCGGTTCACGGATTCTTCTCCGCTTCGCGAGCGCGCAGCGTAGCCAAGGAAACGGGTCCGGAATCAAGCGACCATTGGGTTTCGCCGGACTTGACTCCCCGGCTAAAGGCCTCCACCAAAGTGGCCAGACTAAGGCCCTCCTCGGGAGAGAGGTTCACCTCGCGGCGGTTTTCGGCAGCCCTCACTTCAAGGCGCATCCACAACTTGTCGCCCGGCGTAATCCGCGGCAGCGGCAGGCTGATATTCTGCAGGCACCAGTTGGCCAAGCCGCCGCCCCCCAAGCCGGCCACGCGAGTCTGGGGCTTGCGCAGCGTGGTCACGGCAAACCGCTCCTCCCACAAGTCGTAACTCACCACAAACCGTTCAAAGGCACGCCGGCTGACCGTCGCGCGATCTCCCACCGATAGCGCCAGATGGAAATCAAAAGCCACCGTGCCGCCCCGCTTGAGTTGGGCGAGCAGACGGGGCTGAATCAGATCGAGCTTGCGGGCAGAGGCAAAGATCGTATCGCCGCGCAGGTCTAGCGTCAACTGTTCGGCCGGAACGGCGGCCGCCAGAATGGCAACACCCGCAGCGAAGAAAGTCCGCATTAGAAGTTCATACCCGCGATGAAGATCGGCTCTACTCTACCCTCCCGTAGAGGAAAGGCAACTAGAAAACTCAGACCGCTCCAGAGGTTGTCGGCAATGCCGATCCCAACCGAGTGGCGCAGCGACGCATCGCCGGACGAGCGCGTCCATACCGAACCGGCGTCGTAGGCCAGACGAAGCTTGTGCCAACGGTAGTCAAACGAAGCCTGCGCGAGCCGGTCTGCGCCTCGCGCGGCAAGGTCGAATCGATTCCAGCCCCTGAGAATGCGGCTGTTGCCGCCAATGAAACGCTCGTCCATCGGCGCGCGTCCATTGAGGAGACCGGATTGGAAAGCGGCCAGGATTTCCTGGTGGCCAGACCGCAGGCCGTAACGCATCGTGGCGTGATGACGTGTGAAATTGAAATCGCTGGAAAGGCTCGGCGATGCGGCCCGGATGCCGTAAGCGGCTTCAAACCGCTGGCGGAGTCCGGACTCGAGTCCCCAGCGCCGCTGGAAGCGCAGAGTACCAGTTACGGCGCTGGAGAGCTCGTGACGAGCGGCTGGAGAATTAAGCTCCAGCCGCTCGAGACTCACGCCGAGCTGGAGCGTGAGAGGCTTGAATAAT
>JAYTKJ010000077.1:0-3013 GCA_043730365.1 Acidobacteriota bacterium | reverse complement strand
TCGGTTTCGAGGCGGGCTAGTTCGGCGCGCTGGGTGAGGGTCTGGCTGTCGAGGGTGACCCGGAGATCAAGCAGCTTGGCTTGTCCCATCTTGACGGCGAACTCGGCGTCGAGTGTCTGCTGCTCTAACTCGGGGCTGGTGAGCTGGACGATGATGGTGTCGGCGGTGACCGGCGTGCCAGGGCGGACGAGAATCTTCTTGACGCGGCCTTCGGTGACGGCGGCGATAAAGAGGATATCTTCGGCCACGAGGGTGCCGAGGCCGCGATGGGCAACCAACATCTCGCCGCGCTTCACGGTGTCGGGCCAAACGGACGAGGCTTCCACGATGGGGGAGGCTGGCTTGAGACGAGCAAGGCCTATCGTGATGGCGGGCACGACCACGACGGCGATGGCGGCGACGATGCCTCGGCGGACCCACTTGCGGCGGGCTGCGTCTTTGCGGGGAACATCCATTGCCATCGTCCCTATTATGGGCACACGGGGGGCCAAATGGGCGAGGGCGGCTATGTTGTTGGTGGGGATGGGATTGGGTGGCTGCGAGTGGAGTCGGCAGGTGTTCGATTCTGGGACGGGGTGTTCGGGGGTGGGGAGGGGGGAATGCTTTCCTGGCCCAATGAAAAGATGGGGGTGCGATAGTAGACAGAGGGACCACATGAGCATTTCGCCACAGTTGGCGCGAGAAGCGACGATGGACCAGGTCTCGCGGCTG
Organism: Acidobacteriota bacterium; assembly: GCA_043730365.1. Lineage (GTDB taxonomy): Bacteria > Acidobacteriota > Terriglobia > Bryobacterales > Bryobacteraceae > VFZP01. The sequence continues at coordinate 2,302 of JAYTKJ010000077.1, read as the reverse complement.
GTCCACGGGGTTTACGTTTATGCGAGCCTCCTGGCCATGCTCGGGCTGACAACGAACTTTGCCCGCGAGCATCCGGCTTGGTTCTGGGGCGCCGCGGCATCTATGGCCTTCAGCATGGGCCTCCGTTTAGCGCTGTTGGCATTCCGCGAGGCCCATGTTTGACAAATGGCCGGCTGCTCTGAACTTCCTCATTTATCTGGCCGTGGTGCTGGCGGCGGCGCCGAGTGGTTTGCTTTATCCTTATGCCCTGTGGTTTTACGACTTTGAGGGCTGGATCTTCACCCTGCTTCTTATCTGGACGGTGGGAGGAGCCTCCGGCTCGATCATTGCTTTCACTCCCACGCATCGCTTGCTGGTGACCCACGTGTCGATCCTGCTGGTGCCCTCGCTGCTGCTCGGCTTGTGGATCGGCGGGTTGAAGGGGAACACGTTCGCCGTGGGAACGGCGGTCATGCTCACGTTTCTGCTGCTGCATGGGTCCCGTTTGAACAGGGCCTATTGGAAACAACTGGAAGATCGGGCCACCGAGGAGGCTCGACTCCAGGAAGTGGAAGCGGCGAAGGCTGCGGCCGAAGCGGCCAATCGCGCCAAGAGTCAGTTTCTGGCGAACATGAGCCACGAAATCCGGACGCCGATGCATGGGATTCTCGGCATGGCGCAGGCGGCCTTGAGCGATGAGGCTCTGCCGCCGCAGAGCCGGGCGAGCGTCGAGGCAATCCAGAGTTCGGGCCGCGCGCTGCTGGAGTTGCTCAACGAGATTCTGGATCATTCCAAAATCGAAGCCGGCAAGTTCAGCTTGAAGGCGGTGGCATTCCGGCTGCCGGAATTGCTGGACGAAATTCGGATGCTCATCGCGCCGCAGGCTCGCGTCAGGGGCGTGGCGCTGAAATGGGCCGTGGCAGCAAGCGCGCCGCCGATTGTGACCGGCGACCCGGTTCGGCTCCGCCAGATCCTGCTCAATTTGCTCGGCAACGCGTTGAAGTTCACCTCGCAAGGAGCGGTAGGGCTGGCCGTTGAACCGCTCGCTGAGACGGCCGACGGCGTCCGGCTCGAATTCCGGGTCAGCGACAGCGGCATTGGAATCGCGGCTGACCAACAGGAGCTGATCTTCCAGGCATTTGCGCAGGCCGATGGGAGTGTGACGCGCAAGTACGGTGGAACCGGACTGGGGTTGGCGATCTCGTCGCAACTGGTGGAGCTGATGGGCGGCAAGCTCGAAGTGGATAGCGTACCCGGCGCCGGCAGCACGTTCCGGTTTGCCGTATCGTTGCCGAGCGCACAGGCAGCGAGCGAGGAGGTGGTGCATGATCTGCCGGTGGTGGCTGCCTCGGCAGGCAGGCCCGCCGGGCTACGCGTGCTGGTGGGTGAGGATAACCTTATCAACCAGCGGGTAGCGCAGGCGCTGCTTGAGAAGCGCGGGCACACCGTCACGATGACCGGCAATGGCCTGGAGGCGCTGGCCGCGTGGGAGGCGAGTGAGTTCGACGCCCTGCTGATTGATAATCAGATGCCGGAGATGGGTGGGGTTGAAGCGGTGGAAGTCATGCGCCGCCGTGAAGCTGAGACGGGCCGGCTGCGGACTCCGGCCGTCATGGTTACGGCGAGCGCGATGCCGGGTGACCGGGAAAAGTTTCTCGCAGCCGGGCTGGACGCGTATCTCGCCAAGCCGTTCGATGCGACCGAACTCGAAACGGTGCTGCGCGGCGTGTGCGCCAGGCAGGAGCCGGGGCAAAGCCCCTACTCGTACCGCAACGCTACGGCGGGCGCGATGCGCGAGGCGGCGCGGGCGGGGTAAATCGTCGCCAGGAAGCTGATGCCGAGGGCGACGGCGGCGATCCAGAGGCTATCGCCGAGGCGCGGCTCGAAGGGGATGAACCCGATCGAATAGACTGCGTCGTCAAGCTGGATCCACTGCTGTGAATTGGCCAGGTAGCAAAGGACGTGGCCGGTGACGAGGCCGAGCACGGTGCCGACGACTCCGATCAGCATGCCTTGAAAAATAAAGATACGGGAGATCTGGGGTTGCGAGGCGCCCATCGACATCATGATGCCGATGTCGCGCTGTTTTTCCATCACGGCCATGACGAGCGAGGTGAAGATATTGAGGGCGGCGATCAACTGAAGCAGGCTGATAACGATGATCGTGACGATACGCTCCATATGCAGGGCCGATAGAAACTGTTTGTTTTGCTCCTGCCAGCTTGAGGCGGCGAGGCGCTTACCGGCGATCGCTTCGGCGGCGCGGGCGATTTCCGGAGCCTTGTAGATATCGGTGAGATTCATCTCAACCGCGCTCACCACG
>JAYTKJ010000076.1:0-5338 GCA_043730365.1 Acidobacteriota bacterium | reverse complement strand
TCTACATAAGCCGCGAAGCGCTTCACTTGTGGGCCTGGCGCAGACAGGCGTGTTCCCACAAAACAATTCTACCACGAAATGTTCTTTTTATGACCCAGTAGTACTAGCCGGTGAGTTGTCGTCAAAGAGCGACATGGGTCGCTCCGGAACGGAGTGAGGTTTTCGGCGGCTTGGTCTACCTTTCCGGCTGCCGTGCTTCTTGGCAACTTGCTCGATGCCGGCGCGCACCTCGACCCGCCGCCGAAATTCGGCCAACCGCGCCCGAGCTTGCTGAACGGCTGCCGTGTGTTGGACGATTGGCTCGGGGTAACTGTCTGCCCCCGCGGCAAGTTCTGGGATCCAGCGGCGAACGAACGCGCCGTCCGGGTCGTGATCCTGCGCCTGCTTCGTAGGATTGTAGATCCGGAGCGTATTGATGCCGGTGGTGCCGGACTGCATCTGACATTGGCTCCAATGAATGCCCGGCTCATAGTCTACAAAGAGCCGGGCCAGATGGAGGCCAGCCGGGCGCCAGTGCAGCCAAAGATGGTAGGCGGCAAACGACATGAGCATGGCGCGCATGCGGAAGTTTATCCAGCCGGTTTCGCCAAGGCAACGCATGCAAGCGTCCACCATCGGATATCCAGTGCGGCCCTCGGCCCAGGCGGCGAAGCGGGTGGCATCGAAGTCATCCTCACGGAGCCCATCGAAGCCGCGCACGAAGTTGTGGTGCTCGATGGCGGGTTCGTCCTCGAGCTTCTGCATGAAGTGGTCGCGCCAATGCAAGCGGGCGTCGAAGGCCCGCCATGCCCGCAGGAGCCCGGCGTCGGCGGTCTGCGCTATGCGGGCCCGCAACTGCTGGACCGCCATCCGCGTCGAGATCGTGCCATAGGCGAGATGCGGGCTAAGGCGCGAACAACTCTCCGCCGCAGTGACCGGCGACGACATTTCCAAGTGATAGCGGTTGCCCCGCTCCTCAAGAAAGGTGTCGAGGAGGACACGCGCGGCGCCTGCGCCTCCCGGTTGCGCTCCGGTGCGCCGGTCCGGGCGCAATCCCAAGTCGCGTCCTGCGGGAATTGGACCTGGAGAGATACGGACGCGCCCTATCACCCCGGGAGCAGGGACGATCGGGGCGGCCATGCGAGACTCCCACCGCCGCGCCCATCCATCGCGGCTGGGCAGCCGGCGCACTACGCCGCCGTTGGGCGTTTCATTCCATTCAATACCGTGCGCGCGGATCCAGCGGCCCACCGCGAGGTCTTGGCGGTAAGTAACGGCGTTGCCGGTTTCTTCGTGAGACCACAGGCGGGCGATGCGATGTTCAGCGTGGATCTGCTCGAGCACGGGCAGCGCTTCTCCCACGCGAACAACGAGAGGCTGGCCGAGAGCGGCGAGATCCGCGCGCAATTCCTGGAGAGAGGCGGAGGTAAAAGTCCAATGGCAGGGATCGTAATCCTCGCCAGCCAACAGCGAAGGCTCAACGATGTAGAGGGGGAGAACGGGTCCACGCCGGCTGGCCTCCGCAAGCGGAGCATGATCAAGAACGCGAAGGTCACGTTTGAACCAAACAACTTCAATCATGGGAAAAGAACCGGCTCGGCCCGTCGCCAGTATCGGGAGAATCTACGCAGATCCACCCCTCCGGATAGCGGAACAAAGGGCTCCGGAGTGACCCACTCCACCCGGATGTTCCTTTCTCCGAGATCGGCGGCCTGGGCCTGTAGCCAGGGATCCGGTGTTCGGACGGTCAAGATCGAATCGAGATGGCGTTCCTGTGTCAACTGTGCCAGGGTCTCAGCCAAGGGTCCCCGATGGATCTCGACATCGGGCAACTCGAGCAGGCATTCGTAGACAAATCCGATGCGTTTCAGGCTCCAACCCTCAGCATCCAACTGCCGGTCGTCAAACACGAAGACCGCCGGTCCGCGAGCGGAATCAACCCAATCGGCGTTCAGGCAGTCAGCGTGTAGCCAGTGCAGTTTCATACTATGCGGAACAACGACTGAGCGAGTTCGTCATAGGACCCTTGGAAAGGGCAAGCGGCCCGGCACTCTCGGCAGTAGCGGCCCGCAGTGTACTTCTCAAGATTGTCGCGGTTGAAGAAATACGGCTTGTGAGAAAAGGTTGAGGCGACCCATTGCCACGAGAGGTTATTCGAGGCGGGATCGCCGTCAAGTAAATGAGTTAGGAACCACCGTGCGCCAGCCTGCCAACGCACTCGCCGCCAATGGACGATATAGGCTGCCATCCACATCCGTGAATGATTATGCAGGTAGCCGATCTGGCGTAGCTCTTCGCTGAAAGAGTCCATGCAAGCCAATCCTGTCCGGCTCTGCGTGATGTCGGACGGCAATTCCGGAGCATAGTCGCCAGCTTGCCAACCGGTCTTGTAATCTTCGCGGTCGTGCCATACACCTTGGCCCCATTGCTCGTAGAGTCGCTGCCAGTAGTCGCGCCAGGCTAACTCGCTGACAAACTTATGAGCGGCCTTCGGGTGATCGCTCACCAGCGAGCGAGCGCGGCGCCACACTTCGGCGAGCGAGACGACACCGTGCCGCAGGTAGGGTGACAGGCGTGTAACGGCTCCATCCAGGTAATTTCTCGTTCGCCCGTAATCTGCCGGTTCGATTGAAGCCAGCCGTAGGAAAGCAGCAGTGCGGCCTCCTGGCCACGGGCTCAGGCCTGAATCGACCGCCGCGGCCGCGGGAAATTGCGATCGAAGATACTCTTCGAGTTCCTCCCGCGTAACAAACGAAACCCGCATCGGGCCGTTCATGCGCGGGAACTCCGGTTGCGGCGGCAGCGTTCACTGCAATAACGAACGTCGTCCCAAACGCGAGCCCACTTCTTTCGCCACACGAAAGAGCGGCGGCAGACCGGACAGAGTTTGGACGGCAGATCGGCTTTCTTGATATTCGTCATCAGCGCGGCCTCACTGTTCCCAGACCGCCGTCGACACCGAGCACTTGGCCGGTTATCCACGAGTTGGCAGGATCCACCAGCCAGGCGATCGCGGACGCGACATCTTCCGGCCGGCCGATTCTTCCTAGAGCGTGCATGGACTGTGACGCTTTCAACGCTGCCTCACTTTGAGTGATCCGGGTAGTCAACGGAGTCTCCACCAGACCCGGTGCGACGCAATTGACGCGGATGTTACGCGCTCCGTAAGTCGACGCGGCCGACAGCGTCAGTCCGATCACTCCGCCCTTGGCGGCTGCAATCGCCTCGTGGTTGGCAAAGCCCGTGCGCGCGGCGGCCGTTGCGCAAAGAACGATCGATCCGCCAGAACTCATCATCGCTTTGGCACCCGCACGAACCGTGGCAAATGCGGTGGTCAAGTTTGCCGCAATCGTATCCTGATAGTCTTTCGCGGTCGTCAGGTGGGAAGGTTTCAGGAGCAATGAGCCAGCACAGTTGACGATCGCTCCAATTGGACCAGCTTCCTGTACGGCGGCATCCAGCGCATCGAAGTCGACGGCGTCGACCGTGACCGTGGAGCAGCCCAGTTCCGCGGCCAGGGCCAGGAGCTTATCGGTCTGGCGCCCGGCGAGGGTAATGTCATGTCCGGACGCGCGTAGCCATCGCGCGGTGGCTGCCCCAATGCCGCCCGAAGCGCCAATGATGAAAGTTCTCACCTCTGTGAGATGCTCGCCACGGGGAGATCGGTCAAAAAAAACTGCCGCAGCACTTCGGAGGGTCATCTCATCCTCGGAGGTACCGTTTGCGCAATCTCGTCATCATCCTGGGAGATCAACTCGATTGTCAGTCGTCGGCCTTTGATGGATTTGATCGCGCCGCGGATCGGATCTGGATGGCGGAAGTGGAAGAAGAATCGAAACACGTCTGGAGCCACAAAGCACGAACTGTCTTCTTCCTTACCGCGATGCGCCACTTCGCGGCAGAGCTCACCGAACGCTCCTGGCAATGCGACTACGTCAAACTGGACGATCTCAGTAACACCCAGACTTTGGCCGGTGAGCTCCGGCGCGCGATCCGGACAAGGCGCCCGCAGAAGGTGATTTTGACTCAACCGGGTGACTGGCGCGTTCAGCAGGCGCTCACCACGGTCGCCGCCGAAGAGGGTGTTCCACTCGAGATCCGGGAGGACCGGCATTTCTATTGTTCACTTGATGGGTTCCGGAGTTGGGCGGCGGGACGAAAACAGCTGCGCCTCGAATACTTCTATCGCGAGATGCGGAAGCGCCACGGCATCCTCATGAAAGACGGCAAGCCAGAGGGCGGCGAGTGGAACTTCGATGCGGAGAACCGGGGGACTTTTGGCCGCAGCGGTCCGGGGCATGTCTCCAAGCCTGTCTCCTTTCCTCCAGACAAGGTGACGCGGGACGTGATGGCGCTCGTAGAATCGCGATTCGGCGGACATCCCGGCCGCCTCGACGCGTTTGGCTTTCCGGTGACAGCCCAGCAAGCGGAGTCTGCGCTCGATGATTTCATTCGGCGACGCTTGCCGGAGTTCGGCCGTTATCAGGATGCGATGTGGACCGAAGAGCCCTACCTCTACCACTCGCGATTGTCGGCGGCCATGAACGTAAAACTGCTCCCGGCCCGCCGCGTGGTAGAAGCGGTGGAGGCGGCCTACCGGCGCGGCGACGCCCCCCTGGCCGCCGCGGAAGGGTTCATCCGGCAGATCCTGGGCTGGCGCGAGTATGTTCGCGGGATCTACTGGAACGACATGCCCGCGTACGCGGACAGCAATGCACTCGATGCTCACGAGCCGCTTCCCAGCTTCTATTGGACCGGGGAAACGCCGATGAGTTGTCTCAACGATGCGATCGGGCAGACTCTCACCCACGGGTATGCGCATCACATCCAGCGTTTGATGGTGACCGGTCTCTATGCGCTGCTGCTGGGGGTCGAACCGAGGCAGGTTCACGAATGGTATCTGGCGGTGTATGTGGACGCCGTCGAATGGGTCGAGCTTCCCAACACGATCGGGATGTCGCAGTTTGCCGATGGAGGCCGGATGGCGTCCAAGCCCTATGCGGCTACCGGCAAGTACATCGACCGCATGAGCAATTATTGCAAGGGGTGCGCGTTCGATCCCGGCCAGGCAACGGGCGCCGGCGCTTGCCCATTCACCACCTTGTACTGGGATTTCCTGATGCGCAACGAGACCCGGCTTCACCAGACTCCCCGCATGGAACTGCAATTGCGCAACCTGGTCCGGTTGGAGGAGCCCAAGCGGCTAGCCATCCGCCAACGCGCGGCAGAGTTGCGGAGCGGGTTGATTCCCGCGAGTAAATTGCTCTCATGAAGACTTGCCTCATCGTTGGTGCAGGCATGGCCGGACTGTCGGCCGCTCGGGCACTGCAGCGGCAGGGTTGGCGGGTACAAGTCGCCG
>JAYTKJ010000075.1:0-12007 GCA_043730365.1 Acidobacteriota bacterium | reverse complement strand
ATTCGCTGGAGATCCTCAAGACCCTGGAAGATTTGGCGGGCAACAAGATTGACCGGGCCTTTGAGGTGGATCGCGCCGGGCCAACAGCGGCGGCCACGGGGCCAGACGCCAGTCTCACCTATTCGCTGCCGTTCACGATCGCCGCCCCGGAACCGGCCGCGGCGAAACCGGCGCCCAAACCGTAGTAAGACCAGCTCCGCCGTGTCCGCCTTGCATCCGTTGGAGGAAAGGAGGACAGTTGGGTTGGTGGAGGAAAATGGCAATTCTCAACATCAAAGACCCCGAGGCTCACGCCCTAGCCAGTGAACTTGCGCGGCGCACCAGACAGACGCTAACAAGAGTGGTGACCGAGACACTCCGGGACCGATTGGTCCGAGAGCGAGCGGTGTCCGGCCAGGCGCGGCTGGCGGCTCGGGTGCTGGAGATCGGACACCGGGCGTCGTCCAGACCCGTGCTCGATCCGCGCACTCCTGATGAAATCCTGGGGTATGACGAGTGCGGGGTGCCTCGATCGTGATCATAGACTCGTCGGCGATTGTCGCCATCGTGGGAATTGGTTGGAGACGCTGATAGTGGTCGAGGGCCGCTATGGCGCCGAGTCTGCCGATGATACGCAACTCATCCTGCTCGAACTCGAAGTGGAGGCTGTGCCATTCGACCGGTAGCAAATGATCGAAGCGCACGCCGCTTGGAGGCGTTTCGGGAAGGGACGCCATCCGGCAGCTCTGAACCTTGGCGATTGCTGCGCCTATGCCGCCGCTTTGACCACCGGTGACGAACTTCTCTTCAAGGGTGGAGATTTTTCGAAGACCGACATAATGACCGTGGCTTGGTAGAGAAGGACTGGCGGCCGAACGGGGGTAGCCGCTCGGCACGCCAGGTCCCTCCGCTGTTACTACGGAGTAATGGGCGGAGTAGCTGCGTCGATCGTCCGCAGGAACCTCTCCAGCTTGACCCGGTCCGCAGCGTTCGTCAGCGTGTCCACGCCGCCGGTGCCAGCGCTGCGGTGCGTCACGTTATTGAGGACGGCCCCAAGCGTGGCCGCCGCGCCGTTGTGCAGGAAAAGCTCCGGCACGGAGAACAGACTGAGCAGCGATGGCGGTGCGAAACCCTGCACGCCGATCGAGGGCGCACCGGTATTCTTCACCTCGTTGAAATCGCCAGCATTGAAAGTTCCCACGATCCTCAACTCGTTGATGAGTTGCCCGCCGGAGACCTCCGCCGCCGGAGGGGGCGGAGGGAAGCGGACCTTGGAACTGGTCCACTGGGGACCGCCATGGCACTGCTGGCAGTTGGCGGCGCGGAACAACGCGTCACCCGCGATCACGTCGGGGTCAGTCTTCAAGAAGGGCGAGATGGGCGGGCGAATACCAAATTGAACATACGCCTTGATCGCGTCCCAGGCGTTCACGCCGCGCACCTTTACCTGGTTGCGCCCGCCACTGGCGTTGGGCGCGAAGTTCTGCACGGCGGGATCCTGGGTCACGCCGTCGCCGAGTACGATCAGCCCCTGCCCGCCGGAGACGCCGCGAATGTTGAGCTCAAAGTCCTCTTCTTCATCGCGGACGGCAGACCAGTTCAGTGCGCGGATGGTCGCGCGGTTGGGGTCCGTCAGATCGAAGTCCGTATGCTGCGAAATCGTGCGGCGCGGGCCATCCGGGAACAGCCAGACAACCTGATCCGTCAAGCCTAGCGGATGGCAAGCGCCGCAGGAACCCCAGCCATTGTTGGACAGGCGGCCGTTGTTCGCGGGCGCATCGAACTGGCCCACCGACGTGTGGTAAAGTTCCTTGCCGATGTGAATCTTGTCGGCAAGGGTGCCGGGCACCGGCAGCGCGGCTGACTGCATCGTGCCAATCGGCAGCTCCTTGGCAGGCGACAAATCAAGCACGGTCACATCGCGCGAGACGAAGTTCATCACATAGGCGCGAGTATCGGCGGAGTTGACGACGATGCCCCGCGGGTTCTTGCCCACCTGAATCTCAAGGACGCGGTTGGGGTCGGCTGGATCGGTCAGTACCACCGGAGCGCCCGTGCCCGGGTTGATTCTCACCTTCACCACGACGTTACTGGCCGCGCTGATCACGAAGCCATCGTTCGACGCGTTTTCGAACGCGATCGCCCAGGGCTGGGTAACGAACAATTTCGGCAGCGCCGTTTGTTCTTCCACCGCCTTGTGCATGTTGATGGTCTGGTTGGCGTCGCTGAAGTTTGTGCGGTTCAGCACCGATAGCAAGCTTTGCGTGTTGACATTGAAGCGGAAGGGGCCATTGGGCGAGGCGCCGGTGTTCGGCAGGAACGCCCAGCCGCCCTTGATGCCGATGTTCTGCAACTGATTCGGATAGACGCCTGTGGTGAAGGTGAAGTTCGCGCCCGGAGCAATGCGCGCCAGCGCGTCACCGGCAGCCTTGAAGCCGGAGTCGGCGATCGGGTTGACGGCGGTCGTGGTGACCACGGCATTGGTGCCCGTGTTCACCAGCGTTACGCGCCCGGCTTTGGCGTCGTCGGCCCCGTCAACCTTGCCCGCAATGAGGAACGAGATGAAGTGGGTGACGTATAGCGCTTCATCCGAGTCGTCGGCATCGCCGTCGTTGGTGACAGCGCATCCGCGCGGTTCGGCTGAAACGGGTATGGTGGCTTCCACTACGTCCGTCGTGGTGTTGATTACCGAGACCGTGGCGGACCGGGAATTCATCACGAACAGCTTGGCGCCATTGGGCGACAGGCACAGACCCCATGGCTCGGTGCCTACCAGGATGTTCTTGCTCACCGCGCCTACGGCGCCGCCGGCGATGTTGGCGTTGATCACCGACACGGTGCCGCTGACCGTATTGGCAATGTAGGCCTTGCGGCCATTCGGCATGAACGCCGCACCACTGGGCTCTCTTTGCACCGGCACTTCGGCTACCTTGCGATTGCGGTCCAGCCGCAGGTCGAAAAAGCTGGCGGTATCGTTGTCGGGGTTGGCCACCACCAGGAAAGCACCGTTCGCGCTTAGGGCAAGGGGCTGCGAATTGGTGGGGCCTACAAAGCGGGTGGCCGCGGGTTGAGCCCAGGCCGCCGAGGCGGCAAGAAAGAGGGCTGCTGTGCCTGCGATTCGCACGTTCATACGCCCTCCTTACGCCGGCGAACGGCGAATGCAACCATGGCCAAACCGGTCAGGGCCAAGGTCGATGGCTCAGGTACGTCAGATTGGGCAATAAAGAAGCCGGAGCCGAGTAGGTCCGGGCTCAGCGTCGGCACGATCGTGAGAGATCGTGCTCCGGCAGCCACGAAGAACGTTCGCTTACTCGCGTTAGGGTCCAGGAGGCACACCGCTGGATCGTCGCCACAATCGCCAAGCGGGTTCGGGGCTGACGTGACTCCGAGCGACACGCCACCGTCAAAGAGTTCGAAAGCCTCCAAGGTTGTGAAGGCATCAACCAGGGTGATGGATACGCCGCCAGCGGGCGCGGTAAAGGTCCACGCGGGCGCATCTAGAAAGGTAGAGGGCGTTCCCGTACTGGGCGAGCAGAAGATCCCTGCGGGGTCAACCGGCGCACAGCCGGTAGCAGCGATGCCGGCTTCGGTGAAGCCGAACTGGTACCAGGTGCCGAGGCTGATTACTCCGGCATTAGCGCGGGGTTCGATGGCCACCAGCAGGGTGCCGAGGTAAAGCACGGTCCGGGCTGCGGTCAAGTATCGAGTTGAAGGTCGATTCATAGTGTCACTCCGATTTGCAGAGTAGTTGATTGACTGATTTGGCCAACCTATTGGGTCAAGCTGGTCATGAGAGCTGTTCTGCCAATCAGTGTACGGTCAGATGAAATCTGGAGTCGTTAGCAAAAGGTCAGGATATTGTAAAGAATGGACTTGCGACCCGATCCGTCCCGTAGCGTCGAAATTGGTCGCCTATGGAGACGGACTGAGAGCGGGCCAGGGAACCCGCGCGGAATGAAGAACGGGATCGCCAAATACGACGCTGACGATCCCGGAAGAAAACGAGAGGCCCCGGGGAGGGCTAACACCCCGGGGCGACGAGGACTTTGTGTCCTCCACTTGACCGTATATGCGTAGCTCGGGGAAAAAGACCGACAAAAAACTTGAGAAAAAATTTACCAGGCGTGAAAATAACCGTCGCGCTGGTCCACTGTGACCTCGGTTCGGTAGAGCGCGCTCAAGGTGGCCGAATCCAATGCGGCGGCTTTCGGGCCGTCAAAGAAGACCCGTCCGTCTCTCATCAGCACCACCCGCTCAATCTCCGGCACGATGTCGGCCAAGTGGTGGGTTACCAGCAACAGCCTGGTTCCCTGCCCGGCGACGCGCCGCAGCGTGCTCCGGAGCTGGTGCATCGAACCCAGATCAAGGCTATTGGCAGGCTCGTCTAGAATCATAGCTTTAGGTCGATGCACGAGGGCTCGGGCGATGAGCACCCGGCGGCCTTCTCCCGAAGAAATCTCACAGATGGGGCGGTCTGCCAGGTGCGCGATTTCCAGCAAATCCATCACCTCGTCAGTACGCCGATGCATGTCCGGTGCCACCTCGTGATGGGGCCAGATTCCCACGCTGGAGAAGAACCCGGACAGGATGATTTCCCGGCAGGGATAGTCGTTGCGGCGGCATGTGTCGAGCCAATCGTAGGAGACGATCCCAAGCAACGGCCGGAGGTCGAATATGTTCCAAATGCGGCGGCCGAAGATTTCCAGGTACGAATCGGGCACTTCAGGATCAGGATACAGTTCTCTTGTTATCGCTTTGATAAAGGTAGACTTACCACAACCATTCGGACCCAATATTGCTAGATGCTGGCCCTCCGGGATGCGTAGGCTGAACTCTTCGAGCACACTGCGCCCCGAACGCCGCACGGTGACCTTACGGAAGTCGATTAATGGTGTAGTTGCCAGCATCTGAATCCCATATCGTAGCAGCAGTTGACAACTCCCCAGTACTGTAACTACAATCATTACGTAACCTTTATAGTTACAGAACACGATGGCTACAAATACCCGCTTCGCCGTGGCAATTCACGCGGCTGGGATGATTGCCCTGACCGAGAAGATGCGCGTGACCTCCGAGACGATCGCCCGCAGTGTGGGCACCAACCCGGTCGTCGTGAGGCGGGTGATTTCGCTCTTGGCCAAGCACGGGCTGGTGCAGGTCCGGAAGGGCCAGTCCGGTGGAGCGGCACTATCGCGCCCTCCATCCGAGATTACGCTCGACGAACTGTATCGCGCGGTGGAGCCGCAGCCGCTGATGGCTGTTCCCAAGGGCGGACCCACCGCCCAGGCCGACTGTCCCATCGCGCGCTACGTGGGCCCTGTGCTAGTCGAATTTTTCGCCCACGCCGAAGCGGGTTTCATCGAAAGGCTGGCGCGGTTCACGCTGGCCGACGTGCTCGCCGCCGTCGAACAGCGCATGGCAACCAACGGCGCGTGCACCAAGACCGGAGACTGAAGGAAACCGTCACATGGCTAAACCCGAAGAAAAGAAGAAGCCGACCAACTACGCCAACGCCTGGGCCGAAGCACGGCGTCTGATCTGGGCCCACCGGTGGCGCCTGGCCATCGGGCTCGTCATCATGCTCATTGGCCGGGGCCTGTCGCTGGTGATGCCGGCGTCCACAAAGTATGTGATCGATGAAGTAATCGCCAAGAAGCGCGGAGACATGCTGAGTACAGTGGCCATGGTGGCCGCCGCCGCTACGATTTTGCAGGCCGCCGCGTCTTTCGCGGTCTCCCAGATTCTAGGCGTGGCTGCGCAACGCGCCATCACCGAGATGCGGAAACGGGTGCATGCGCATATTGAGCGGCTCCCGATCAGCTATTTCGACTCGATGAAAACCGGGCAGCTCATCACCCGCATCATGCGCGATGCCGAGGGCGTGAGAAACCTGGTGGGCACAGGCTTGGTGCAACTAACCGGCGGCCTCCTCACCGCCTCCATGGCGTTGGGCGTGTTGATCTGGCTGAACTGGACGATGACGGTCATCACGCTGGCGGCCCTCGCTGTGTTCGGCGGCGGGATGGCGCTGGCGTTCAAGCGGCTTCGCCCCTTGTTTCGCGCCCGCGGCGAGATCGAAAGCCAATTGACGGGGCGTCTGTCGGAGTCCCTCAGCGGCATCCGGATTGTGAAGGCCTACACAGCCGAGCGGCGCGAGCGGCTCGTGTTTGCGCGGGCCGCTCACAAGCTGTTTCGCAACATCGCCCAGTCCATGACCGGCGTCTCGTTCATGATGGCGTTTTCGGCGGCGGTGATTGGCGTAATCGGCATGATCATCGTGCTGGTGGGCGGCCGGGCGGTGTTGAACAACCAGATGTCGCTCGGCGATCTTTTCATGTACGTCGCCTTCACCGGCATGATGGCGATGCCGATCATTGAACTCGCTTCGATCGGCACCCAGATCACCGAGGCGCTGGCGGGCCTGGACCGCATTCGCGAGATCATGTCGATGCCGACCGAACTCGACGAGGATGCCCAGCGCGAGCCCGCCGGGGTGTTGCGCGGTGAAGTCGAGTTTGAAAAGGTTTCCTTTGAATACGACCCTGGGGTCCCCGTGTTGATCGACGTGAGCTTCCGCGCACCGGCCGGCTCCACGACAGCCCTGGTGGGCTCCAGCGGCTCCGGCAAGAGCACGCTGGCCAGTCTGGTGCTCAGCTTCAATCACCCCAAGTCCGGTCGAATCCTGGTGGACGGCCGCGACTTGGCGGGCATCAAAGTGACCGAGTATCGATCGAATCTGGGCGTCGTCTTTCAGGATAATTTTCTGTTCGACGGCACCATCGGCGAAAACATCGCCTTCTCCGATCCCGGCGCTTCGCGCCAGCAAATTGTGGACGCGGCCCGGATCGCCCATTGCCACGAGTTCATCGAGCGCTTCGAATTGGGATACGATACCGTGGTGGGCGAACGAGGTGTTAAGCTTTCCGGCGGACAACGCCAGCGCGTGGCGATTGCCCGAGCGGTGCTTGCCGATCCGCGTTTGCTGATTTTGGACGAGGCCACGTCCAGCCTGGATAGTGAGAGCGAAGCACTGATCCAGGACGGCTTGAAAGCCTTGCAGCGCGGACGCACATCCTTTGTAATCGCGCACCGGCTGTCCACCATTCGCGCCGCCGATCAGATTCTGGTGCTCGAGCATGGCCAGATCGTCGAACGCGGAACCCATCAGCAGCTGATCCAACACAGCGGCCGCTACAAGGAGTTGTACGACCGTCAATATCAGTTTGAGCTGAACCAATACATCAACCCCGGCGAAGACTTCACACCCGTGCCGGCTGTCAATTGAAATAGGAGTATTTTTTCAACATGGAACAATCCGGTCAGAATCTTGCTAACCATACGCGCTGGCACCCGCCATTTCACTTCGTACTCATACCCTTCCTTTTTGTGAATTTGATCTGGTCGGGAGTGCGAGTCTGGCGAAATATGGAGTGGGACACCATTGAAGGTTTTCTCCTGGCGTTCGCACTAATTGGCATCGCGCTGTTTGCTCGCCTCAACGCACTCAAAGTGCAGGACCGGGTGATTCGCCTCGAAGAGCAAGTCCGGTATCAGCGCGTGCTCCCAGCCGACCTTGCCGCCCGGGCCGTCAAACGCTTGACCGAGTCTCAGTACATCGCCCTCCGCTTTGCGTCCGACGCCGAACTGCCTGGTCTGGTAGAGAAGGTGCTGGCGGGCAGCCCAACTTCCAGCGCGGAGATCAAGAAAGCCGTTAAGGATTGGCGCGGCGATTATTTCCGCGTCTAGTGACCGTAGACCGTAGCTTCGCTACGCTTAGCGCAGACCGGCCGTCGAGAAAATGGCCACCTGTAAGGTATGGTTGTTTTCAAAGACACGGCCGTTGCGTTGCTGGATAATCTGGTTCAAATACCCCACCTCCAGGCGGTGGGCTTTGGAATTGCCCAGGGTGCGGGTGATCGCGGCATAGGCGCGATTCTGATCGAAAACATTGGCGGCGACGTTGCGGCCGAAGTTCAGGAACATCTCGTCGTAAAGGGCAACGCCCCACCGGCCGCGTAGGGGATGGGTAAGGCGGAACTGGTAGCGGAAGCGATTCTCGTGCCGCCAACGCACGAGTTCGGAGCCTCCGCTGGGCAGCGCGCTCTTTTCGCCGAGAAAGCGTTGCTCCAAACGATAGCGGTGCGCGAGGTTCCACTTACCCAGACTCTGTTTGACCAGTGCCTGCTGGAAGATTCGGTGCTCGGGAAAAGCGATCGCGGTTGGGAATTCACCATAACGGTGAGTAGCAACGAAAGCGTAGCCAGCCGTCAGGACCAGATTCTTGCTCACCTCGTAGTTCACGCCTGGCCGGATCAGCAGTTGCTGCCAGCGGGTGACCACATCGTGGCGGCGCCATTGTCCTTCCAGGTGCAAGCCCCACCGGGAACCGGTCTTTAAAGGGTGATCGCCGAAATACATCCACCAACCATGAGTGTTGGAGGAAAACTGACGGGCCGGGCTCACGTTCGTCTGAGCCGACGCGGTGGTCCCTAGCAGGAGAACGATGAGGCAAAGGATCAATCGAAACACGGGGCATCATTTCGGGCGAACGATTTCAAATCGATCGGTCGTCCTGACGTAGCCGATCTCACCCATACGGCCAATGGCGCGCAGGCGCTCCGGATTGATGCGTCCGTCTTCGAGTACGACCTCGTCCACATGCATGCAGACCACCTCGCCCAAGATGAGGTTGCTGCCTGCCGGTTTGTCGCTGACCACGATGTTGTGCGTCAGCTTGCACTCAAAGCTAACGCGCGACTCTCTCACCCGGGGAGGCTTGACGAGTTCTGAATTGATCGCCGTGAGCCCGGACACGGCGAACTCGTCCACGTCCGCGGGATAGTCGCGCGCGGTCAGATTCATCTGCTCGGCGAACTCTTCCGATACGATGTTGACCACAAATTCGCCGGTCGCCTCAATGTTGGCCAGCGTGTCCTTCTTCGGTTTGCCGGCGGCCGGACGGGCGGCCGCAAAACAGACCACGGGCGGCTCAGTACAGACAGCATTGAAGAAGCTGAACGGCGCCAGGTTTCGAAGGCCCGCGACGCTCACCGAAGAAACCAGGGCGATGGGCCGGGGCACGACGGAGCCGATCAGGATGCGTTGGACTTCCTGACTGGTCTGCCGGTCCGGAAAAATCGTCATCCGCTCTCTACTGCTTCGGGGAAGCCGCTGGCAAGGGAGTTGGGCGGAGGATAGTACCAGGTTTGGGCTCGGTGTTCGGCGGCGGCAAGTAAGTGATCTTGATAGGCACGACCTTGGAAATCTCTTCGGCCGTAAGCCGCGCCATCACCGAAGGCTTGGCGCCCCGCGTCTCCGGTCTGGACAGGATCTTCACGCGCGCCGTTTTACCGGCTGCCAGCACCGGCTGGTCAATCCTCAGGCTCAATCCCGGGAAGTCGGGCAAATCGATGCTCAAGTGTACCGGGCCGTCCCATTGATTGGACACAATGATTTCGCCCTCGGCCGGCTCATTGCTGGGAAAGACGAAATCGCTCTTGTCCACGGTCACCCTGTTCTTGAGCTCGGCCATCACACG
This sequence comes from Acidobacteriota bacterium, assembly GCA_043730365.1. GTDB lineage: Bacteria > Acidobacteriota > Terriglobia > Bryobacterales > Bryobacteraceae > VFZP01. Next base: position 2,490 of record JAYTKJ010000075.1, on the reverse strand, counting down.
CTTGAAATCTTCCATGCTCTGCGGTGTCCCGAGAACAGACGCTTTCGGATCGACCGGCTCGGCGCCACCGGCCTGGCCGCCCTTGAACATCTGGTTAAACGGGCTATTCTTGCCAACACTGGGATCGAACGGCACCGCATGCCACCACCACTGATCCTTATCCAACTTCCAGGTGGAGGAGAGCGGCCGATTGACCTTCATCTGGCCAAAACCAGGAAAAAACATGTCCGTGTCGATATCCACCACCACCCTGGCGAACGTAAAGTTTTCCTCGTAGGTCACGCCCACGATTTTGAAGTCTCGAAAAGTGATCTTGTCACCCATGAAGAAGATGTCTTTGGCGTCTTCATGCACCAATTGGTCAGCCGCTCGCCACTTCTTATCCTGGTGGAACTTGTAGAATTGCTGCACGCGCTCACGCAAGGCCTGATCGATATGCGGGGGAGCCTGATTGAAGAGTTCACCGAACCCACGCGGGGTGGGCGTTGATTGGCTCCAGGCCGATCCGGCCAGCAGGAACAAAACACAAGCCGCCTGTTTCATAAGACTTCTCCTCTCATTGTACGTCCTCGGCCTGCGGCGTACCACCCCTCCCCGGTTTGCCGCCGGCTGCACATCGGTCTGCCATGATTCTTTATACGTCCGGAGCCGCGATTGGTCCCGGAAGTATATATAATGAATGCCCATATGAAAAGAGTCACTGCTTGTGGCGCCGCCATCGCGGCCGCCGGTTTACTTTGGGCCGCTGAACAAGGATGGGCGCCGCACGAAGGCGGGCTGCTGAAGTATCGCGTCCAGATTCGCTTTGGCGAAGAACCGGACACCATGCCGGCGGGCTGGAAGTTTGGGCGCGTATCGGCCGTCACGGTCGATCAGCAAGGCGAGGTGTACGCGTTCCAACGCGGGCCCAAGGCCGACCCGGTGGTGGTCTTCGACGCCAAGGGCAAGTTCCTGCGCTCGTGGGGCAAGGGCAAGTTCGGCAATCCGCACGGCATGCGCGTGGACCGGCATCGCAAGATCTGGGTCACCGACAACGGCGACCATCAGGTGTTTCGGTTTGACCACACCGGCAAGCTCGAACTCACTCTCGGGATCAAGGGCAAGGCCGCCACCGACGAAAAGACCTTTAACCGGCCCACCGATATCGCCTTTTCACCGGACGGCCAATCGGTCTACATCAGCGACGGATACGGCAATTCGCGGGTGATGAAGTTCACCTACGACGGCAAGTTTGTTTCCACCTGGGGGACGCCCGGCGTCGCACCCAGCCAGTTCAACACCGTCCACTCGGTCGCCGTCGATTCAAAGGGCACGGTGTATGTCAGCGACCGTGAGAACAACCGCATCCAAATCTTCGACGCCAATGGGAAGTTTCTCAAGATGTGGACGCACCTGGGGGCCACGCAAAACATCTTCATCACCGCCAAGGACGAGATGTGGGTGATCACGCATCGCAACAATATCGAGAATCTGACGTACGACACGCTGGCCGGCCGCATCATGAAGATTGACCTGGGCACGGGGCGCATTCTCGGCGCCATGGAATCGCCTGGCCATTGGCTGCATGCCACCGAAGACGGATTGATCTTTATCGGGAGCCTGACAGGCAACGTGTTTCGATGGTATCCGGGCTGGCTGGAAAAGGGACTGGGCGCGAGCGAAGGCTTGCGCCCCTCCAACTAATTACCGGATCCCGGCAATCACTTCCAGCGAGAACGAAGCGTCCAGCGAAGGCAGCCCTTCAAAGTTGAGCACCGTGCTGGCCGGAGGATTGGCCTTGTCGTAGTACTCGAAGCGAATGCTACGCACTTTGTCGGTGACCGTGCGCGAGAGTGGATAGATGCTGGACCAGAAGACGTTGCCGATGCTGGCGCCGCCCTCCTCCAGTTGCTTCTTCAGCCGGTCAAAACAAAGGCGGACGTCGGAGTCCTGCGTGCGAAACGCGAGTTGGCCACCGGTCAACACTACCTGCCCGGGGCCGGCCAAAGCAAGCTGAGAAAAATTCGGGGAGACCGCCAGGCCGGGAGGATTCATAACCCTCCAGCTTGCGCCCGCCGGCGTCTTGAGACGCGCCACCGCTTCGCACTCCACCACGTGGGAGACCGGCGAGCGCTGCGTTTGCGCATAGACCACGGCGGCGGAGGGAAACGCCTGGGCGACGGCGCTCTGCACCTGCGAGATGTCGTCAAGTGAACTTTGGAAGCAGGTCACACGCACCACGTCCGGCCCGGCGAGGCCAATGCCGGTCAGGGCGGTCTTCAGATCGGCAATCGATTTCTCGGCGAGCGGCAACACGGGCGCCGAAGGACGATCGCTATTCATCGGGCCTGTGGCGCCCTTGCCGGAAATAAATGCGAGGCCGTTGGGGTTGACGGTCTTCCTGGCGAGCGACGTGGCCTCAAGCACCACCTGAGCGGCGTCCATGGGCAGCAAGCCCACCTGCACGACGCTTAACACCGGCAGGGGCAGTTTCTTCTCGGTGAACACCTC
>JAYTKJ010000074.1:0-14883 GCA_043730365.1 Acidobacteriota bacterium | reverse complement strand
CCGCTTGGTGCGGGAACCATCTTGCCGGCCTTTGGCCGGAACAGGGCTTACAGCCCGTTACCAAAGCCACCGCCTTCAGGCGGTGGGCTTCACTTCGCGAAGTGTCAAAGGCCTTCCGTGCCGGAAGGTCTGGAAAAATGGTTCAGGCGCAGGTTACGATCTGCGACCTGAAGCGTGGAAACGGGTTACCAAGAGGTTGCTGAATTTCGCAGACGGGGCGTATCGAGCGACTTGGCGGATTCTCCCGCGTTCCATGTCGCACCGCCAATGCTTATTTCGACTCGCTCGGGATTCCCCGCCAACGGTTCGTTTGTGACTCAACTCGCCTAACCGCCGGATGCGGACCCGCCTGTCCGGTGGTATGGGAGGGGCGGAGTTGTAAAGCTCCCCCCTATCCCGATTGGCTGCGAGGAATCAGTTTTGCGCGCTAGCCCTGCTTCTTCTCGTCGGGCTTGTCGTCGCTCTTTATCGCGTTCTTGAAGTTCTTAATACCTTCGCCCAGACCCTTGGCCATCTCCGGTAGCTTCTTTCCGCCAAAGAGGAAAACCGCAATCACCAGGATGATCAATAGCTCTTGAATGCCGAATGTTCGCACACGGCCTCCTTATAGTTGGTCAACCCGGGAACGATCGGCGAGGTTTGCTTCGCACAAAAGCCCAAGGCTCAGATCTATGATCCGTTAGAAACCCGCTTGCAACTACGGGGCTTCTGGCGGTCAGCCTCTATTGTAGTCCTTTTGGGCCCGCCTAGTCACCCGGAGGCGGTGGAGGAGCCGAAGAGGGCGGGGGAGGAGGAGGTGGTGGTGGCGGTGGCGGACCGCCGGCCGTGTCGCCTGGCAGCGGTGCGCTGCCCCCGCCGGATGGAATAGGCGACGAGCCGCCACCACCACCGCCGAGGCGCGGACCGCGCATCATGATCGTGTAGTAAGCTTCGGCCGCGGCATTGGCGCCACGGCGCACAACATTGCCTTTGTCGAGCTTCGCCTTGGCGATCGGGACATTTTTGTACACGCGCAACTGATCGCCCGTGCGTAGCTCACGCGGCTCCGCGGTTGGGAGCAGCCGATGCCGCACCGCCACCGCGCCTTCTTCCACTGCCACCAGGGTTGAATCGTCAGCCGCGTCTACTTCCACGTCGAATGTGGTGCCGCGTACAGAGATGACCGCCGTGGGAGTTTCCACCTTGCTATTGTTTGGCTGGCCGCCCCAACGCTGGATGTGAACCTTGATCTTGCCCAACCACACGTTGAGCAGCTCTTCAAAATTATAGGTGCCACGAAAGGTGACCTTGGAGTTGGGAAACACCCGGAAGGTGCTGCCGTCGTTGACCTCAAACAAAGCCTGGCCATCCGGGCCGGTCACGATCATCTGTTTGGGCTGCACGGTATCGCCCAGGTTGAGCGCCCAGGGAGAAGAGTCCTTGAGGACCGACACCCGGCCTTCCAATTGAAGGACTTTCGCGGCAATATTGACTGGTTTGACTGCGTCCGGCCCATACCCCTGAGGCTGCTGCGCTTGAGGCTGGGCCAAGCACACGCCCAGCGACAGGACTACGGTTAGCCCTCTCAGCGCCAAGTTGTGCACGGACAAGTTCACAAGCCTCTTCCTTTGCCTTCAGCTATCGCTACTCTAGCATCGGCGCAACCGCCTTGCGGTTGTACGGTTTCAAGTACTAAGACCGTTTCCGATACGAAACTACGACACACAATTCCGATACCTTAACAGTCTACCTCAAACTTGCAGGGTGCAAGGCGAGGCCCAATCTGGAATTTGATGAAATGCGAATCGGCTCAACGAGTTTCTGTTTGGATCTGCCGATAATGAGAGTGCCAGTCGGGCTAGAATAGTCTCAGACGATGAGTCAGAATGCTACAACCCGGGTACAGCGTCTCCTGGCCATGCTCCTGATATATGCTGCGGCCTCCATGGCGCAGAATCTGGAATGGCGGCGCGCGGGCACCGGCGTGATTGAATCCGGCCTGGCCTCGCCGGCAGCCGGCGCCGTGAATCGCGTGTGGTACTCGCCTGATGGAACGCGGCTGTTTGCCCGGACGCCCTCGGGCCAAATCTTTGAGACTGCGGATTTTGAGAGCTGGAAGCCGCTGGTGGGCGCGGCTGCCCCACTTCCACCTGAGGCTACTGATTATGACCGGGCGGCCACGCGCCCGGAACCGGGGGCGCGAACCCGGGCGGTTGCGGGGCGGGCGGCGTCGGCGCGGGTCTATGCTTTCGGCACTGCTGTGTACCAATCGCAAGATGAAGGCAGGAGCTGGCGCAACGTATCGCACTTTAAGGGCGAGTCTATTTTGGGGGCTGGTTTTGCGGATCTGGCGGTTTCCCCACGCGACGCAGACGAAATTGCGGTTGCCAATCGGGCTGGGGTTTGGCGCTCGCTTGATGGCGGATTGACCTGGGCTGGGCTGAACGAATCTCTTCCGAACCTGCCTGTCCGCAAACTCTACCAGTCCGGCACGCGTTTGCGAATCGGGCTTGACGACGGGAGCGAGGCCGTGTGGGCGCCGGGCCAACGAGGCGCTTGGATTCCAGCGGCGGCAGACTTTGGCCGGCGTGACGCGGCTGCGCGAAATACGCTGAGTGCCGCGGTGGGGGCTCAGGTGACCGCGATCGGGTCGGCTGGTGACTATTCTTACGCTGGCTCCGAAGGCGCGCGGATCTGGAGTTCGGCTGATCGAGGGCGCACGTGGCGCGTGCAGGTTTTGAGCGAAGCGGGCGGCGCTGTGAATGCTGTGTTCGCGCCGGCGGACGAGCCTCGCGCTGCCTTGGCTTCGATTGGGAATCGAGTTTTTCGCACCTTCAACGGCGGCTTGTTTTGGGACGATATAACGGCCAACCTTCCGGCTGCAGAGGTGCGTGGTATTACGGTCGATCTGGCCTCGGGAGCGGTGTATGTCGCGACCGGCGCCGGCGTTTTTGTGACGTATATGGATCTACGAAGCGCCTCCCCGGCCAGTGGATGGAGCAGGCTCGAAGGTTTGCCGGCGGACGCAGCAGCCTGGGACGTGAAACTGGACGACGGGGGCCATCAGCTTTTTGTAGCCGTCGATGGACGGGGCGTGTTCGCGGCGCTGGCTCCTCACCGCCGCCGTGACCCGCGGGTGGTGAATGCGGCCGATCAAAGCATGCGGCCAGCCGCGCCAGGCTCGCTGCTCAGTGTAGCGGGGGCTTCGCTGGCCTCGGCCCGAGTGGGCAACCTCGAAGCGCCGGTGCTAGGCGTCTCCGGGGGCGAATCGCAGATTCAGGTTCCGTTTGAGGCCAACTCCAGCAATGCCACGCTGCCTTTGGCACTGATGGTGGCAGGTACGGCTGGAGCGCCGGCCGCGCGCCGCGATGTGACGCTGGCTTTTGCGGCGGCCTCGCCCGCGATTTTCCTCGATCGCGATGGCTCGCCGATGCTGCTCGACGCAGACCGCGGTGTGCTGATCGAACCCGGCAGTGCGATGCGCGCCGGCAGCCGTCTGCAGATTCTGGTCACCGGCCTGGGCCGCGTGACGCCGGAGTGGCCCACCGGCACACCCGCTCCAGCCGAGAATACGCCGCGCGTCGTGGCCCCCGTGCGGGTCTTCGTCGATCGGGTTCCGGTAGATGTCACGCGGGCAACCTTGGCGCCGGGCTTCGTAGGCTTCTATCTGGTGGAGATCGCCTTGCCTGACACGGTCAACAATGGCCCCGCCGAGTTGTATGTCGAAGCGGCCGGGCAATCGAGCAGCCGGGTCTCCATTCAACTAGTGCAGTAGCCTGACGCGGGTGGTGGGGACGGGCAGATTCGAACTGCCGACCTTCCGCTTAGGAGGCGGACGCTCTATCCAACTGAGCTACGTCCCCGCGTGGGTTGCGGACACTATTTTAGCAGTGCCGCGTACTTGGTTTCGATCAGCCGCGAGTGGTGAATGGTGTGGCCGGCCATCACGTAGCCCAGAGCTCGAGCCGAGATCGATGCACCGCTGGCTACGCCCATTCGCAGCCACACAGGGTCCGGCAGCGATCGCACCAACGCGAGCGATGACCGTCGGACGGCCTCAAACTCCTCAATCAGCTCCTGCCAGGATCGCGAGTTTGCCTGAGAGTTGGCCACAAAGTCATCCTGCTCGAAGCCCGGGAGCGGAGTTTGGTCACCCCGTGCGATGCGCAACAAACGGTAGCTGATGATGCGCTCGGTGTCACTGACGTGCTCGATCGATTGTTTGAGAGTCCACTTGCCGGGCGCGTAGCCGGTCTCTGTGAGCGCCTCGGGGAAGGAATGCAACAATGCCGGAAAGCTGGTCAGTTGCCCGGCCAAAATAGCAAGCAGATCACCGCCGGGTACAGCGTTCGCATAACCGCGGAAAAAGGGTGGGACTTCAACTTCAGGGGGACGCTGGATCGGCATCCCCCATTCTTGCAAAAAACTAGCGGCGGGAGGAGAGGAACTGGCTGGCCAACCCGAGCACGGTTTCCATGGTCGAGTTGTTCGGATTTTGTTGGCCGCCGCCACTACCTCCCAGCAAAGGCCCAAGCATGTCGAGAATGCCGGAAGTCGCCGCCGGTTGAGCCTGCTGCTGAGGAGAGCCACCACCACCGCCGAGAAGCGAACCGAGGACTGAGCCGATCATGCTCCCACCACCGCCGCCCCCGCCCATGGCCGCACCGAACGCCTGGCCGAGCAGCCCGCTTGAACTGGATTGCCGGCTCATGCCGCCCATGAGCAATCCAGCCACCATCGGCAGCATCTGCTTGATGATGTCGGCGCCGACCCCGGTCTGCGCCGCCGCATGCGATGCCACCTGCCGGCTCACTTCCTTGTCGCCGAAGAGGTGCCCCAGAATACCGTTGCCTTCCTTTACGCCTTCCTGTGAAAAGAGGGCGTTGGGATCGTCCAGGAATCGCTGGTGATCGCCTCCCTGCAGCGCGCCCAGCAACCCCTCGGCGCCGCCCCCCTGCACGTTCTGCTGCACAGCACCGGCTAGCATGGGCAACACGGCGCCGATGGCTGACTGCGCTTGGTCTTCGCCAATTCCAAATTGCTGGGCCATTTGACGAACTGCACCGCCGCCCTGGGCCTGCATGATCACATCCATTAAATTCATTCGTGCACTCTCCGAGGCTCAGCGTAACACAAAGACCTTGATCGATAATGGAAGGTACCTTATGAAAAAAGCGCTCATTTCCGGAGTCACGGGACAGGATGGCTCATACTTGGCCGAACTGCTCTTGCAGAAGGGTTATCAGGTGCATGGCATCAAACGCCGCTCCAGCAGTTTCAACACCGGCCGGGTGGACGGCATTTATCACGATTTTCACGACGCCGGCGCCAACTTCTTCCTCCACTTCGCTGACGTGGCGGACTCCTCCAGCCTGACGCGCCTGCTCTACGAAATCCGCCCCGATGAGATTTATAACCTGGCCGCCCAGAGCCACGTGCGCGTGAGCTTTGACATTCCCGAGTACACCTCCGATGTCACCGGCGTCGGTGCATTGCGGCTCCTGGAGTCCATGCGTCAGGCCGGCGTGAAGGCCCGGTTCTATCAGGCATCGTCGTCGGAGATGTTTGGCTCGGCCCCGCCGCCGCAAAGCGAAAACACCGTGTTTCACCCGCGAAGTCCCTATGCGTGCGCCAAGCTTTTCGGCCATAGCATCACGGTGAACTACCGTGAGAGCTACGGCCTCTTTGCCGCCAGCGGGATTCTGTTCAACCATGAGTCGCCCCGGCGAGGCGAGACGTTTGTGACGCGCAAGATCGCGCGCGCGGCCGCCCACATCAAACTCGGCTTGCAGAAGAAGCTCTATATGGGCAACATTGACGCGCAGCGCGACTGGGGCTACGCGCCGGAATTCGTGGAGGCCATGTGGCGGATGCTGCAGCAGGATACCCCCGATGACTTCGTGATCGGGACCGGCGAAATGCGCACCGTCCGCGAGTTCATCGAGCATGCGTTTGGCCGCCTCAACCTCGATTGGAAAGAGTACGTGGAAATCGACCCGCGCTATTTCCGGCCGGCCGAAGTGGACGCGCTGCAGGCCGACCCATCTAAAGCCCGGCGCGTGCTTGGTTGGGAGCCCAAGGTCACCTTCAAGGAACTGGTGCGGATCATGGTGGATGCGGAGATGGAAGACCTGCGGCGGCGTCAGGCGGGTGTACTCACTCCGGTCGGCGAAGCGCAATGAGTGACGGCCAGCGCAAACAGCCGCTGGTCACCATTATCACGCCCTCTTACAATCAGGGTCGCTTTATCGCCGCCACCATCGAAAGCGTGCTCGCGCAAGATTACCCGCATATCGAGTACGTGATCATGGATGGCGCCTCTACAGACGAGACGGCCGACGTGGCCCGCCGGTATGCGGGGCGTCTGGAGTTCGTCTCGGAGAAAGACCGCGGCCAGTCTCACGCCATCAACAAGGGCTTCCAGCGCGCGCGCGGCGAAATCGTGGCTTGGCTCAACTCGGACGACACATTGCTGCCGGGCGCGGTACGCCGGGCAGTCGCGGCGTTGGATGCTCATCCGGAAGCGGCCGCCTGCTATGGCGAGGGCTACCTGCTGGACGAGGCCGGCCATGTCACGTGCCGCTTTCCCCACACGCAGCCGTTTGATTTGTGGCGGCTAGTCAACGTCTCAGACTATATCCTGCAGCAGAGCGTGTTCTTTCGCCGAGCCGCCCTGGAGCAAATTGGCTGGGTGCGCGAGGATCTGCATTATGTAATGGATTGGGACCTGCTGATTCGCCTGGCCCAACGCTGGCCTCTGCAATATGTGCCCGCCTACTTTGGGTGCTTGCGCGAATACGGCTCCGCCAAAACGTCCTCAGGCGGTGACAAACGGATTGCCGAGATCGCCCGTGTGCTGCGCCAACATTCGGGCCAGCGCTGGCCCATCGGCCTGTTGGTTTACGGGTTTGACACCTACCAGAGCATGGCCCGCCAGGCGGTCGCCAAGTGGCCCGGAGCAGACCTGCTGCAGCGGCTGATTGCCGAGGGCGCCTCCATGGTGATGGGCCTCGTGCTGCCACGAGTGGCGGGCGGCCAGACCCGCGGCGGCTGGTACATCGACGGCCTCTGCGCGCGCCAGTTGTTCTTTGCGCTTCCGACCGCCAATGGCACGGTGGTGTTGGAAGGTTCGGTGCCGGACACCGCTTGGCTGAGCGGACAGCGAATCGATGTGACCGTGAACGGAGCCCGAATCGCGTCCGAAATCGTGAAGGGAAGGTTTCGCTTCAGCCTGCCCGTGACTGTCCCCCGCCATGACCGGCTGGTACTGGAAATGGCGGCCTCGCTCGACATCGTTCCGATCTATGACGCACCCCATCTGGAGGGCGGGGCTCGCCGCATCGCCTTCCGCCTGGATCGTATCATTTGGAACCAGACAGAGTATCTGCCCAGCGGCGCTTGCCGGCCTGTGCCGGAATCGCAGCACGCCGGATGATACAATCCGACCGATGAAGAGATTTCTTGCTTCCGCTCTCCTCTTGGCTCTGCCTGCCGCTCTTGGCGCCGAAACCAAGCTGCTTGAGAATTTTACTTTGATTGATGGCAACGGTGGCCCGGCGGTTACAAACGCCGCGCTGCTGGTGGTGGACGGCAGGATTCAATACGCCGGTCCCAAGAGCGGCGTCAAGGCGTCAGCGGGAGCCGAGCGTGTGGACTTGGCCGGCAAGTTTGTGATGCCCGGCATCATCAATCTGCATGGGCATCTGGGCAACACCATCGGCCTCGTGCAGGACCCAAAAAACTTCACGCTTGAGAATCTCAACAAACACCTCGGCACCTATGCCAAGTACGGCGTCACCAGCATGGTGAGCATGGGAAGCGATCAGGATGCGGTGTTCGATGTGCGCATGAAACAGCGCATGGGACGCGACCCGCGCACGCGCATCTTCACGGCCTATCGCGGCTTCACTGGCCTAGCGGGCTATCCGACCAAGGCGCCTGGCATGAAAGGCGTGCCGTTTGAGGTGGGGACCGCCGCCGAAGTGGCCGCCGGGATGAAGATCCTGGTGGAGAAGAAAGCTGACTTCGCCAAAATTTGGGTGGACGATCACTTGGGCAAGGAGCCGAAGATCTCGATCGACCTCTGCAAGCTCATCATCGCCGGAGGCAAGAAACACGGCTTGAAAACAGCGGCTCACATCTTCTACCTGGATGACGCCAAGAAGCTGGTGGACTCGGGCCTCTACGGCTTGGCTCATTCCGTGCGCGACAAGCCGGTGGATGACGAACTGATTCAGTCGATGAAGAAGCACGGGGCTTGGCAGATCCCGACGCTCACCCGCGAAGCTTCGATGTTCGCCTATGCCAAGCCCGCGCCGTTTTTGGACGACCCATTCTTTGCCGGCTCGCTCGACGCCGCCACCTTGCAGACCCTGCGGACGCCGGCCTTTCAGAAAAAACAGGCGGACGATCACGAGACTCATCTCTGGCCCGGCTTCCTCAAAACCGCGCAGGGCAATTTGAAGAAGTTATACGACTCCGGCGTCAAGGTAGGCTTTGGAACCGACACCGGTCCGCCCGCGCGCTTCTCCGGCTTCTTCGAGCATTGGGAAATGGAGTTGATGGCTGAGGCAGGGCTGACGCCGGCGCAGATCATCCAGACCTTCTCAAAGAACGCGGCGGAGTTCCTGGGTAAGTCGAACGAACTCGGTACGCTCACCAAGGGGCACTGGGCTGACTTGGTGGTGCTGGGCAAGAATCCGCTGGACAACATCAAGAACACGCGATCGATCGAGACCGTCTGGATCGCCGGGCTCAAGGCGAACTAGCGTGGTTGGCATGCTGATTGCTGGGAAATGAGAGCGTTCGCTTTCCGCCCGGCGGGGGCGGCCGGCCACCGTACAATATATGGTTGTTCGGAAGCGCGCCAAAGCCATGTCATTCGATCTCGCATTCTGGAAACACTGGGAAGGCCACAGCCTCGATTCGATGTTTCCGCTGGAGCGCTGCCCGGGCGGAAGCGATCACAGTGCGGTCTTTGAAACGCAATTCCAGGGCCGGCCCGCCGCGGTTAAGATTCTCCCCGGAAAGCCGGCGTCCAAGGAGAATGCCGCCGGCCTTTCCCACCCGGCCCTCGTGCAGATTTTTGCGAGCGGAGAAGCCGCAGTGGGGGACATGCGTTGCGCCTACTTCGTCATGGAGCGAGCGGACGAGAACCTCGCCGAGGTGCTGGCGGACCGATTACTCACCCCCGACGAGACGCGAGCCATGCTTTTCCCTTTGCTGGGTGCTCTGCAGTATCTGAAGGCGCAGGGCTTCGCACACGGGAGCCTGAAGCCGGCGAACATCTTGGCATTCGGGGACCAACTCAAGATTTCCAGCGATAGCCTGGTTCATGGAGGGGACTCGGCCGTCGATTGCGGTGCGGTTGGGACCCTATTGCAGGAAGTGCTGGGCGGGGGTCCGAATGCGCGACTGCCCGAACCGTTCGCCGAGATCGCCAGAAATTGTTTGTTGCCGAACCCGGCGGCTCGCTGGGATGTAACGCGGATTGAGGCACACTTGCGTGGCGATTCCGCGCCAGTCGCCGGCGCGGGAACGAATTCCTGGAAAGGTTGGTGGGGTTTAGCCGCCGCAGCCGCCGCGGCGGGGATTGTCGGCCTGCTGGTGATGTGGCCTTCGCCGGACGCCAAACCAAATCAGAACGCCGTGGCGGTGCCGGCGCCGCCTGAAAATCCAGCGCCGGCTTTTATAGCTCCGGAAATCAAGCCGCCTGCCGCGGACGCCAAGAAGGCGCCCAAAGCAGCGAAGCAACCCAAGCCAAGTGTGGCAAAGGAGCCAGCCTCGGCAAAGCCACCGTCCCTCGAACAACGCCCAGCCACTGGTGAAGGGATTACCCGGGTGCTGCCTGCGATCCCTCAGGGGGCGCTCAACACCATCACCGGGCGAGTGCGGATCAACGTCCGCGTCCGCGTTGATAGTGGCGGGAACGTGAACCAAGCCACGCTGGAATCCCCACGGGCGAGCAAGTATTTCACAGACCGCGTGCTTATCGCGGCTCAGGCCTGGAAGTTTCCCGCCGGAGACGCTTCGCAGGATTGGGTGCTGCAATTTGACCTGACACGCGAAGGGATTCGCGTTTCCCAGGTAAAGATCGCCAACTAACCGGCATGTTACTCGGGATTGCCCGAGTAGGCGCGCTGGCGCTTGCGGCCGATAATGGGGCGTGGTGAAGATTGTCGCGCTGGTGGGCGTCGGCTTGGCCGGCTTGGCTTCGGCGCAGGAGTTTCATAACGGCGCCAGCGGCACGCGCCTGCTGGCCGCCGAGCATCCGGCTATCCGCTATTACAAGACCCCCGCGCTCAATCGCGTCAGCCGTTTGGCTGATCGCCTCGCCAGTGGCCAGGCAGAGTTGCGCTATGACCGGGAGCACGGCTATCTGCCCGCGCTGCTAGCCGGCCTCGACGTCCAGGTTTCCTCGCAGACGCTGGTTTTTTCGAGGACCAGTTTCCAGGCCTCGCGTATTTCCCCGCGCCTCCCGCGTGCCGTCTATCACAACGAAGATACCTACATTGGATTCGTCCGGGGTGGGGACATTCTCGAGATTGCCTCGATGGACGCGCTTCTGGGTGTCGCCTTCTACTCGCTCGATCAAGGGCAAACCTCCCGCCCCGTGCTGCGCCAACGGGGCGATGAGTGCCTACAGTGTCATCATGCCGCCGTCACCGCGGGTGTGCCCGGCCTGATGGTGCGCTCGGTTTTGCCAGACCGCTCGGGCACGCCGGTGTTTCCCGGCCCCTCCCACATCACCGATCACCGCAGCCCTTTCGCTGAGCGCTGGGGCGGCTGGTATGCTACCGGCACTCATGGTACCGCGCGCCACCTGGGAAACATCTATGTCGAGAAGGGCGAGCCGGCAGAGGGTCTGGACCTGGCGCGCGGCGCCAATACAACCGATTTGCAGCGCCTGTTTGATGCCGGGGCGTACCTCTCGCCCTACAGCGACATTCCTTCGTTGATGGTGCTCGAGCATCAGACGCGCATGTCGAATCTGCTGGCGCGCGCATCGTGGTCACAGCGGATCGATGGCTCGGTCGACGCCGCGCAGATTGAGGAGTTGGTGCGGTACATGCTGTTCGCCGAGGAGCCGCTGCTGAAATCGCCGGTGAAGGGCATGTCAAGCTTCGCCGCCGAGTTCGGCAAGCGCGGCGTGCGCGACAAGGCCGGCCGATCGCTTTGGAAGTTGAACCTCGACAAGCGCCTCCTCGAGTATCCGTGCAGCTATCTGATCTACTCGGATTCTTTCGCTCGGTTACCCCCGCCGGTGAAGGACGCCATCTACCGGCGGTTGGGAGACGCGCTGGCGGGCAAGAACCGCGATGCGGCTCACTTGAGTGCGGCTCAGCGCGTGGCGATTCGGGAGATACTTATGGATACCAAGCCGGAGGTCTCGGCGGCGGCCGGGTGGTTGCGCAATCGGCCTTGACGGGATAGTTTGCACTATGTAAACTAAAGGTGTGCATGTAATTAGCCGACAAATCTTACGCAGGTTTGCCGCAACGCATGCAAACGCACTGGCTCCGTTAATGAACTGGTATCGAATTGCGAAGGCCGCCCGATGGGGTTCGCTTGCCCAAGTGAGGCGCGATTTCGCGCATGCCGACGTCGTTGGCCGACGGACCGTATTCAATATTCATGGCAATGACTACAGGCTGATCGCCCGGGTCAACTATGAGGCACAGCGAGTATTCATTCTTTTCATCATCACTCACGCCGAGTACAGCCAAGGAGCATGGAAGCGATGAACACCACACTTGAGATTCGGGATTCCGCCTACGCTAAGTTGGTGGCGAAGGCTCTGCCACGGGTAATTCATTCGGAGGCCGAACACGCACGCTTGACAGCCGACCTCCTCGCGCTCGACGAGCGCGAAGATTTGTCGCCCGAAGAACAAGCGCTCGCCGAGTTGCTCACGATTCTCATCGAGAATTACGAAGAAAAGGCCTTCCCGCTGCCCCGCGTGTCGCCCGCCGAATCACTCAAGGCGTTGATGGAAGATCGCGGCTTGAAGCACAAGGACATCTGGCCGGTGCTGGGCAACAAGGGAACCGCAACAGAAGTGCTGCACGCCCGAAGGTCCATCAGCAAGGCGCAGGCCAAGCGTCTGGCAGAGTTTTTCCGTGTGCCGGTCGATCTCTTTATCTGATTCGTCAGCTTGCACGTGCACCGCATCTTCGCCTAATCTAGTGCGATGCCCATGACGCCGTTTATGGAAAGATTTCGAGAGACCGGAGTGCGGGAGACCAGATCCGCCATCGTGGCGGGCCAAGACGATCTCCCGGATGGGGAGTTCGCCTTCATGGAGATGTACTGCAACGAGCGCGGCTGCGATTGCCGCCGGGTGATCATCAATGTGATTCGGCCCGAGACCGGCTTAACGCGAATCTGGGCCACCATCGGCTACGGTTGGGACACTCTGGATTTCTACCGGCGCTGGGGCGGTCCTGGCAACGATCCCGTTCAGATGAAGGGCCCGTACCTTGATCCGCTCAACTCACAGACCGAGCTCTCGCCGGCACTTCTGGATCTGTTTCAAACCGTACTTGACTCACCCGACTACGTTGAGCGGCTCAAACGGCACTACGCGATGTTCCGCGAGTCCGTCGACAAGGAGCATGCCGTGAGGATGGCCGAGGAAGCCAAGCGAGTCGAAAACAGGCGGAAGCGGCTCCGCGACCCTAGGCGGCGCTAATCCACCTTGAGTTCGATGATCGTCGCCCCCGCTCCGCCTTCCTGCGGCGTGGCGCCATAGAACTTGGCCACGTGCGGATGCGTCCCGAGCATTTCCCCCACTGCGCGCTTGAGGATGCCCATGCCGTGTCCATGCACCACCCGCACTCGCGTCGCCTCAGCCATGGCGGCGTTGTCGAGAAACTTGTCGAGCTCGGCGAGCGCTTCCTCGACCCGCCGGCCAATCACATTGAGTTCGCTCACGGACGATGCGCTCTGCGTCTCGCGCGGCGCATGATGAACCGTGACGCCCTTGGGAAGTTTGGCGCCCGCCGCCGTCTCCGGCAGCACCTCCAGCACATCCTCGCGCGCCACCTGCAGGCGCAGGAAGCCAGCCTCAACTTCAAGAATGCCATTGGCCATCAATCGCTTCACACGCGCCGGCTCACGAACTCCGCGCAGGCGCACGCGCACGCCCTCGGTAACCGGAATCAACTCAGGGGTTGAATCGCCGCGCACCGCTGCCAAAGTGGCGTCGCGTTCCTGACGCATCTCGCGCCCCGCCGCCGCCACCTTGCGTTGCGACTGCTCCACGAACTTCCGCTGCTCCGTCGATCCGGAAAGGCGGCCAATGGTCTCCCGCGCACGCTCCTCAAATTGGTCCAGCATCTGCTCGGTCCTACGTTCCAGTTCGCGCAGCTTGGCGGCTTCGCGCTTTTCCGCCGCGTCCTTCGATTGCTGCTGCTCAATTGCAACTGCCTTCTTGAGCTCCGCCAGTTCGCGCTCACGCAGATCGGCCGCGTCGAGCCGCTCTTCCAGTAGCTTCAACAGATGACCCAGGCTACGTTGCGCATCCGTGAACGTGGACCGGGCCTGATCGATAACGGGGCGCGGGATCCCGAGCCGCTGCGCAATGTCGAGTCCGGCTGAAGCGCCTGGCGCGCCCGTCCGCAATTGATACGTCGGCGCCAGCGTCTGCTCGTCGAAGCTCATCGCCCCGTTCAGCACACCCGCCGTCGTGGCGCCGTAGATCTTGGGAGCCACCAGATGCGTCGAGGCCAGCGTGAATGCGCCCGAACTCCGCACACGGTCCAGCACGGCCACCGCCAGCGCGCCGCCCTCGTCCGGATCGGTGGCGCGGCCGAGTTCATCGATCAACACCAGCGACCCCGATTCTACGGTCTCCAGAATCTCCTTGATGCGCACGATGTGCGCCGAAAACGTCGAGAGGCTTTGTTCCAGCGACTGGTGATCGCCAATGTCGGCCAGCACCTGATCAAACAGTGGCAGTTCGGCGCGTTCGGCGGGCACGGGGAGCCCCGCCTGCGCCATCAACACCATCACGCCGATCGTTTTGAGCGCCACCGTTTTGCCCCCCGTGTTGGGTCCGCTGATGAGGAGCGTGCGCGTGGAGCCCTCCAGGGTGAGCGCCATCGGCACGACGTTCTTGCGTTGCCGGCCGAGCACGTCCACCAGCAGCGGATGGCGGGCGCGGCGGAGGTCCAGACGCGGGGCCTCATCGGGAGAAAATACCGGGATCGTGCATTCAAAATCCGCCGCGAAACGGGCTTTGCCAAACAACAGTTCCAGCTCGCCCATCACCACCACGGCGGCGCGAATATCGGAGACGGCCGCACGCAGGCGCTGCGTCAGCTCCTGCAGAATCCGGTTCACCTCGCGCATCTCCTGCTCGCGCAGCCGCACCAAATCGTTGTTGAGCTCCACAGTTTCAAGCGGCTCAATAAACAACGTCTGCCCGGTTCCGCTGGCGGCGTGAATGATGCCGTCCACCTTGCGCTTCTGGCCGGCCACGATGGGCAGCACGAAACGCTCATTTCGGAAGGTGACGTATTCGTCCTGCAGAATGCCGTCGTCGCGATGCTTGCGCAAGAACCGTTCGAGCGATTCCTGAATGAGCCCCTGCTGCCGATTGAGTTCGCGGCGGAGGCGATGCAACGCCACCGAGGCCGTGTCGGCTACCGATCCGTCAGGCTCAATCTTGCCGTTGAGCTCGTTCACTAACGGGCGGAAATCGGCGATCCGGGAGGCCAGAGCGCCCAGGCGCGGAAACCGGTCCGCCGTGTTGCCGAGGATGCCCCGCACGTCGCAGGCGCGGTCTAGCACAGCCGTCAGATCGCGGATGTCGCTGCCGTCCAGCACTGAGCCTTCCACGCGCAGTTTGGCGGCATGCACGTCTACGTCAGGCAGCGATTCAAAGCTCAGCCGAACCACGCC
>JAYTKJ010000073.1:0-3877 GCA_043730365.1 Acidobacteriota bacterium | reverse complement strand
TATCCCCGGTTTAACCAGAGCTCGACGGCCACCCTATTCCAGGCAACTCTCTCATTCTGTGGCAGTTGCTCGTCGTTCTAAAGTAGCCACACCCAAATCGAATCCGCGCCTGATTCGCACTATCGATACGTCAGGCAACGCTCAGGACATCGCGATTACCGGGGGAACGCGGCTCTATCTGGCTGATGGCGACGGGGGGGCTCCTGATCTTCGACCTCGACAACCCTACATCCCCTCTGCTCCGCTCGACTACGAATGTTGGATTCCCGGCGCTGGGCGTGGATGTGGATCCCAGCCGGCCGGTCGCTGCCGTTGCTCTCGGAGGCAACGGTCTTCGGCTGGTTGACGTATCGAACGTCATCACTCCGGCGTTGCGCGGTCTGCTGCCGGGCGGGCAGGTGAACGACGTCCTGATGCGAGGCACTACGGTGCTGCTGGCGGACGGCACGCGGAGCTTCACCGCCGTAAACGCCGTCAACCCGGATGCCCCAGTCATCACTACTTCATTGCCGAGGGAGTTTGGCGGCCTGGTAATCAATGAGATCGCCGCGGCTGGAGACTTTGCATTCGTGGCCGAAGGCTTCTTCGTCAACGATACTTCGGTGATTGACATCAGCAACCCTGAGTCCCCGGCCGCCCGATTCCTGCTTCGGTTTCCGGGTGACGCAACGGGCACGGGCGTCAAGGCGGATGCCTCATTCGTGTACTTGCTCTCCGGCGGCCAACTGAGCATCGGGCAGTATCGCGCACTCACGGACAACAACGGGATCGCGCCGCAGGTCAGTATTTCAGCACCTGCGTCGGGAAGCACTGTAATCGCAAGGACCGCTGTTCCCGTGACAATTCAGGCTACCGACGATGTCGCGGTTGCAACCGTGCAGTTGCTTGTGAATGGGCAAGTTATTGGTACCGCCGTCAGCGCGCCTTACATCATCCATTTGCCGATTCCGAAAGGTATCGAGTCCATCACCGTTCGGGCTCGCGCCATCGACCTCGGGGGCAACATAGGTACCTCCGCCGAGGTGGGCTACTCGGTGATCGTTGGTCCACTCACAACGGTCATCGGGCGAGGCGCCGATCGGCAAGGCGCGGCGATCAGCGCCGCCCGGGTCAGCGTGGTGAACGAGTTCTACGGCCAATCAGGCGTCGACGGAAGGTATTCGGTCGCCAATGTGCCAGCTTCGCTTGTTCGAGTTCGCGCGTATGGGGAGGTTGCGGTCAACAATGTGGTGCTGCGTGGCCGATCGGCGTTGGCTGACGTGGTCCCCAGTGGCACAACAGATGTCGGCCCAATGGTGTACTTCCCTGACGCCGACTGGGACGGCATTCCAGATGAGTTTGAGGCTCGGTACGCCTGCCTTTCGGCCAATTCTGCGGACGACGAGGCAGATCCCGACGGCGATGCGCTCACCAACTTCCGTGAGTATGAGCTGGGGACCAATCCATGTCTTGGCAATTTGTTGCCTGGGCAGACCACCGTCGTCACCAGCCTGATGAGCGTCCGCAACGGAAGCATTCCGTCGCCCGGTGCGAATGAGGCGGTCAGCGCGCTGGTGTCCATTGGGAATGGAGGAGGAACTCCCCCGCCTCCGAGTGAAGCCGTGAGTTCGCTGGTATCCGTCCGGAATGGAGGAGGAACTCCTCCGTCTCCGAGTGAAGCCGTCAGCTCGCTGGTGTCCGTCCGGAATGGTTTTCTATCAGGGCCACAACCCGGCTTGAGCGAGGCCGTTTCCGGCCTGATATCGGTTTGGAATGGCCCACCGCCCCCCACGACGTTGCCGCCGGGGTTGAATCAACTCGCCTCGGCATTGCTATCGGTTAGGAATGGAGGACCGCCAAATTCGACTACAGTGAACCGGCCTGGCGGCGCGTTCGAAACAGGACGCAAGCGGGGCCGTGAAATACTCTTGGCGACGGCCGATTCGGAATTGCCAAGCAGCGTCGCGGCGGGGGAAACCCTATGGCTGGGCTATGAGCCGCGCGCGGGACAGGAGGTTGATAGCGTCGAGTTCCTGGTGGACGGCGCGTCGCTCGGCGTCGTCGAGACCTTGCCATTTGAGACCGGTTTTGTGGTGCCCGCGGGGCTCTCGACGCTGCAGGTCAGGGCGATTGTGCGAGAACGTGGCGTACGCGTGGCCCATTCTGACCGCCTGCTGGCGATTTTGGACGAGGCAAGCATTCCCGTGCAGGTCGCTCTGATTGATGAAGTTGGTCTCCCCTTGAGGAACCGGAACGTCACAACGCTGTTGCCCGGGCTGCGGGCCGAGTATTTCGACTCGTCCACCGCACTTAGTGGCCTGCCGGACTTAACGGGCCGAACTCCGGACCGGATCGCGCGTGTGAGTTCCCTGACCTTCCGGAACCCCGACGGCATCTTCGGTCCAGATCCTTTCGGATCCCGGTACTCCCCGGATTTTGCGATCCGATTCTCGGGACTGCTCGAAATCCCTGAGGATGCGGAGTACCGGTTCCATGTGCGGAGCCATGAGGGCGTCCGGGTGGAGGTCGACGGAGAACACTTGCTTAGCGTCCCTGGTGGCCGCTCCGGCTCTCAAGAGGCCGAACAGCGCCTCGCCTTGAAGGCAGGAATGCACCGGCTGGTGGCGACGTACTATGCGACAGTCGGCGCGCCAGAGGTGGCCCTGAGCATGGCGCAAGGCAAAGCTCCGTTACGGCCCCTCGACACTAACTCGCTGTGGCATGAGGAGGCGGGGCGGTCCGGCGAGGACGGCACTATGCGATGGCCGGACCTTCCTTCTTGGGTGCGGACTTTGCGATTCGTAATGGCCGGTGTAACGAATGAACAACGTGAAGGCGTGGCTTTCGACTTTGGCCGCGCCGCTCCGGTGAGAGTTGAGATGCGTAAATCGGGAATTCAATCTGAACGGTAGAGAGATCTATGAAACGCTACATTTTCTTACTTGTGATTAGTGTCAGCGCTAGCCTGGCACAATGGTCCGGCAGTGGGTCGAATGGGAGTGACGGTGCCCTCAACCTGGGGGCGAACACGCCGGGGGTGGTCAATGGTCGACTAACCTTCGATCCCGTTGCGCTGAACCTCGATGCCGACGGCGACAACATCTATCATTTCACGACCATTACCATCCGTGACTTTCTGGCAGTGGATTTTCGGGCTAACAAAATGCGTCATCCCGGACCGGTCGTGTTTCTTGCCACGGGTGCTGTCAATCTTCAAGGAAACCTCAATTTCTCCGGAGAGGAAGGGCATCCCAGCGATTCCAACGAGGCCGTCCGGCGGCCGAGTGTGCCTGGGCCCGGTGGTTTTCCTGGCGGTTCGGGGGCGCGAGTGGGCAGCAGCGCCGCGATGCCGGGGCTGGGCCCTGGTGGGGGCAAGGCGGCGAGTTTCGGGTGCCCGGGAGCATTCGTCACCAACGCTACGCCATCCTGGTGTGCGTCGGCCGGGCCCTCGGTGAGTTATGGCAACACCTTGCTACAGCCGCTCGTTGGAGGCAGCGGGGGCAGTGGCGGATCGTTCGCCGGACAGAATTTCGGGCCGGGTGGCGGAGCCGGGGGAGGGGCGATACGAATCGTGAGCGATGTCCACATCGTATTCGGCACCGGTGCCAATGCCAATGGCGCGGCGACTGGGTGCAGTAGTAGTTTTTGGATCGCTGCAGATGGTGGCTATGGCTCCAACCCCGCATCGGGCGCCGGTGCGGGCGGCGCCATCCACCTGCAGGCACCATTGATTGCCGGATGTGCTCTACACCTTTATGTGCGAGGAGGGGCCCAGCCAAGCTTTGGCAGCGCGAGCCCCGGGAGGGTTCGTATAGACGCGAACAATGTTGTCGGAGGTGTGACTAGTACTCCTGTTGCCGCGTTAATCGGCGAGCTCGTCAACGTTCCTCTACCGGCG
>JAYTKJ010000072.1:0-6618 GCA_043730365.1 Acidobacteriota bacterium | reverse complement strand
TTACCTCCGGTAATCTGCATGAAACCGGCAAGAAACTTTTCGACGCGGTTGCGATCAAACTGTCCATAATCGAGCGCTTCACTCATTGGTTTCCTCCATTACCTATCGAAAGCGGCGAGACTTTACTCGGGCTTCATCTGCGAGAAAACGCCATCCTCGATACGTCCCAGGATGGCCTCAACGGCGAGCGGGTCTTCATTAAGAACTTCATCTGGTGTTCGATCCTGAAGTTCTGGCAGCCGGGTGTGCAGCCACCTTTGCGCTTTTGGCTGGTTGCCGAAAACACGAACGGCATGCTCCCAAACTGCGGCCGTGGTTATCTCCACAGCTTTTACTCTACATTGTGGAAGAGATGGAGACAATGAACACAAAGAAGTGCCTATCGCAAATCTCGAACTGCATGAGAACTTGGAGCTTGTCTGCCATCCTACGATTCCTCCGTTTGGCTTTTCGTCACACCGATCGTCAAAGCCCGCGACTGTCATACCGGGCATGGGAGGGTTTCCGCCCTTTTTCCCGCAGGTGGAAGATCCCTGGGCCGCGACCTGGGGTGCTCCTCGTATTCAAGGCGAGTTGTTGAAACTCGGTATCGACGTCGGCGAGATTTTACTCGGGCTTGAGTTCGCGAATCACGCGCATCACCATTTCCGGGGAATCGCGCGTGAGCAGGAAGAGCCGGGAGACGCGATGGGTGCCGCGCTGGACGGCCAGGTCCGTGCGGACGAGCCAGTCCAGTTTGGAGTCCCCGTCAAAGTCGCCGCGGCCCAGCAGCACCAGGGTTTCCTGCCAGCCTTCGCCGCCGAGGAGGATTTCGTCGTCTCCGCGGGCGGCGACGAAGGCCACGGTTGATTCCACCATGCGGATGGGCTGACCGCCTCGGCCGGCAGCATCAATAGCGGCCTGCTGCGCGGGTGACACGGCCGGAGCCAGTGCCGCCGGGAGCATGTCGATGACGCGGCCGTCGTAGGGACTCACGGGCATGTAGTTGGTTCGCGCCGGCTGGGCCGTTTTCAACGCTTCGAGGGCCAGGCACTTGGCGGTCAGCACGCCGAGCACGGCGATGTCTCTTGGATACTGCGCCTTGTACCCTTGCGTCTGCAGAGTGCGAGCGCTGGCGCAGTCCAGGATCAAACCCTTTTCCTTGGCCTTGTCGGTAACTACGAGGTTGCCTTCGAATGGCTTGGCTAACTCGGCATCAATGCCGGCGAGGCGAGTGATGCCTAATTCGCTGGTGGACCACCACACCACTGGTAACCCAGCAGCGCCGGCTTTGCTGGCGCCGCGGGACGGGGTGGGGGCGGCATCCGGCGTCGACAGACAGCCGGTCAAAACGACGGCGAGGAAACTTAAGACTGCGTACGGGAGCAACTTGCAGTCTACGGCACTCAGGGTTTTCCCGCCAGATCTTTCTTCAGCCTCAGGACGATTCGACCCGAGGTGCGGTCCAATTCGTCGGGCAGGATTTTCTTGGGCCGCTCGTAGAGTGACCACAACACTTGGCGCGTTTTGATGTCCACGAGAAAGATGTTGCCCTTGCCGCGAGAGAACGAGGAGATCGGGGGCTGGCCCGACGTGAGCTTGAGTTGAGCGATGGCCTCGGCGTCCATCTCCTTCCCTTTCTTTTCCGGCGGCGGTGGGGCATGCTCCGCAACTGGCTCAGGGCGGCGGAACAACTCGTCGAACCGGCGCTCAAAGCCGCCTCCCAACTGATCGGTCAGGACGGCGTCTGCCCGCTTGGGGTCAGTCACGACGTTGAAGACGCTTTCGCTGGTCAGCCGGTTGGCCAGATACTGATCGAGGCCGTAGCCCATGGGCATGAGGTAGACGGTCTGAACCTGGGTGAGCCCGGCCCGGTCAGCCAGCAAGAACATCGGCACGATCAGGGCAAGGAACCACTTGGGCAGCATCATTTCAATGATAAGACGCCGGGGGAGAGAAAAAAGTCGGCACGGCATGGCTTCGGTTCGTACAATAGCAGTTTGTATCGAGGCCAGCGCATTACGGTGATCAGCCCCTGTCTCAATGAGGAGCAGGGCATTGAAGCAGTTCTCAAACGCCTGCCGGAGTTTGTGGATGAGATGATCGTTGTGGATAACGGATCCACCGACCGCACGTCGGAGGTGGCCCGCAGCTACGGCGCTAAGGTGATTCGCGAGGGCGTGCGCGGCTACGGGCGGTCCTACAAGACAGGATTCCGCCAGGCCACCGGCGACATCATTGTGACGCTGGACGGCGATCACAGTTATCCACCTGACGCTATTTCCTATCTCCTGGAAGCGTTTTTTCATTTGGAGGCGGACTTCCTGAACGCTTCGCGCTTTCCGGTACGTGACCGGGAGGCGATGAGCTTCAAGCACAAGATCGGGAACCTGATCCTGTCGATTGCCACTTCGATCCTGTTCTTCCGCTGGGTGCGCGATTCGCAGTCCGGCATGTGGGTGTTCAAGCGGTCCATCCTGAAGGACATGGTGCTGGAATCCGACAGCATGGCGTTTTCCGAAGAGATCAAGATCGAGGCGATTCGGGACTCGCGCATCCGGTTTGAGGAGATCTCCATCATGTACTCGTCGCGTCTGGGAGAGATTAAACTCAACCCCTGGGCGGACGGCTTCAACAACCTGTGGTTCCTGGTGCGCAAGCGGTTTGCGCGCGGGAGCCAGCGGTTCGGCTCGTGATCACCGTCGTTATCCCCAACTGGAACGGCGGCGCTCGGTTGACGCGGGTGCTGAAGGATCTGGGAGCGCAGACGCTGCGGCCGGAGCGGGTGCTGGTGATCGACAATGGGTCGAGCGACGAATCCGATGGCGCGGCCGAGGATGCCGGGGCTGAGGTGGTGCGGCTGGGGTCGAATCGGGGCTTTGCACCGGCCGTCAACGAGGGGTTGCGGCGCACGTCCACGCCGCTGGTGGCGATCCTTAATAACGATCTCGAGTTGGCGCCAGACTGGCTGAGCCAGATGGCCGATGGACTCGGCCGGTTTAAGGATGCGTCATTTGCCACAGGAAAAATCTTCTCAGTGCGGCAGAGAGACCGGCTGGATGGGACCTTCGACCTGATCTCCCTGGGCCTCGCCGCCTGGCGGGCCGGGCATGGCCGTGTCGACGGCACAATCTGGAATCGAGAGCGATACGTCGCCGCCACCTCCCTCACGGCTGCCGTTTTCCGGCGTCCAGTTTTTGACTCCGTGGGGCTGCTGGACGAACGGTTCGAGTCGTATCTGGAAGATGTTGATTTATCGATACGTTGCGCAATCCATGGCGTGACTGGAGTTTATCTGCCACGGGCCGTTTCCCACCACGTCGGGAGCGCTACGCTGGGTGCCTGGAGCCCGGAGATGGTACGTTTGATCGCCCGCAATCACGGGGTCCTGGTAGGCAAGTATGGGGGCAGCAAGAAGACATTGGTGGCACAATTGCTCTTAGGGTTGCTGGCCCTACGGCACGGTGCGTTTTTGGCTTGGCTGCGGGGGCATCGTCAGGCTGCGGATCAGCCAGGCTTAACCGAGCCTATGGATCTGACAGACGAGCAACGGAACCGGCTGCGGGCCGTGCTCGGTCAGCAGGAAAAAGAGCTCCGCGAGCTACAAAAGGCCACGGGATTCGATACGTATTGGAAGCTTTACTTCCTGCTGAGCTGACGTGGGCGAAATGGCATTCCGCAGCGGAGAACCTGGCATCGTGGTAGTGACTTACAATTCGGCGGGCTATTTGGCCCCGTGCCTTGAATCGGCATTGGAGCGGAGCCCTCACGTCACGGTGGTGGACAATCTCTCGTCGGACTCGACCTGCGAGATTGCGCGCCGATATCCTGTGCAACTCATTGCCAACACAGGCAACCGAGGCTTTGCTGGCGCGGTAAATCAGGGTGTGCGGGCGCTGGAAACCGACTGTATCCTTCTTCTGAACCCGGACGCCAGGCTGATAACCCCGCTTGATGCGATGGTGGAGCGGACGCGTGACCCCAAAGTGGGGGCAGTGGGCGGGCGGCTGTTGGACGAGGGCGGCAAGGATCAGGCCGGGTTTGCGATCCGGCGCTTCCCGTCGCCGATGGCGCTAATCTTTGAATCCCTGGGGATCAATCGCATTTGGCCTGGCAATCCGGTGAACAAACAGTATCGAGCGGTGGGAACGGATCTGACCGTAAGCCAAAAAACGGAGCAGCCGGCCGGGGCTTTCCTGATGTTTAGGCGCAGCGTCTGGGATGAGTTGCAGGGTTTCGACGAACGTTATCATCCGCTGTGGTTTGAAGACGTGGATTTCCTGCGGCGAGCGTCGCAGGCGGGATATGAGATTTGGTATGAAGCATCGGCTTGCGCGGTTCACGCCGGAGGACATTCGATACAAACCCTGCAACCCTCGCGCCGTCAACAGTTTTGGTATGGTAATCTCTTGAGATACTCTGCCGCGAACTTTCAGTCGGACCTCGTGGTTCGCTGTGTGGCAGGGTCAGTATTGGTGGGCTCGATGGTCCGTTGGCTGGCAAGTTGGACGACGAGGGGAAGCCGGCAAACGGGAGGCGTGGCCGGACTGGCGTGGGCCTATGTGGTTCACGGGCGGTTGGCGTCGACCGTTGACGGGGATAAACGATAAGAAAGCGAAATTGACAATCTCTCGCATGGCAAATGACTTGGTTTCGGTGACATTGATCACCTACAACAGTGGGCGCTTCATCCGGCGCTGCCTTGAATCGGTTCTCGCGCAAGACTACCCGAACCTGGAGATCGTGGTCATCGACAACGCCTCCAACGATGGCACCGAGGATATTCTCGACCAGTTCGAGGACCGGTGCGAGATTGTCTATAACGAAGAAAACATCGGGTTTGCGGCGGCGCAGAATCAGGCGATCGGATTGTCGAGCGGCGATTGGGTGCTCACGCTCAATCCCGACGTGCTGCTGGAAGAGGATTTCGTTTCGGCGCTGATGGCGGCCGCTCCCACCGATAAGCGCATCGGCACGGTATGCGGGAAATTGCTGACGCTGAAATCGAATTTTGAGATTCCCGACGAGCAGCGGGTGGACTCCACCGGCATCTTCTTTAATCCCATGCTGAGGCACTTGGACCGCGGGAGCCAGGAAGTTGACAACGGCCACTACCTTAAGCCGGAATATGTCTTCGGGGCTACGGCTGCGGCCGCGCTTTATCGGCGCAAGATGATTCAGGACGTGGCCATCGACGGCGAGTTTTTTGACAACGATTTCTTTGTGTACCGTGAGGACGCCGACGTTGCCTGGCGCGCGCAACTACTGGGTTGGAAGTGCCTGTACACCCCCCACGCGCGGGGGTATCACGTGCGCAGCGTACTACCGGGCAACCGCCGAGCGTTGCCCGCCGAGATCAACATGCACTCGGTGAAGAACCGGTTCCTGATGCGGATCAAGAACATCACACCGGGATTGTACTGGCGCAACGCGCTGTCGATCACGTTTCGCGACGCCATTGTGCTGACCGCTTGCCTTTTTCACGAACACAGTTCACTCAAGGCTTTCCCGTTTCTGATTCGCAACTTCAGCCGCTTTCTCGGGAAGCGGCGCCAGATCATGGCGCGCCGCCGGGTAACGGATGAGTACATGCAGGCTTGGTTTTCCTACCAGCCCGTGGCTTTTCCGGCGCCGAAGCTGGGCGCCAAGATTGGCACGCGCGTGCTGGCACGCTATCGCGGCGCGTCGTCGACGGCTGGCAATCGTTTGAGATAAAGCAGCCTTCCCGAAATGCGCATCGCCATCGTCGGCACGCGCGGCATCCCCGCTAGCTACGGCGGCTTTGAGACCTTTGCCGAGGAACTCTCCACGCGGTTGGTGGAGCGCGGCCATCGCGTCACTGTTTACTGCCGGCAGCGTCATCCCGAGCCGCAATTTCGTGGCGTCGACCTGGTGACGCTTCCTACCATTCGCCACAAGTATCTGGACACGGTGGCGCACACGTTTCTTTCGACGCTCCATCTGGTGTGGCATCGCCCGGTGGAGGTGGCGCTCTACTGCAACGCGGCCAATGCGATCTTCACGTGGATGCCACGCCTGGTGGGCGTGCCGGTGGCGCTCAACGTGGATGGGCTGGAGCGCAATCGCAAGAAGTGGAACAAGCTGGGGCAGTGGTGGTACATGCTGGGCGAGCGGTTGTCAACGATTTGCCCGAATGCGATTATCAGCGACGCGGTGCAGATCCAGGAGTATTTTCGCAAGCGGTACGGCGCGGCGTCTACGTTCATCCCTTATGGCGCGGATCCGGCGCGGGTGGATTCGACCGCGGTGCTGGACAAGCTGGGGCTCGCGACCGGGCGGTACTTTCTATATGTCTCGCGCATGGAGCCGGAGAATAACGGACTGCTGGTGCGCGAGGCTTTCGAGCAGGTGACGGAGACGGACATGAAGCTGGCGCTGATCGGGGACGCGCCCTATGCGGCCGAGTACATCGCGCGAGTGCGGGATACGCGAGACCCGCGCGTGGTGATGCCGGGCGGCGTTTATGGCGAGGGGTACCGCGAGTTGACGTCGCATTCGTTCGCCTATATCCATGCGACCGAGGTGGGCGGCACGCATCCGGCGCTGATTGAATCGATGGGCCGCGGGGCGCTGACGCTGTATCTGGATACGCCGGAGAATCGCGAAGTGGCGGGCGAC
>JAYTKJ010000071.1:0-28413 GCA_043730365.1 Acidobacteriota bacterium | reverse complement strand
TGGTGGGCTACTAGCGCAATTGGCCGAAGGCACGCTCCCGTTGATCGGCGACGGCGGCAACCTGTGGAGCTTCATCCATGTCGACGACCTCGCCGAACTCTACGTGCTGGCCTTCGAGAGCGCCCCCGCCGGATCTTTGTACATCGCAGCCGACGGACCGAGCGTGACGTTCAAAGACCTCGCGTGCGCTTGTGGAGCGAGGCGGCGCGCCACGCCGGAAGAAGCCCGCGCCGAATTGGGTACAGTGGCCGGCTTGCTGCTGCTGGACCAACGCGCCGGCAGCACTCGCGCAGGCCGGGAACTAGGTTGGCAGCCGTCGCGCCCGGCCGTGCTGGCGTTTCTCGCTCAGAGCATTCCTGCATGAAGGTCGCCCTGGACGCCACGCCCCTCACCATCGCCAACGGTGGCATCCAGCGCTACACCACGCAACTGCACGCGGCGTTGACCGAAACTTTTCCAGAGGACCGCTTCGAGTTGATGGCGCCAGAGCCGGGGCGATGGTGGTCCACCGGTTTGCCGCGAGTGCTGCGCGGCCACGGCTTTTCGCTGTTTCACGGGACTGATTTCGCGGTGCCCTACTTGCCGCTGTCACCGGCCGTGATGACCCTGCATGATCTCTCCCCTTGGCGCGAAGAGTGGCGCGGGGAAACCTCCAGCCGTGTTCGCCGGCGCACGCCGTGGCTGCTGCGGCTGGGTTTGGCGACGATGGTGATCACCCCCACCAAGGCCATCCGTCACGAGGCGATAAAGCATTTTGGGCTGGCTTCAGACAGAGTTGTCGCCGTGCCGCATGGCGTGGCAGCGTGCTTCCGGCCCTTTTCTGAAGGCGATGGCCACGATCGCCCACGCTATCTTCTCACCGTGGGTACGCAGGGGCGCAGGAAGAACATCGAGATCGCTATTACCGCGGCCCGTGCCGCCGGCCTGGAGCTTTGGGTCGTGGGCCGAGGCGAGTGGCGGCCTAAGCCTGGCGTTCGCTATCTCGGCGCGGTTGCAGAGGCCGAGTTGCCGGCACTCTATTCCCGGGCGGCTGCCTTCTTGTTTCCGTCTCACTACGAAGGGTTCGGCTTGCCCCTGCTGGAAGCGATGGCTTGCGGCACGCCCGTGATTACTTCGCGGGACGCGGCGTTACTTGAAGTTGCCGGCGGAGCCGCTCTGCATTGTGACGCCACCGATCCGCGGGCTTGGATCGAGGCGATCGTGGCGGCCACCGGGCAACGCCAGGATCTGAAACAACGAGGGCTGATCCGCGCCGCGGAGTTTACCTGGACCGGCTCGGCCCGTCTTACCCGCAGCATCTATGAGGAGGCTATTTGCCGCCACGGGCGTTAATTCTCTGCCCCGAACCACCTTATCCGTTATACGGTGGTGGAGCCTTTCGCAGCGCGGCCGTTCTTCAGTATCTGGCGCGCAACTATGCCCTCGATGCCGTGTTCTTCAGTGAAGAGACGCGGCCCGATCCGCGCCTGGCGCTGCCACCGGGCTTGGTGAATGACTCGCTGCTGATTCGGCTGGCCGTTCATCCTCGAAGCACCGCGTCTAGAACGTGGCGAAATGGCTGGCGGTATGTGAAAGGAATTCCGCCGCTGGTGGATCGCTTCTGCGCCAGTCCGGCCGGCTCGCGGCTGACGGAGTGGTTGAACGGACGCCACTACGACGTCGCGGTCATAGAACATTTCTGGTGCTCTCCGTTTGCCGGTTTAGTCCGCCCTCACGCCGGCCGGCTGGTGCTCGATCTGCACAATATCGAATCGGAGTGGCATGAGCGGATGGCGGCCCAGGAACCCTGGCCGCTGGCGCACGCTCATCGGCGATTCGCGGCGGCGGCCCGCCGATTAGAGGGGAGGTGGTTGTCGCAATTCGATACCGTCATGGTTACTTCAGCGCGGGAACAACGGCAGCCTGGATTGGAACATGCCGTCATCTATCCAAATACGATTCCGGCTGTGCCGGCCCGTGAAGTAGCGCGGAGGCCGCAGATCGTCTTTTCAGCGAATCTGGAATACCAGCCAAACATTTCAGCGGTAAAATGGTTTGGTGAAGAAATCTGGCCGCAACTGCAGCGCCATCATCCCGGTCTGGAGTGGGTGTTAGTGGGAAGGCGGCCGGAAGCGGTCCGCCAAGTGCTGCCGTCCGGGCGAGTACGCTGCACCGGGGAAGTAGCCGAGGCCCTCCCTGAAATTGCCGCATCGCTCGTCGCCGTCGTTCCGATTCGCTCCGGCAGCGGCACCCGGATCAAGATTTTGGAAGCGTGGGCGGCTGGAACGCCGGTCGTCTCCACCTCGCTCGGCGCCGAGGGTCTGCCATCTGAGGCGATCGCCATTGCGGACACCGCCGACGGTTTCGCGGCCAAGGTGTCTTCTTTGTTAGCGAACGAACAGGAAAGAGTAAAGCTGGCCGCTGCGGGCCGAAACGTATTTAACATGGGATTTACCTGGGAGGCCGGTTGGAAGCTATTGTCCGGCCTCGGGATTTGACTATACTGATAGGAACGCCGATGCGTTTTTCTGTAGACGCCCACGCAATCGGGCGCAACTTAACGGGGAACGAAGTTTATATTCGCAACCTCCTGCGGGGTTTTGACTCGCTCGACCGCGAATCGGACTTCATCGCCTATATCTCGCAACCGAACGCCACCCAAGCGGTGCCGGAGAGGTTTGCGACCAAACAGGTTTCTCCCAATCCATTTGTAAGACTAGGTTGGGAACTGTCGCGCCGCCTCCGCGAGGACAAGCCCGATCTGATTCACGTTCAATATACGGCGCCGCTCAATTGCCCCAGCCCGATCGTCGTGAGCGTTCACGACGTCAGCTTTCTGGAGCACCCCGAATACTTCCGCGCCGCCCGCGTTTGGCAACTCAAAGTCACCGTGCGGCGGACCGTGCAGCGCGCCGAACGCATTCTGACGCCCAGTGAATTCTCGGCTCGGCAGATTCAGAAAGTGTACGGCGTCGATCCGGACAAGATCACGGTAGTCCCCAATGCTGTCAGCTCGATCTTTCGCCCCCTGGCGCGCGAAACCGCCCGTGCGCAGGTGGCCCGGCGCTTTGGGGTCAACGGCCCATACCTCCTCATGGTGGGCGATCTGCAGCCCCGCAAAAACCAAGTGGGCCTGATCGCCGCCTTTGAGCAGTTGCTGCGCGAACGGCCCGAACTGCCGCATCATCTCGTCCTGACGGGTCAGGATAGTTGGTTTGCCGAACGCGTGCATGAAGCAGTGCGACGCTCGGCGGCGGCCGATCGAATCCACTGTACCGGCTTTGTGAAAGAGGAAGAGTTACTAACCCTCTATGGCGGCTGTGACGTCTTTGTTTTCCCTTCCTTCTACGAGGGGTTTGGCTTGCCCATTCTGGAAGCCATGGCGTGCGGCCGTGCCGTAGCCTGCTCCAATAAGACGGCTACGGTGGAGGTGGCCGATGGCGCCGGGATCACTTTCGATCCTTCCTCCGGCGAGGAGATGACGCGCGCCATGCGGGATCTACTTCTCGACCCCGAACTCCGCGGGCGCATGGAACGTCTCGGGATACAGCGGGCCCACGGTTTTCAATGGAAGGATGCCGCCGCCAAAACACTCGAGGTCTACTATGAAGTGGCGAGCCAGAATCGCCTGATGGGAAGGAGAGCCGGCGCTGGCGTTGAGACGTCTGCCGCCGCACGCCGCTAAGAGTGGTGCGACGCTTCCTAGCGATTTTCGCCGCCCTGGCCTTGAGCGCTTCGGCGCAGCAAAAAGAGAGCTTGGCGTATTCAATCAACTGGCCCAGCGGGCTGAGCTTGGGTGAAGGCTCGATTTCGGCCGTCTCTACCGGCCACTACTGGGACTTCGCGCTCAAACTGGAGGCGGCGATTCCCGGCTATCCCATCCGCGACGAATTTCGCTCGCGCGTTGACGGCGACGGACTCTGCTCGGTGAGCTTTGAAAAGGAGTCCACCCACGGGGCGCGCGTGACCAACGAAAAGTCGGTGTTCGATGCCGACAAGAAGGTGATGAAGCGCGAGACGTCCAAGGGCGGCAAATCTGAGAGCGCCATCGCTCCGTGCGCCAAAGACGCCCTCGCTTTTCTCTTTTTCCTGAGGAAGGAACTGGCGCAAGGACGCATCCCGCCGGCGCAAACCATCTACTTCGGCTCTGCCTATCAGGCGGCCTTGAAGTTTGTCGGCACCCATCAGGTGAAATTGGGCGACTCGCGCGTGGAGGCAGATCGCATCACGGTCTCACTCAAAGGGCCGGCCTCGACCACCACCTTCGACATCTCCTTTGCGCGCGACGCCACGCGCACGCCGCTGGTGATCCGTTCGCAATTTGCCATGGGAAGTTTTTCCATGGAGCTTGTGCCCTGACAGCCATGCGGGTGGCATTCTTCTCACCCATGCCTCCGGCGGTCAGCGGCATCGCGGACTATGCAGCGGCCCTCGGCTCCTCGCTCGCGGCCTTCGGTCAGCTGGAGTATTTCACAGGAGACGGACGAGCGTTTGATCCCGCCGCTCACGACGTCGCGCTGTATCAGGTGGGCAACAACCCGGACCACATTGAGGCCTATGAGACGGCGTTGCGTCACCCTGGCGTTGTCGTGTTGCACGAGGCAAACCTCCATCATCTGGTGGCGGCCGCCACGATCAAATGCAACGATTGGGACCGCTATGAGCGTGAGGTCGAATTCGAGGGAGGCGCCGAAGCGTTAGCTTACGCTCAACGGGTGCGGGCGCTCGAGGTAGGGCCGGACTATAACCGGGTGCCGATGCTCCGCCGCCTCATGGCCAACGCGCGCGGCCTGATCGCCCACAGCGATTTCGTGATTGAGCGAGCCCGGCAGGCTGGTTACACCGGACCGGCCGCCCGCATTCCTCACGGCGCCTGGATTCCCCAGGTTGACCGGATGGCGTTTCGAAGCCGCCTCGGGCTGGACGCCGACACGCCACTGGTGGGAACGTTCGGTCATCTGAAACCGTACAAGCGCATTGCCGAATCGCTGCGCGCCTTCCGCCGCGTGGTCAAGCGCCAGCCGCGCGCCAAGATGATTCTCGTCGGTGAGCCGCATCCCGATTTCCGCGTCGATGATCTGATTGCGTCGCTCGATCTCGGCTCCCACGTACGCCTCGTCGGCCGCGCGGACGCGATTGAAGACTTCACCGGCTACCTGGCGGCGTGCGACATCGTTCTTAATCTTCGCCATCCCACCGTCGGTGAAACTTCCGGGACACTGCTGCGCGCACTCGGCCTGGGAAAAGCCGTGATTGTTTCCGACGTGGGCGCATTTCGGGAATTTCCGGACGAGGTCTGCCTGAAAGTGCCGGTGGATGCCACCGAAGAAGAGGTCCTGACGCGGTACCTTTCGCTCCTGGTCGAGCGGGCTGACTTGGCTTCGGCGCTCGGAGAGCACGCGCGCCAGTGGGTGGCCAGCGCGTGTAGCTGGGATCGATCGGCCGAACTTTACGCCTCGTTCCTCGACGCCGTGGTGCAGGGCCGTGAATGGCGGCAGCCGGAAATCGTGCCCCCTGAGGCGCTGCCCCCGGCGGCGGTATCGGTTGAGCCATCCTATATTCGCGGCTGGTCAGAGCCGGCATCGGGCGACGCTAGTTATGTCGAAACGCATATCGACCGGCTGGAGAAAACTCTCTCGATGACGCCGGCGGCCGCCCACCCGGCTGACCGGATTCTCGAGATGGGCGCGTATATGCAGATCACGCCGTCGCTCCGCACCAGATTAGGTTACGGCGAAGTGCGCGGCTGCTACTACGGTCCAGCCGGCCGCACCGATCACAAGAGTTGTGTCTCGGCCAATGGTGAGATCTTTGAATGCGACGTGGATTTATTCGACGCCGAGAAAGACCCTTTCCCCTATCCGGATCGCCACTTTGCCACCGTGCTCTGTTGCGAACTACTTGAACATCTGCCCTCGGACCCCATGCACATGATGTGTGAGATAAACCGCATTCTCCAGGAAGGCGGACGGCTGGTGCTCACGACGCCTAACATCGGTTCGCTGCGCGCCATCTCGGCCATCCTGCAGGGCTATCATCCCGGGTTCTTTCCCGCCTATATCCGGCCCAGGCAGGACAAAGAAGAGGTGGAAGCACGGCACAACCGCGAGTACACACCCAAGGAAATCCATATGCTGCTTTACGAAGCTGGATTTGCGGTTGAGCGCCTGGAAACGGGGCCGTTCAGGGATGCGCCGAAGCCGGAACTCATCTGGGTGGACAATCTGATGGCCCGCCACCAGCTGCCGCGCGATTTGCGGGACGATGGCATCTATGCCGTCGGCGTCAAGACCGGCCCGGTGCGGCACCGCTGGCCGGACTGGCTCTACAGTTAAGGCCTGTGATGAATCAAGATCTCCAACGAGATTCGGTGCTGAGCCGTGACCGCCAGGGAGCGGTTCTTCGGTTACTACGATGAGCGCCGGCTATCGCGA
Source organism: Acidobacteriota bacterium (assembly GCA_043730365.1). Taxonomy (GTDB): domain Bacteria; phylum Acidobacteriota; class Terriglobia; order Bryobacterales; family Bryobacteraceae; genus VFZP01. The sequence goes on along the minus strand of JAYTKJ010000071.1, from coordinate 22,000 downwards.
TCTCGAGGTCCGTGTCGATGGGGCAGTACTGCACATCGGCTTTGTGCTTGAGAACCGGGGGCGGGAGCGGTGGACCTCGGCGCAGAAACTGGCCTTGGGGTGGCAACTGTACGATCCCGATTCGAGCGCGTTTCTCACCGAAGGCGAGTGGCGCCCGGTCGAGCGCGAAATGGGCCCGGGCGATACGTACGCCGTGAGTGCTCTTCCCGTTGAACTGCCTGCCGAGCCGGGGCGCTATCGCGTCTATCTGTCAGCCCTCAACGAACCGCACGGCTGGTTCTACCAGCAGCACTGGCCGTTTGTGTTGATCGAGGCGCATGTAGACGGCCGCGGTAAGGCGACGATGGATTCCGCCGAAGTGACCACACTCTCGGACCTCCGCCGCCGCCAGCGTCCTCGCCAGCTTCGCATCGCCCTGCTCCAGCCATGGCACACCATCTGGAGCCATCGCCGGCTGATCTCCTCGATGGTGCGCCGCGAGATTACCGCCCGCTACCGCGGCTCCTTCGGCGACGCCGCGTGGACCATCTTGCATCCCTTGTTGCTGATGCTCACGTACTATTTTGTTTTTGGCATCGTGCTGCGTTCGCGGTTCGGGGGCGATACCTCGCAATCCGGATACGTGCTCAATTTCCTGGCGGGGATGCTACCCTGGCTGCCGTTTTCAGAAGCCGTGGGCCGGGCGCCATCTTCCATGCTCGAGCATCGGAACTTTATCAAGAAGCTGCTGTTTCCCGTAGAGACGATCCAGGTGATTCAAGCGTCGGCCGGGCTGGTGACGCAGGCCTTTGCGCTGCTGGTGTTCCTGGCTCTGTTGATTGTCACGCGGGGGACACCGCCACTGACGCTGCTCTGGCTGCCCATGCTCCTGATTCCCCAACTCATGCTCACGCTGGGCGTCTCATGGACGTTGTCGGCGCTGGGCGTCTATCTGCGCGATCTGGGACAGGTGATCGGCTTTTTTCTCACCATTGGATTCTTCCTGACACCCATCTGCTATCCCACCGAATCGTTGCCGGCCTGGGCGCTGCCGGCCTTGAAGCTTAACCCGATGTTCACGTTGGTGGAGAGCTATCGCGCTGTGCTGGTGCAGGGCGTGGCGCCCCATTGGCTGCCCCTGAGCCTGCTGTGGGCCGTCTCACTCGCGGTTTTCCTGACCGGGCACGCCTGGTTCTGGAGACTGCGCAAAACCTTTGCAGACGTGATCTAGCCTGGATCTCAGTATCGAGATCCGCGATCCCGGTTGCCGCCACCACTACCGCCGCCGCCCTCGCGCCGGCCGCCGCCGAAGCCGCCGCGACGTTCACCGCCAGCACCAGCGCCACCGCCACCGCGATTTCCACCACCACCCGGGCCACCCGGCGTCATGGGGCGTGCTTCGTTGATCACCAACGCTCGTCCCATAAACTCCTTCCCGTTGCAGGTGCGCACCACGGTCTCGCCGTCGGAATCCGGCACATCTACGAAGCCGAAGCCCCGGGCTTCCCCGGAGAACTTGTCGCGCATCATGCTGATCTGGTTCACAGAAACGCCGGCCTGGGAGAAAAAGCTCTCCAGGTCCGCTTCAGTTGCCTTAAAAGGCAGGTTGCCTACGTACAGCCTCATTGACTTTTAATCTCCTATCCTAAACCGGCAAATGGGCCGGAGCACTTGGCGAAACAACCAAAAGCGGAGGCGGTCAGGCTGGGCGGGACTGGACGGAGAGCTAACTCGATCATGAACGCTCGAACTGGGCCGGTCTCGGGACAACTTTCGGTGCTCCAAAATATACTGACAGGTCAGATGCGCAATGTCAAAGCGGATGCTGTAGCGTTTTTCGCGTTACCCGCCTGACTCCAGCTTAAGGGCCTGAATGTCAATCGAAAGCTGCTGGCATTTTTTATAAAGATGACTGCGTTCGAGTCCCAGCGCCCGGGCCGCCTCAGTCATCCGGCACTGATGACGCCGCAATTCGGCCACGAGTGTTTCGCGCTCGAATGCCTCCACGCGGTCAGCCAACGAGCCTCCCCCGGTGGTGGCATCCCGGGCCGACGAACCAGCGGCGGCCGACTGCGGCAGGGCCTGGCGCACCGAGCCTTCGTCCACCTCACCATCGGCCAGCAACAGCAACCTTTCCACCACATTGCGGAGCTCGCGGACATTGCCGGGCCAAGGATAGGCCTCGAGCAAACGCACCGCGCCGGCGTCAATCGATCTGGGCTTCCACCCATTCTGACTGGCAATTTGGCGCGCGAAGTGCTCCAGCAGCACCGGGATGTCGCCGGGCCGCTCGCGCAAAGCAGGCAGCCGCAAGGGGAACACATACACGCGATGATACAAATCCTGGCGGAATTGTCCGGCCCCTACCAGCTCGTCAAGATCGCGATGAGTGGCCACCACCACGCGGACATTCACAGGAATCGGCTTGTCTCCGCCCACTCTTTCCAATTCGCCTTCCTGTAATACGCGCAACAGCTTGGCCTGCATGCCCAGCGGCATGTCTCCGATCTCATCCAGAAACAGCGTGCCTTGGTGCGCCTGCTCAAACTTACCCGCGTGTCTGGCGGCGGCGCCCGTGAAAGCGCCCTTCTCATGGCCGAATAACTCAGACTCAATCAGATCGGCCGGCACTGCGGCGCAGTTGAGCGTCACAAAGGGGCCCTTGGCGCGGCCGCTGCGTTCGTGAATGGCGCGCGCGATGAGTTCCTTGCCGGTACCGGTCTCGCCCAGAATACAGACTCGTGTTTCGCTTTGCGCCACCCGCTCCAGTTGCAGCATCATGCGGCGCATCGGTTCGCTGGACCAGACCATCTCATGCTGCCCGCCCACGCGCTGCCGCAGCTCACGATTTTCTTTCTCGAGGCGCGTGAGGCGCAGACCGTTCTCCACCGTCAGCAGCAGTTTGTCGGTGGACAGCGGCTTCTCGAGGAAATCGATCGCGCCGAGCCGCGTAGCCCGCACCGCCATTTCCACCGTGGCTTGGCCCGAGATCATTATCACCGGCAGTGAGATGTTGAGCGCGCGCAGTTCTTCAAGCAGCGTCAGGCCGTCTTTGCCCGGCATCACGACATCGGAAAGAATCATGTCGAAAGTGCCGGCCCGGGCCAGTTCAATAGCCCGCGCGGCGTTGTCGCACACGGTAGCCTCGTGCCCGGAAAGCCGGAACGCGCGCGCCAGTGAGGCCAGTGTATTGGCGTCGTCGTCAACGATGAGGAGATGAGCCATATAAATGTGTCAGACCGCGGCCGGCAGAACAATTCGGAAGGTAACACCTTTACCGGGCTCGCTTTCGACGGTGATTCTGCCTCCATGGTCGCTCACCACCGATTGGACAATGGCGAGCCCCAGGCCGGTGCCGTGGTGTTTGGTGGTGTAGTAGGGCGTGAACAGCCGCTCGCACTCTTCCTTGGACAGGCCCGCTCCCGTATCGCTCACCTCAATCGCAATTTCCCCGTCGGAGCGGTGTGCCCGCACGATGATGCTCCCGCCCTCCGGCAAGGCGTCCATGGCGTTGAGTATCAAGTTGCGAAGCGCGCGCGACAACTGCTCCGGATCGGCATCGAGCGAGAGCCCGGCCTCGGCGAGTTCGAGGCGGCCCTCGATAGCCGGTTGCCCGGGCGCCTGCCACTGCGGTTCAAACAGTTTCAAAATGGGCGGCAGGAACTCGCTGAGATTAACTCGTTCCATGTGCGGCGTGGGCATCCGCGCAAAATCGCTAAAGCGCCCGATAATCGATTTGAGTTGCGAGAGCTCGGCCAGCAGCGTCGCGGTGCTTTCGCGAAACACCTCCTCGAATTGCTCGGGATGTTTATCTTTGGCGCGCTGGAGGTTTTCCACCGTCAGTTGCAGAGGGAACAGCGGATTCTTTAACTCATGGGCCAAGCGCCGGGCCAGTTCCCGCCACGCCGCCACGCGCTCCACTTGCACCAGCCGCCCGCGCTGATCCACCAGTTGATGCGTCATCTGATTGAACGCGCGTCCGAGGTCGCCGATTTCGTCGCTGGACTCCACCGGCACCGTCACGTTCCAGTTGCCCGCCGCCACTTGCCGGGCTCCCGCCGCCAGATCCCGCACCGGCCGCGTCAGCCGAGCCGTTACCCACCAGGCGAAACTGACGCCCAGCACGATGCCGACGACGGCTCCAATCAATCCCACCAAGCGTATGAACCAGGTGAGGCTCCACATCTCGTCGCGAATGCTGGTCAGCAACAGCACGCCGAGCATAGCGCCAGACCGGCCGTGAAGCGGGATTCCATGCACGGTCTGCGGCGGAGCAAAACCGGTGGCAATCGTGATCCCGGCCTCTTGGCCGCTCCGGCGAATTCTTTCCACGAGCCCGGCCACTTCCCGGCTCCCAGCCACTGTCGAAGAACCGGCCGCTTCGCGATAGAGGACAGCCTTCATGCCGCGCGGCGTGGCCAGTGCATCGAGAAAATCTTTGTCGAGCCGCTGGCCGCCTACCAGGTAAACACTGCCTCCGGCGGCGGCCGCCACCGGACGCACGGCCAGGAGCGCCACCGCCGGGGAATCCGGCAGTTCCTCAATCTCCACAAAAGCTCCGAGCGCCTTCCAATTCGCCTGACTGGTCACCCATTCCTTCTTGTAGCCGAAGCGCGCCGGGTAGTGGGCCGAAGAAATGATCGCGGCGTCAGGGCCGACAATCTCCACGATTTCCAGGTCCTGTTCGCGGGCGAGCGTGGCGGCTTGTTCGATGTAAGGGGCGGGGTCCGCGCCGGGCCGCGTCATGTCGGCCGCCAGGCGCGCCACGCCATCGGAGGCCGCCATCGCCTCAACGCGCCGGATGACTTCCCGGCTTCTCGACGCGTACTCACGCCGGAACTGCGACACCGTGGCGCGGGTACGCTCTTCATCCACGCGCTCAAAGGCGCGGCGCGTGATTTCCGAAGTCACCGAATTCAGCAGGATCGTCACGGCGGCCACGGTCAATCCAAAAAACAGAATCAGCCTCGTGCGGAAACTCATCGCTCAACCTCAAGCTACGCTTCATCGAGCCGCCACCAGACCGCTCCCGGCTTCACCCAGTTGCGTACGCGAGTCCGTACGCCATAGGTGGAAGGCACGTGAAAGAGCGGCACCACCCAGCCGCCGGTGAGGCTCTTCCGCTCGGCTTGGAGCACCTCCTCGCGTGAGCGGCCAAAGGCGGGCAGCGGCATCTGCAAACCACGGCCATACTCGCTCAGCGCCAGGCCCGGTTCGGTCGCCAGCGCCGGCACGCGCGTCAACACCAGGTCCGAAGTGCCGGTGGAACTGGGCTTCAACGTCACACCGGCATCGCGCGCATTCAGAGCGATGCGCTCGGCAATGAGGCGCAGCGATGGCTCAGCGGCATCGTAGCCGAGCACCAACGGAGGAGGCGGTGGCGTGAGTTGCTGGCGCGCCCGATCCACGTCGCGATCCATGCCGAAGAGGAAGCCATAGCCGGAGACGCGCTGCGGCAGGAAGGACCCGGCCGGCTCGCCCAGGCGCTGCAACAGCACTTGCGCAATCGGGCCTCGATCAATCGCCAGGGCGATGCCGCGCCGCACCCGCTCCTCCTGCACATCGGGCCGGCTGCGTACGAACACCAGAGCCACCAGATCGAGCGGGGCCGAGTTCCACACCCCGCGGCCGGATTGCCCGCTCTGTCTGCGGCTGTCGGTTGGCGACAGTTCCACCACGTCGGCGCGGCCGCCTTCAAAATCGAAGAGCTGGTCGCGCAGGGTGCGTCCCATGCGCACTTCGATCGCGTCAAGGTACGGGCGCCCCTGCCAGTGTGTCTCGTGTGCCGCCAACACGCCGCGCTGCCCTGCCAGCCATTCAACGATTCGAAAAGGGCCGGTGCCGATCCGCGCTCCACCGCCGTTCTTCCAGGCGAGACGAAAACCAGGCTCGGCCAAGTCCTCAACCAAGCCGGGCTCGAGTTGTTCGCACTGGATGAACACGCTGTCGGCCGCCGCCGAAACAATGCGCGGCGAAAGCAATCCGGAGAGCGCGCCGGCAATTTGCGCAGGAGCGATCGTCGAGCCGTCGTGAGCCTTGACCTGCGGTCGCAGGATAAACCGCCATCGCCGGCGCTGCGGCTCGTGAGACCAGGCGGTGGCCAACTGGGGGCGCACCGTACCCATCTCGTCGCGGCCCACCAGGCCTTCAAACACCGTCGCCGCCAAGCGCCGGAGGTCGATGGAAGTTTCGCTCGGGTCAAGAACCGCCGCGCGGGCGCGTGTCTCTACTATCAGGGTGCCGCCGTAGCGGGAACGTTGCGCCCCGGCGGGCCACGCAGCGGCCGAACCGAGACTAGCGGCTGCAGCTCGCAAGAAGGCGATACGCCGCATATCTTCCGGCCGCGGTGCGCACCACCGCCGTCGCCGCTCCCTCTCCGTCCGCGGGCCAAAGCGCGCTGAGCGTTCCGGGCAGCGCCATGCCCTCTCCCGCTGCGCGAACCCCGCGCGTCGACACGTCAAACACTCCCAGAGCCTGCCCATCTTTACTGGAAGCAACCAACACCGAACTCCCATCACACGGGTTCGTCAGCGAGACCATCTCACTCCCCACCGAGGCGTCGAGCTCGCGAACGGCGCCGGCTTCGCTCCATCTCAATCGGCCGTCCACGCCGGCCAAAACCACGGCGCTGGCAGTCACGCGAGCCGCTCCGAAAAAGCGATCCTTACCTCCGCTGGAAAAGTCATTGGAACCCGCCAAGGCGGCCTGGAATTGCGGCGCCAGCGGCCAGGCGGTCGTCCCGGCCGCACAATGCCCGTCATCGTTATTGTTGCCGGCACGGCATTCCCAGCCCGGCAGCCAGACCCGCACGCCCTCACCGGAGACAGAGAGCCTGCCCCGCACATCGCGAGGCCAGGCCGCCTGGCCGTCGCGCCGGACTCGCAATTGCCGGGTGACCTGTCCCGAGCGATCGCGCCACGTGAGGCGTTCGGTATCGAGAACCAACAATTCGCCCACCTCCGGCCGAGCCATCGTCGCATCCAAAATCTGCTCGTCCTGCTCCCACATGAGTGACCGTTCCAGCACCGCGCGAGCCAGCGCGGGTCGCCGGACCGCGACGGGCGCATCGTACTCGGCCATCATGATTGAAACCTCTTCTCCTCGCCGGAACTCCGCCACCAGGACGTGTCGCGCGATGACGGCCGAAACAGTCACTCTGACCGTTGCCGGAACCGCGGCAGACAAATGTCCTCCTAACGCTAGTCGCAGCGCACGGTCCACCTCGTCGCGCTCACCGGGCAATATCGGGGGCAGTGCGCGTGTTTGAATCGATAGCCGCTCCTGGGCGCCGAGCCGGGATGCCAAGCGGCGGCCGAGTTCGCGTAACGCCTCTTCCGGAGTCCCAGCCGATAGCTGCGCCAGCCACAGAACGAGCAGAATTGGAGTGGGTCGCCTCATCGGGCGACTACATGCTAACACGCGAAGACTTGCAGCTACTGGCTTTCGAGTTTGTCCACCACGGTGACGGTCCACCATGGTCCGTTGGACCAGCCGAAGGTTGCGGCCCAATACCAGGAACCCACGCTCGGCCACTCCCGGCCTCGCCGGTCAGTTACCCGCTCGCTGACCCGCAGTGTTTCACCGAACTTTTCGGCTTCAAACAGGCTCCATGTGCGGCCCTTGGCATCCGTGAAGCCGTCAAGAGGAGTGATGCGGAATCCGGCCTGGCTGAAACAGTTCGATGCCGACAACATCTTCCTGGTGGCGCGCTCGGTGTAACGCATGATCAGTTCGCGGCGGCCGTCGCTGAAGTGAGCCACTTGTCCGGGGAATCCTTCCACGAAGGATCGCTCACGCCAGGTAAAGTCGATCCGCTTAAGCGCTGCGCCGTCCCATTGGTCTACCCAACCGGTGAATCGGCCCGAGGCCTCCGAGGACGGAACGAATGTGCCAGCCAGAATCGGCACCATCAATAGCGCCACACAGGCCACCAGCCATTGCAACCGAGCTGTTATTCCGTGGTTTGGCATGAGACCTTCTTTACGGTGGAAAACGCCACCGCGCCAACTAGAAAGGGTATCAGAGTCTGAGATCCGGTGACGGCCCGCAACTCCTGCCCCAGGCGCCAAGCCGTATAGAGCGAGAAGAACGGAGCCAGTGGCAGCAAGCCGATCGCGAATACCGACAAGATCAGCGAGGCCGGCGCCACCGGCAGGTAGAGCAGACCGTAGCCGAACGATACGGCGACAGCCAGGGCGTTCGCACCTTGCAGCACATGGTTGCAGCGACCCAGCCAACGTGGCGGATCCGGCGTGCACAACCTGATCCACAACATCAAATTAGACAGCGGAGCACCAACAGCCAAAAGGAGTAGCCAGCCATTGGGAAACGGATTGGCGTAGAGCGCCGCACTCCAGCCGGTGGCGCTTTCGGCGGCAATCGAGGCCAGCGGTAGGCCCACGCCGAAGATCAAATGGAGGAAACGAAACCGTGGAAGCGAGAGGGGCTGTCCCTCCGACAACCCCCGCTCGATCAATCGCCCCGGCGCAGCGTCCCAGCCAGCCGTCGGCGAAACTTGTGTGGGTTCCAGTGCTAACGTCACGCACGCCAAGATTGCAGGCCGGCGGCCAAACAGCAACCGACTGAAAATACGTGGTGGCTCCGCCCAAGGCGTGTCTGCCGGCACGCACACGCGTGTCCGGCTATAGACAGCCGACCGCAGTTAAGGCTTCTTGCGGAGTTTGACTTTCGGAGCCAGCGGGTAATCTTTGAGATCGACAGTAATCGTCTCAGACTCGTAGCCGGGGGCGGAAAAGGTCAAGTTGTAGGTGCCGGGCGGCAGCTTCATCTGACCGGAGAGATTGCGGACCGGGTTGGGTCCATCGTATTTCAGGTCGAACTTGGTGTGTTCAACGGCCATCACCGCGCCCTTGGGCTCCACACCTTGCAGTTGAAGCAATACCTCGATGCGCTCAAGCTGGGTATCGGCGCCGTTGATGACGCCTTCCTGCCCAGCTCGAATGTTGACTCGGAATCCGCTGCGCCGATGATATCCCTTTAAGCGCAGTTCCAACTCCTGCCAGCCGTCCGGCAAATCGGACCCACTGGCCGTGCCTTGCGCGTCAGCCGTAGCCAGCAGTCTGCCTCCGGCCAGAAATACCTGCGTGCCTGGGCGCGCGCCTTGCAGCACCCAACGTCCCGGACCGATCGACACCAGCTTCAGTTCCACGGAGACTGTCTGGTTTTCGCCCACCACCACAAAGCTCGATTCAGGCTCGGCGCGGAATCCGTCTTTCTTGACAGCCAACTTGTGGCGGCCCACGGGAAGTCCCGCGAGCAAGTATTTGTTTGGGCCGTTGGGACGGAGCCCGGTAGTGGCCCGCCCATCGAGCATCAGCAGAAAGCCGGGCTCGGCGATGGTCAACAGCACGGTACCTTTGGCGCCGGTCGCCGGGGTCTGCGCGGCATCGGTTGGTGGCGCGATCGGCTTGGACTCCTCCACCGGCGGCGGAGCGACCCCGGGCTGTGGCGTTGACACCTGAATCGGTGGCTCCTGTTTAGGCGCCAGTGGCTTCGATCCCGAAAAGAAGTAGGCGATTGCCGCGAGCACCAAAGCCGCAGCCACCCCGGCTCCCGCGTAGACAAGGTTCGAACTGGATCCTTTGCCACGTGCTGCTGCCGGAAGTGCCGGGGGCGGCAAGGCGGCCGGCAATGGCGGCGGTACCAGTTGCTCCGGCGTCTTGGCCTTCGCTTTCGGTTTGAGCGGCGGAGGCGGTGCCGGAATCTTAAAAGCGTCAGTCACGCCCGGGATCACCAGCGTGGCTGCATCTTCAAACACCGGCGCAGGAGCCTTGGGAAGCGACGGCGGTGAAGCCGGCCGTATCGTCACCGGATCCGCTTGTGGTTGCCGAGCCGACATCGCCGTGCGCGTCTGCTCGAGCGCCAATCGCAATTGCAGCAACCTCTGCTCTTCCGGATAGACTTCCAGGCCGCGCTCCACCGACGTCACAGCATCGTCCACCATCGAGGCTGCCTGATGTTGACGCGCTTCCACCACACAGGATTCAACGTATTCGGCCCGTTTGCGGTCTTCGAGCAACGTCAGCAGGCTGCGAGCCATTGGATTGGCCGGTTCCAGACTGGAAGCCTCGCGGGCGAGTTTGTCGGCCAGGTTCCAATCGCGATCCAACTGAACTCGCGCTTGCTTGACCAGAATATCGATGGAAGCCGCCCGGACCGAGGGATTAGCTTCATCAAGCGCACGGGCCTCGCGGAGGGTGGAAAGTGCCTGATCTATTTGTCCGGCTTCGCACTGCCGCCGCCCGATCTGGATCAGCCCTTCGGCCTCTTTGAGCCGCTCCAGACGCTGACTCGCCACCTGCCGCAAAGCGGTCAATTCCTGGTCCGCCGGAAATTCGGCCGAGGCGGCCTCCACCTGATCCAGCGCTTCCTGAAACCGGCCGGCCGCTAGTGCTTGGTCCACACGCTTGACCCAACCTCGCTTGGCGTCGGCCTGCGTTTGTTGCTCACGGCGTTTGGCGACCCGGTCTAACTCGAATTCGAGCCCGGGATAAATCGAGTAGATCGAGCGCAGCATTTCCCACTGCGCCTGGGCTTCCGGATACTGCGAATTCTCCTCATGACCGCGCGCCTTGGCGACGATGCTGTTGACCAAGTCCCGCTTGGAGCCGGCAGACTGCAGGGCGCGTTCGAAATGCAACTCGCCCGGCCGTTCCGTCAAGGCCTGCGTCAGAATGCTGATGCGCCGGTCCAGGTCTCGCTCCTGCTCCACCTCGCGGTCAATCCGCGCGATAAAGGCGGATTGATCCTGCCGCGCCTGCTGCTCAATATCCACCTTCAGCGCCTGGAACAGCGCATGTTGCGGGAACTTGGTCAAGGCATCTTCGCAAACCTGTGAGGCATCCTTGAAATCCCGCTCATTCAGCAACCGGCGCGCTTCGCCGTATTGCACTTGCAAGGCGTCGTGGTCTGACCGAACCTGATTGTAGAACTTCTGGTAGAGGGCGCCGCGATCGGGCGTAGCCGCCTCGGGCGCACGCTTGTCCAACTCCAGCACCCGTTCCATGTCGCCCAGCGCCGCGCTCACTTCACCGCGCTGCCAGGCATCCATGGCCGTCCGGTAGACCTGCTCCTTCTCTTTGCGTAGCCGCAGATACTCCTGTTCGGACTCCAGCACCGACGAGAGCAGTTTCCGGGCGTTGGCGTGGGCCGGATTCAGATGGAGCACGTTCTCCAGCGCTTGGCGGGCGTGGCCGTAGGAATGATTGCCGGCGTGTTGCTCGGCCAGTTTTAGCCACCGGCTCACTTGCTCGGAACTGCGCCGCGTCTCAATCTCGGTCTTCAAGGTATTGGCATCGGAATTGCCAGGATCGATTTGCAGCAGCTCCTGCACCTTGCTCAGCGCCAGTTGAAATTCTTCTTCTTCAAGAAATCGCTTGGCCGTGCCGAGGCGTTGTTGAATCGCGCGGCCACGCACGGCGTCATCCACTTCGCGGCGAAGACCACCCATGTCCGGATGCAGATAGCCCTCGGCCTCGAGACCAGCCAGCACTTCGTTGGCAAAATCGAACTCGCCGGCGTCCACCGCACGCCGGGCCCGCTCCACGCGCGGAAGGATTTTGCTCTCGTCGAAGATATCGAGCGACTCGCCTCTTAAAGCCTTCTGCAGGCAATCGCCGTATTCACGCACGCTGGCGAAGCGGTGATACGGCTGCTTGGCCATCGCCTTGTGCACCACTTGGCTGAGGGCCCGGCTCACTTGCGGGTTGATCTCGCTGATCGGCGGCGGTACTCGATTGACGATGGCGTGAATCGTTTCGTCGGCGGTCGCGCCTTCAAACGGGCGGCGGCGTGAGAAGGCCTGATAGGAAACCACTGCCAACGAAAACAGATCCGATAGCGCCGTCGGCTTCTGCATCTGCAACTGCTCGGGCGCCATGTAGTGGAGCGTGCCCTTGAGCGTGGTGGAGGTGCGGTTGTCGGCCAGATGGGCCACGCCGAAATCGATGATCTTCACCGAATCGTCATCCATCACAAAGATGTTGCTGGGCTTGATGTCGCGATGTACCAGCCCCCGTTCATGCGCCGCATGGAGTCCGCGCGCGGCTTGCGCCAGGATATCCACCACCGCGTCCGGCACCAGTCGATGACTGGCGTTGGCGATCAGCACGTCGAGCGTCTGCCCGGCCAGCAGCGGCATCACGAAATAGGGGCGCTTGTTCCCGTCAAAGTTCATCTCGCCCACGTCGTAGATGTCGACTATGTTGGGATGATTCAGCGTCGCCAGTACCTGGCATTCACGGTAGAACAGATCGAGCATCGCCCGATCCTGCACATCCAAAAGAGTTTTGACGGTTACGTCCCGGCGCGTCTCGTTGTCGTAGGCCTTATACACAGCGCCCATTCCCCCGCGGCCGATGATCTCTTTGAGGAGATAACGCTGACTCATATAGTTACGACTGACAACGCGTTTAAACGCTACCTCTATTCTACATTTTGAGAGGCAGGCGCGTATGATATGACCATGCCTGTGCCTCCCCTCGTGCCCCGCCCGACCCGTCGCGCCGTAGTTTCCGGATTAGCGGCTTCATTGGGCGTGGCACAGCCGCCCCGCCACCCCAATTTTCTGTTCATCCTGGCCGACGATCATGCCGGGTACGTACTGGGCGCGGCCGGCAATCGCCAGGCGGAAACACCCAACCTGGACCGCTTGGCCACCGAGGGAACCCACTTCCGGAGCCACTTCTGTAACTCTCCGGTCTGCACTCCGTCGCGCCAGTCCTTCTTCACCGGCCTGATGCCGTCTGCCGCGGGCGTCACAGTTTTGAAAACGCCGCTGTCCGAGCAAAAGGCCACGCTGGCCAAACAGTGCAAAGCGGCTGGCTACACCACCGGCGTGATAGGCAAAATGCATTTCAACACGCCGTCAAGACCCGGGCTGCACGGCTTCGATCATGCCTACTGCGAAGACGCGATTCAGAAGCTCTGGCAGGGCCGCCCGCACAATTCCCTGCCCGCGGATACACGCGTCAAGCCGCGTTGGCAGCCGTTCAAGGACCCCGCCAACATCTGGTTGAACGCCGACGCGCTGCCGTTCGAGCGTGACGACGCCGGCATGAAAGGGACGCTGATCGCCCAGCAGGCCGGCGAGTTCATGGAACAGAATCGCGCCAAGCCGTTTGCGCTCTGGGTTAGCTTTCAGGAGCCACACTCGCCCTTCGATTTTCCGGTGGAAGACGCCACTCACTTCAACCCGCGCGATTTCGCCGTTCCGCGTGTGGGCCCGGAAGACGCCTGGCAGGTTCCCCTTATCTTTCGCGATCTAACGACCGAGCAAAAGCAAGGCATTATCTCCGCCTACTACACTTCGGCCCGCTTCCTCGATCGCAACGTGGGCCGCGTGCTCGCCAAGCTGCGCGAATTGCGGCTGGATGAAAACACGGTGGTCGTCTACATGGCTGACCACGGCTACTCACTCGGGCACCATGGGCGATTCGAGAAGCACTGCGGCTATGACCCGGCGCTGCACGTGCCGCTCATCGCACGCTGGCCCGGCCATATCCGCGCCGGGCATCGCGTCGAGGAACTCACCGAGCACATCGATGTGCCTCCCACCATCTGCGACTTGCTTTCGCTCGATCCGCTGCCAGGGATGCACGGCCACTCGCTGCGGCCCTATCTTGACGGCAAGCGGCCGAGCCAGGTTCGGCAGCATGTTGTCAGCCAATATCTGGAGAATGAAGAAGCCTTCGTGCGCACCAAGCGTTGGAAGTATATCTACTGCACCGGGAAGCGCCAACGGACCGACGGCTACCTAACCGCCAAGCCCACGCCCGGCCGCTATCGCCGGCTCTACGATCTGAAGAGCGACCCGAGCGAGTTCACCGACCTCGCCGCTCGCCATCCCGCCACAGTCCGCGCCCTGGAGGACACGTTGCTCGCCCGTTTCCGGTCCACGCATCCGGACGCGAATCAGGAGCCTCAAGGCGCGAGGGAAGACGCATTGGATTTCTATTTGCGTCCACGCGACGCATAAGGCGGACCACTGTCCGTATTCGGACATTCTGAACAGCGAAAAAGATTTATTTGTTTTGTCGGGAACGAAACGATTCCCAGTCTCGTTCGTATCAGATAGAAAGGGAGAAACGTCTCCGCGTAACACCTTTCCCCAACCATCAATGGTTACGCGGAGACGCCCTTGCGATTTCCGACGATTATAGCGCCGCGCTGGCACGGATTGCTAGAATGCAATCCATGAGAATCGCCGCACTCCTTTTGTTCCCCCTTTTGGCGTGGACCCAAACCGCCTCCGATTCCCCGGTGGACCGCAATCGCGAACGCATCATCAAATCGGTCCGCAAGGAAATTCTCAGGCTTCCCTTCTACGGCCCGTTCGACTGGCTCACGTTCCAAGTGGAGGGCTCCACCGTCACGTTGAACGGCGCCACCGCTCGGCCGACTATCAAGTCCGACTCAGAGCGCATCGTCAAGAAGATTGAGGGCGTCGAGAAAGTGGTCAACGCCATTGAGGTGTTGCCCGTCAGCCCCAATGACGATGAGATCCGCCAGCGCACGTATCGCGCGATCATGAGCCAGCCTTCCATGACGCGCTATGCCATCCAAGGTCCGAATTCCCCCATTCACATAATCGTCAAGAATGGCCACGTGACGCTGGAAGGTTTCGTGGGCCTCGAAGCCGACAAGACGATCGCCAATCTCCAAGCCAACGGCGTATCCGGTGTGTTCTCGGTCAAGAACAATTTGAGCGTCGATGAGAAGGTGGCCAAAGCGAAGAAGGTTCGCGCCAAGCCCTGACCTACAACGCGAACTTGGCCTGCTTGATTTCCTTTTTCCGCTGCTCCAGCAAAGGGGCGTTGAGAAAAGCAAGCGCCGGAACCAGCGCGGCAAACCGCTTCTTCAACTCCGGCAGCAGCTTCGGAGTGAGCGCGATTGCCGCGTCCATTTGGACATACCAATACCACTGCTTGCGGCGCAGCAGCGCTTCGGCGGGATGATCGGGCGCGAAGCCCTTGGGCGTGCGTGCCAGTTGGTCTCCCTGTAGCTCGCCAAGTAGCGCGCGGTAGCTCTTGGAGCCGGTGAGCCTGGTGAACTCGGCGTGACGCTCAGCCAGCAAGTTGCGGATCTGCAGAATCTGCTCCGGCCCAGGCATGTAGATCCCGCCGCCGAAATCCACAGACTCATGCGACACCGCGAAATAGAAGCCAGCCGCGGCGTGCTTGTCCAGCAAGCGATGGCTGAAATTGGCGGCAATGTGCGTCTTGTACGGCGTCTTGTCTTTGCTGAAGCGCGTGTCGCGATAGATGCGATAGATCGCCTTCTTCGGATCGGCGGCATGGTCCGGCGCGATCTTCGCCAGTTCAATGTTCAACGCCTCAACCAGCTCCACCATCGGCGCCTTCACCTTGGTCTCGTAGAATTCCTTGCGGGTCTCAAACCACTCCCTGGTGTTGTTCTTCTTCAGATCCCGAAAGAACGTCATCGCCTCCTTGGGAAATCCGGGAAAGCCAGCCATCGGCGCACCTCGCTACACTGTTAGTCTTGACGGTTTCTTCATTGTATCGACCCGAAGTGGCCCGCCAAATGCGATCCATTGATGGCGCCATTGTCGTCCAGGAAAACGTGCCGCTCGCCTCGCAAACCCGCTTCGGTTTGGGCGGCCCGGCGCGCCTGACGGTGGATGCATCGCAGGCTGATGTTTTTGTCGAAGCCATTGCGCTAGCGCGTTCCAGCCAATGCCCTTATGTGGTGCTCGGAGGTGGTTCCAATCTGTTGGTTGCCGACGCGGGCTACGACGGAATCGTGCTGCGTTTCCGTGGCGATCGCATCGCGCTCTCCAGCGCCGGGGTGAGCGTGGAATCGGGGGCCGAGTTGCAATCGCTGGTCGATTTCACCATCGAACATGGCCGCTCGAACCTCTATACGATGACGCGTATTCCGGGTTGGGTAGGCGCGGCCATCTTTGGCAATGCCGGCGCCTATGGGCATTCGATCATGGAATCTGTCCATCGCGTGCGCTTCCACGACGGCCGTGCGGAGCGCTGGTTCTCCCACGCCGAGTGCCAGTTTGCGTACCGCGAAAGCATCTTCAAGCGCCGCAAGGATTGGATTATTCTCTCCGCCGAATTGCAGATGCCGGAGGCCGATCCCGAGGCAATGCGGCGCGAGGCCGATGAGATTCGCGCGACGCGCGACGCCAAGTATCCTCCAACGATGAAGTGCGCCGGGAGCATCTTCAAGAATTGCCTCTTCGCGGAACTGCCCGCCGATGCGGCCGCCCAAGTGCCGCCGAAGCTGATTCGCGACGGCAAAATTCCTTCGGCTTGGTTCCTGGAGCAAGTGCAAGCCAAGGGCATCCGCCGGGGCGATATCCAGGTGGCCGCCTATCACGCCAACCTCATCTATAACGATGGTCCCAACGCCACCGCCGCCGACGTGCGCGCCGTCATCGTGGATCTGAAGCAGCGCGTGTTCGATCGCTTCGGCTTTTGGCTCGAAGAGGAAGTGCAGTATGTCGGCTTCACCAATTGACCGCTATGATATCGCCGAATCCTACGAGTGGAACTACCAGCACGCTCCGGCTGCGCCGCCCACCACGGTCGAGGTGCCGGCCGTGCCCGGAGATTGGACGTTTTGCGGCCTGCCGGTAGCGTCGCCGCTCGGGATGCCCGCCGGGCCGCTCCTGAACAGCCACTGGATCCTCTACTACGCCGCGCTGGGGTTCGACGTGCTTACCTATAAGACCGTGCGGTCCGGCTGGCGCGACTCGTATCATCTTCCAAATCTTCTCCCCGTCGATCCGGCAGCGGTGCTTGATCGCGAAGGATCGGAAATGAGTGAGGCGGCGGCGGGGGCGGCACTAGCCAGTTGGGCCATCTCCTTCGGCATGCCCTCGCGAGACCCCGTCGAGTGGCGTAGCGATGTGGAGCGGGCGCGGCGTGGGATGGGCGCGCGGCAGGTGTTGTCGGTTTCGGTGGTGGCCTCTCCGCAGGAAGGTTGGACCATGTCGCAATTGGCAGGCGACTTTGCCCAATGCGCGGTGTGGGCGGCGGAGGCTGGCGCGCAGGTGGTCGAAGCCAATCTCTCCTGCCCCAATGTCTGCACACAAGAGGCCGACTTGTATCTCTCGCCCGATGCTGCGGCGGAAATTGCGTCCACCGTTCACGCTCGCCTGCCGCGTGAAGTGCCGTTGGCGTTGAAGGTTGGTCTGTTCCACCACGCCGAACAAGCGGCGGCGGTGTTGCGCGCCGTGAATCCCTTTGCGCAGGCGGTGAGCTCCACCAACTCCATCACCGCTTCGGTGCGGGGCCGATTCGGCGGCGTGCGGCGTGGCATCGGCGGCGCCGCCGCCACCGCGCGCTGTCTGAGCGAGTTGGTAATGCTGTCCCGGCTCGTGCGCGCGGGCGGCCTGGCGCTCAAGCTGATTGGCGTTGGAGGCGTGATGACCGCACGCGACGTACGCGAGCGTCTGGCAGCCGGAGCCGAGAACGTACATCTGGCGACGGCTCCGATGATCGACCCGGCTATCGGCATCCGCATTCGCCGGGAGCTTGCGCCATGATGTTGATCCTGATTTTTCTGGCGGCGCTCCCGCTCACCTCCCAGACCAGGCTTCGAGTCACCGAATCCGCCGGCCTCGCCCGCGTGAATGAGCCCGTTACAGTGACGATCAACGGCAAACCGCAGACCTACTTTGTCTCGATCGGCCCCAAGCAGAAGCGCACGTTCAAGATATCCGGCCTCCAACCCAAGGAGCGCCTCAAGGTGGAGCAATCCGGAACAGCCGGCTTCAAACTGGAGAGTTCCATTTTCCTCGCCGATCACTCGCCGCGCACCGTCAACGGCGTGGAAGAAGACAGCGGCACCCTGCGCGGCCTCACCTACAAGGCGGCGGGCGTCACGTTGCTGCGCACGCAAAACCGGATGCACTGGGCCCCAAGTTTTCAGCGCACCGGCGCGCGCGGCTACACCAGCATGGCCATGTGGTCGCCGGTCCAACAAGCGAGCAATGCGGCGGGAGATGGTTGGTATAGCGCCCGGCGCGAAGGCAGCCACGCGCTCTATCCGGAAATCAAGCTCTGGTCTGAGTACCGCTTTTTTGCGCATGTCCCCTACTTCCTGTTCGAGGCCACTTTGGACATCGTCTCGCCGATCGACATGTTCTGGCTGCGCGGACAGGAGATGACGATGGACGACCTGTTCACGCATCTGGTGGCTCCAGACGCCGCCGGCGAGCCGCGGCTGATGCGCTTCGATGAACGCCAGGCGATTTTAGAAAAATCCCCGCTCCCGCCAGACTCCTGGATTGCGTTTGTGAATCTCGACAAAGGTTACGGTTTCGGCGCGGTGCCGTTATCATGGTCTGCCACCACCAAGGTCAACGCACACCTGTCGATCGATGACGGCGCCGGCAACGGCAAGTATTGGGACCGCCACATCATCAGCCGCGTGCCGACGCCCCTGAAAGCCGGCGACAAGTTCACCGAGCGCACGGCCTTTGTCCTGTTCCGCCCGCGCCCGGGCGCACCGGCCGCCGAATTCCTCGAGTGGAGAGACCGGTTGCTCCATCCGCTTCTGGCCGAACCAGTGCGATAAACTGGGAGCATCCCATGGCAAATCGGAACAGTTTCGGCGCTGCCGCTTCTTTGCGCGCAGGCGGCCGTGAATATCGTATCTATCGTCTGGACGCGCTCGAGAAGGCCGGTCTTGGCTCGATGAGCAGCATCCCGGTCTCGATTCGGGTGCTGCTGGAGAACTTGCTGCGCCTGGAAGATGGCGCGGCGTTCAAGGCGAGCGACGCGGAATTCGTGGCCAAATGGAATGGCAAGCCGGAAGAGCGCGAGATCAACTTCCTCCCCGCCCGCACGCTGCTCCAGGATTTCACCGGCGTTCCTTGCGTGGTTGATCTAGCCGCCATGCGCGAAGCGCTGCAGAAGATGGGCAAGGACCCTAAGCGCGCCAATCCGCTGGCGCCAGCTGACCTCGTGATCGATCACTCCGTGCAGGTAGACTATTTCGGCACCACCAATGCCTTCGATCTCAACTCCGCGCTCGAGTTCAAGCGCAACGCCGAGCGCTATTCGTTCCTGCGCTGGGGCCAATCTTCTTTCCAGAATTTTCGCGTGGTGCCGCCGGAAACGGGCATCGTGCATCAGGTGAATCTCGAGTATCTGGCGAGCGTCGTCTTCGCCGCGCAACGCGACGGAGTGCTCGAAGCTTATCCCGATACGCTGGTGGGCACGGACTCGCACACCACCATGATCAACGGCCTCGGTGTCGTCGGTTGGGGCGTGGGCGGCATTGAGGCTGAGGCTTGCATGCTCGGCCAGCCCATCACCATGCTGCTGCCGCAAACCGTCGGCTTCAAGCTCCACGGTTCCCTGCCCCCAGGCGCGACGGCTACCGACCTCGTGCTCATGGTGACGCAGACGTTGCGCAAGAAAGGTGTGGTCGGCAAGTTCGTTGAGTTCTACGGTCCGGGGCTATCTTCGCTCGCGCTGGCTGACCGAGCCACCATCGCCAACATGGCGCCTGAGTATGGCGCCACTATCGGCTTCTTCCCGGTGGATCATCTGACGCTTGATTATTTGCGGCTCACCAATCGCTCCAAGGATCTGGTGGATCTCATCGAAGCCTATTCCAAAGAGCAGGGCCTGTTCCGCACGGACTCGACGCCGGATCCGATTTTCACCGATACGCTCGAGCTCGATCTCGGCGCGGTAGTCCCATCGCTGGCCGGCCCCAAGCGCCCGCAGGACCGGATCAACCTGCCGGACATGAAGACAAATTTCCTCGCGTCTCTCGGCTCCGAGCCCAAGACCGCGCCCGACGGATTGCGCGATGGCGCTGTGGTGATCTCGGCGATTACGTCGTGCACCAACACTTCGAATCCTTCGGTGATGGTCGCCGCCGGGTTGCTCGCCAGGAAGGCCGTGGCCAAAGGCTTGAAGTCTAAGCCTTGGGTCAAGACGTCGCTCGCGCCCGGCTCGAAAGTAGTCACCGAATATCTCAACTCCGCCGGTTTGACGGAGCCGCTGAACGCGTTGGGCTTCAACCTGGTGGGCTACGGCTGCACCACTTGTATCGGCAACAGCGGCCCGCTGCCTGACGCTGTGTCCGCCACCGTCAAGACTGAGAAACTGAACGTCGCCGCCGTGCTCAGCGGCAACCGCAACTTTGAAGGCCGCGTCAATCCGCAGGTGCGCTCCAACTATCTGGCCTCGCCTCCGCTGGTAGTGGCCTTTGCGATCGCCGGGCGTGTGGACATCGACCTGATCAATGAGCCGATCGGCCAAGGCGCCGAAGGCCAGGATGTTTTCCTGAAGGACATCTGGCCGTCGCCGCAGGAAGTGCAGGAGGTGCTGAGCAAACACGTAACGCGCGAGATGTTCGCCAAGGAATACGCCGACGTTTTTGCCGGCGATCATAACTGGGCCGCTATCAAGGCGCCCACCGGGGATCTTTATCATTGGGATCCACAATCCACCTACGTCAAGCGGCCACCATACTTCGACAACATGGTTGACCCCAAGACCAGCGTGAAGGATTTCACCGGTCTCAAGGCACTGGCGTTGCTGGGCGATTCGGTCACGACCGATCATATTTCGCCCGCTGGCAATATTGCCGCCGAAAGCCCGGCCGGCAAATACCTCATGGAGCTGGGCGTCAAGCCGTCGGACTTCAACAGCTATGGCGCCCGCCGCGGCAATCATGAAGTGATGGTGCGCGGCACGCTCGCCAACATCCGGCTAAAGAATCTGATGGTGCCCGGCATCGAAGGCGGCTGGACCATACATCCATCCTCCCCGCATAAAATGTTCATCTACGACGCGGCCATGAAGTATCAGGCCGCCGGACTCGGTTCCATCATCATCGCGGGCAAGGAGTATGGCTCGGGCTCGTCGCGCGACTGGGCGGCCAAGGGCGTCAAACTTCTCGGGGTAAAGGTAGTGATCGCCGAAAGCTTCGAGCGTATTCACCGCTCGAACCTGGTGGGCATGGGCGTTCTACCGTGTGAGTTCGCCAGCGGCCAAAATCGCGAATCGCTCGGCCTCAACGGCACCGAGACCTACGATGTACACGGAGTGGTGGCGGCGGTGGACGGTTCCAAGTCCGCCCAGGTCACGGCCACGCGGCCCGACGGCTCCAAGTTCGAGTTCACGGTGAAAGTACGGATCGACACGCCGCAGGAAGCCGAATACTATCGCAACGACGGGATTCTACCCTACGTGCTGCGGCAAGTCGCCGCGTCGTAGATCGTCTCGCTTACCAGACGCGAGCCATCGTCAACACGAAACCGGCCACGGGTCCTTCGCCATGGACCTCGGCCGGTTCGATCAAGGTTTCAGTCGCCGACCCGGCACGGTAGATTTCCACGGTGCGGTCTTTGGGATTAATCAACCAACCCAGGCTCACGCCATTGGCCATCCACTCCAACATCTTTTCGCGGAGAGCCTTCATCCGGTCCGAGTCCGATCTCAACTCCATCACAAAGTCCGGGGTGACATGCCAGATGGCCTCGTGGCTTTTGAGTCCCTTGAGACGCTCCTTGGACACCCACGTGGAATCGGCAGACCTTCGCGCGCCGTTGATCAGGAAAAAACCGGCGCTTGAATCGTAGGCTTCGCCACGCCCGTCAGTCTCGGCCCACGTATCTAATTGACGCGTGATAGCGGCGTTGCGTCTTCCGGTTCGCGGGTGTGCCGGCGGCATGATGATAATGTCTCCCTCGGCAGTCGACTCGATGCGATAGTCCGGGTATTGCTCGCACAGTTCAAGAAACTGCTCATCGGTCAACGGCCCCGCCTCGGGCTGCAAAACAACCCCGGCGAATGTTTCGATGTTATCGACGACGAACTGCATCAATTTCATTCTACCGTCGGAGTGCTTCGCCGTTTTGAGGATAGAGGATCCATGGAATCAAGGACCCGCTTCGGAGCCGTGACCGCCAGACATCTGAGTTGTCGTGTCAAGGATTTTCTTGTCTGATTTGCAGAGCCCTTGCCGAATTATCCACAGGATTTTCAAATAGTCTTGAGGGCGG
>JAYTKJ010000070.1:0-3486 GCA_043730365.1 Acidobacteriota bacterium | reverse complement strand
ACACGTGGAGTTTGGCACTGGGCGAGCCAAGCCGATCAGCCGCGAGTTCGGGGTGGGTGCAGGGATCATGACGAGTTGACGGTCAGGGGTTGTGTGCCTGCCGGTAGTAGGGGTCAGCACTCGCACTATCCGTCCCGACTGGCATGGTGGACACTGCGTAGCGAATAGCCGGTGAGGTGTTGGTAGCGATCCAGATAGTCTTTCTCGCTCGAGGAAACAGCGGGCTGCTGGCTGGCCCCCTGCATGCCCAGCAGGTGGCGGCACCGATCCAGCTTTTCCTGCCGATAGCGGTTCCCCAGGAATCCGTAATAGCGAATTCGCTGAAAACCATCCGGCAAGACGTGGAGCAGGAAGCGCCGGATAAATTCCTCGGCCGACAAGGTCATCACCTTGACTTCGCCGCCCTGGCGATAGTCTTTCCACTCGAAGCTCACCTGATCGTTTTCGATGTCGAGCAGACGATGGTTGGAGATGGCAACGCGATGAGTATAGCGGCCCACGTAATCGAGTACTTGCTGCGGGCCGGCGAACGGGCGCTTGGCGTAAACCACCCACTCGGAAGCCTTCGCGCGAGCCAGCCGCTGGGCAAAGGCACCCGGCTGGCGCAGCGGTTCCAGGGCGCCGAAGAACTGCAGCTGGCCAGCATCATAGGCCTTCTGCAAGGACTCCAGGAAGAGGTCTACTGTCCGATGACGTCTCGGGGCGCTTCGGCGTGGAGGCGAATTTCTCGCGGTACTCGGATTACCTACGGGCGGCGATGATGATGGCGGCGGCGGAACTCGGGGCCAGGTCGAATTGAAAATAGGAGAGGGGTGCGGTGGGTCCTTGTCCAACTGATCGAGAGCGGCGGTCAGCCTAGTCTTGTTGAGGGCGCTCTTGAGGCGGATCTCGGCCAGGAGCGTGCGGCGTACGATCTTCCATCTGATAGTTGGCGGGATGGGGATGCGCTACGGCGTTCGTCGGCTGGTACGGTCGCGAGGGAAGTCGCGCGATCCTCTACCCTGTATGGAAACGGAAGCGTTGCGCCCCGAATCGCCAAGAAGCCTCAATGAGCTGCAACTCGCCGCTGGGATGCCTTTACCCGGCCAGCCTCGGTTAGCGCGAAACCGCGGATCATCTGCTTGATGTATTCCACCCGGCGGAAGCGCGAGCCGTCCAATCGGCGTCGATCGCCACCTGCCGCACCGGCTCAAAGCCCTGTTCGCCTAGTTTGCCCCAGCCGTTATCGCGATTGAATTCGCACTGGTAGTTCTTGGACGTCCCCTTCGGGTAGGCGACCCATACCACCGCGTCGCCGCCGTTGGTTGCCTTGGCGACTCGCGAGGCGAATCGGTCCACTTCCACCTGCTTCGTCGCGCTCAGGCTTTCGTGCACGGCCGTGACTTGACGCATATCGTTCAGCGCCGAACCGAATGACTCGGGTGAGTTCTCGACATAGATAGCCGACTGACTCGTAAGGTTTAGTTTTTGGAAGATGCCAGTCATCCCGTCATTTTAACGAGCAGGCCGGGCGTGCCTCCGATGCACTCCCGGCCTGCCATCCTCCTCCAGATACTTCTCCTACTCGCCGGCCACGCTGCTGGTTATCGTCGCTTCCACCCGGGCCTCTCGCGCGTTGCCGTTGCGGGCGAATTCACGCTCGGTCTTGCCCTGCGGGATTGTCATGCCCACCGTTGACGCAGGCGCCGCAATTTCCTGCAGGAAGCAGCGCGTGTTCCCGGGGCCGTAGCAGGCAAAGCGCAGGTGGCCTTTGGCGGCTGCGGCAACCGACCGGCCGCTGAACACCGAGACTACACTAGCCTTGGCTTTCGAGTTTGTCAGCACCACACCGGCGGCGCCTAGCGGCTTCACCGCATAGCGCCCGCGGCTGCGGCGACGATCAGGATCGTGGTTTTCATCTAGAAGTTCTCCTTTTCGCCGCCAGGCTCAGTCTTCTTTTGATCTGCCCGGCGGACGCTGTTCGAAGATGCAGTCTGTCTGCCAAAGCCGCGGTCCATGCCATTTTCTGAAAGCAAAGGAGTTCTTCCCGCCTGGTGCGGCGAAGCCCTCGGAGGGCTCACCATCCGGATAGCTTTTGAGGCTCTCGGGGCTACCCAAACAGTGAGCCGCTGGTACACTGCGTCAGTATGTGGCTCGTCTCCGCCCTTTTTACGCTCGCGCTGGCCGACTGCGACGACATCGCCGCCGCGCCTTCGGGCGATCTCTTCCTGGCCTGTCACTCCCCGTCCGATAAGTTCGCCGTCGCCGTCAATGGACAGAAGCCGGCGCACGACGAGATGGACGGCTATGTCATTCGCTTGAAGAAAGACACGCATGAGATCGTCTACGTCACCCGCATGGGTGGCAGCGCTTATGACTCCGCCTCGCGCGTCGCCATTGATGCGCAAGGTAATGCGTGGGTTGCCGGCTTCACCAAGTCGGCCGATTTCGCCGTCACCGCCGACGCCTGGCAGAAATCCTACGGCGGCGGCGATGGCGACGCGTTCCTGATGAAGCTTGCGCCGGACGGCCGCGTGCTCTTCTCCACCTTTGCCGGCGGGCCGAAGTCCGATTTCGGCAACGCGATCGTCATCGTCGGCAATCGACCAATCATTGGTGGCACTAGCGACGGCGACGGCTTCGTGCAAAGTGGGTCCTCCAGGCGTGTGACGTTTGGCGGGAAGGGCGAAGAGAAGCTAACCGGCCTCGCCTATCACCGTGGGAGACTGTTCGCAACGGGCTACACAAAATCGAGCGATTGGAAAACTTTGCGCGGCGCGATGGACGCGTTCGTCGTCACGCTCAACGCGCAAACGCTCGCGATCGAAACGGCCGAGTATTTCGGCGGCAGTGGCGAGGACTCGGCGTGGGGAATCACGGTAGACCGGCGTGGCCGCGTGTTCATCGCCGGCCAAACCAACTCGACCGATCTCCCCGGCGCCAATCGCGGCTATCAAAAAGCGAACCGCGGCGGCGTCGACGCCTTCATCGCGCAGATCGGCGGGCCAGCCACTTACTTCGGAGGCTCACAAAAGGACGAGGCCGGATATGACGGTCAGAACATCGCCATTGACGCGCGTGGCGACGTGTGGATAGCAGGCATGACTTACTCGACGGACCTCTCCGCCGAAGGCGCCTACGGTGGCGGCGATGGCGACGGCTTCATCGCCAGGTTCGCACCGTCGCTAAACAAGGTCCGCTTCGCATCGTACTCCGGTAGCCCAGCCAGGGAAGCCGGCGAAGGTATCGCAATCATCCCCGGCGGCGCGGCGATGACTATGGTGCGCTTCGGCGATAAGGAGGGCATTCTGGTCGGCCCCTTTGTCGCGCAATCCGTGGTTACCGTTTGGCGGCGATGAGGAGTCCGTCGCATTGTAGAAGTTAGACACCCCCCGCGAAGCGGGTGGCTTGATGAGTTGGGCCGCCTCAAAGGCGGTCGGGCCATGGGTCTAGGCGTCGCGCGGTGCGCGCCTTAGTTAACTTGGTTACTTAGAACTTCCCGCTGTG
>JAYTKJ010000069.1:0-14588 GCA_043730365.1 Acidobacteriota bacterium | reverse complement strand
AGGCTGTTGACCAGCGCCTGCATCGATACTTCATCGGAGGCGCGCACCAGCGCCGAGCTCAACGTGGTCTCGCGATTCTGGTCCGAAGCCAATTGAAACAAATCGCAGAAGACCTCGCTATTGGCCGCCGAACGGCCCGCATCCATAACACCTACCACCTGCCAGTCTCCCTTGCCGAAATGCAAGGTCTGGCCAAGGCGCGCCATCGGGTACCGGTTGGAGATACCCTGCCCCACCACCACTTCGCGCCGGCCGGGTGTGAACATGCGTCCGGCGGTGAGCTTGACGTCTGAGCCGCGCATGGCAAAGCCGTCCACGGTCAGCCCGCGCAGAGTGATGTTGATACCGGAAGGAATTTCAGGGCTCTCGAGGATGATCACGGTGACAACTTCAAGCGACGCCTGCGGTTCGCCTTTGGCGTCCTTGGCAATTCCCGGCTTGACCTTGATCACGCGGAAGGTCTCCTGCGTGACGGTGGAGTTCAGTTCGGCGGTGGAGCCCTTGCGCATGACCATGATATTGAGCGGGTGGCCGGTGGAACTGAGCGCGGTGCGGAGGCCATCGACCAGCGCAAAAATACTGAGGAGCACGGCCACAGTCAGCGCAATGCCCAGGGCCGTCATGATCGTGGTGGTGCGGCGCGCCACCAGGTTTCGCAGGTTGTAGGAAAGAGGGATGTCCACGTTAGTCGCTCACGCGCAAGGCTTCGAGAATGGATTTGCGGGAGGCTCCATAGGCGGGAATCAGGGAACTGATGAGGCCGATCACCAGCGCCGCGCCCAAGCCGATCGCCGCGATCGACGGCACGATGGCGATCTGGCTCATATCGGCAAAAGTGGATGGCATGTTGCGCAGCACACCGCATAGCATGGCAGCCAAACCGAGGCCAATCACTCCACCCAGGAATGAGATCACCAGCGATTCGCCTACCAGCAGCGACAGAATCAGTCCCGGCGTGTAGCCGAGGGTCTTGAGAATCCCCACTTCCTTGACGCGTTCGCGCACTGACATAGCCATGGTGTTGCCGGTCACCAACAGGATGGTGAAGGTGACGGCGGCGCAGATGGCCATCAGGAACGCCTTGACGTTGCCGAGAAATGCCAGGAAGCTGAGTTGGAAAGCCTTCTCGGTCTCCGTCTTGGTTTGCAGCGGCGCGTTGCGGAACAGGTCGTCCACACCCTTGGCGATGGCCTGGGCATTTTCCGCCTTGTCCATCTTGATGCCGAACGTGCTTACCGAATCCCTACGCCCGGCCGGCATCGACTCGTTCAGGTACTCGTAGTCGAAAAACATGTTCTCGTTGTCGGTCTTGGAATGATAGATGCCGCGCACGATCAGTTCCAGCTTGACCGGGAAAATATCGCCCACCAACGTGATCCGGTCACCCAGCTTCATGTTGTGCCGTGCGGCGGTCTTTTCGCCCACAACACAGGCCGTGCGCTCGGATATGAAGGCCTTCTTTTCCTCCTCGCTGATCTTGTACTCGTTATAAACAGTGAAGAGTTTGGCGGGTTCGACCGCAAAGCGACCGAAGAAATTCTCCGGCTTGTTGTCTTTGTACGTACCCCCGAACCACTGGAAGATCATCGCTTCCTCCACGCCCGGCACTTGCTTGATGCGCGGCATGTAGGAGCGCAGCAGCGGGTTGGCCAGCGAGACCTTGTTGCGGACCAGCAGGCGCAGGGACTGCTCCTGGGTGGCTTCACTGAAATAGAACGAGTAGTAGATCGCCATCAGAAAACCGAGCAAGCACAGCGAAGCGGCGATACTGAAGAGGGTCAGGACCGTGCGGCGCTTGTTGCGCATACTATTCTTGAAAACGAGAGGCAGATGCTGGACCATAGAGAACCTTCTAGATAGGATGCCAGATTCCAAGCATAATGACCATCGACCACCTTTGGATGCGGGCGGCTCTCGATGAGGCGCAAAAAGCGGCGGCGGCCGGCGAGGTGCCCGTGGGCGCGGTGATTGTGCGTGACGGCCAGCTGTTGGGCGCCGGACATAATTCACCGATCGCGGACCATGATCCATCCGCGCATGCCGAAATCAATGCGCTGAGGGCGGCCTGTGCCGCGTTGGGCAACTACCGGTTGGACGATGCGACGATCTATGTGACCCTCGAGCCCTGTGTGATGTGCGCCGGCGCGCTGGTGCATGCGCGAGTGCGCCGGCTGGTCTTCGGTGCGCGAGACTTGCGTTTCGGCGGCGCGGGCAGCAAGTTTCAGGTGGCCGATTCAGACCTGTTGAATCATAGGATCGAGCTGGTGGAAGGTGTGCTGGGCGCACAGTGCCTGGAGTTGTTGCAGAGCTTTTTTGCCGGGAAACGCTGATCGATCACCACATCCGGCACTGCGTCTCGGGCGGCCTCACCATTGCGTCACCCAACTTGCATTGGAAGGCCTTGTGAAAATCGGGCAGGTTCTGCAGCGTGGCGTTGGCGCGGTATTTGGAGAGCGGATGCGGGTCAGTATTCAAGCGCAAGCGCATCGCCGCCGGGCGTTGCACCGATCCCCAGACGCGCGCAAAGGCCAGGAAGAAGCGCTGCTCGGCGGTAAAGCCGTCGAGGACTGGCCCAGGTTTGCCGTGGAGCGAACGGCGGTAAGCGTTGAGCGCGAGCGTCACGCCGCCGAGATCACCGAGCGCCTCGCCCACCACCAGCTTGCCGATGTGGCGTAGACCTTCGCCCACGTCGATCGAGTTGAACTGGTCCACCACGCACTGGGCGCGGGTTTCGAATTGCGTGCGGTCCGCCTGTGTCCACCAATTCTTGAGATTGCCCTCGGCGTCGAACTTGGAACCCTGGTCGTCAAAGCCGTGGCCCATTTCGTGCCCGATCACCGCCGCGATGGCGCCGTAGTTAACGGCGCCGTCTGCTTCCAGATCGAACAATGGGGGCTGGAGAATGCCGGCGGGGAAGGCGATTTCATTCTTCGTCGGGTTGTAGTAAGCGTTGACGGTGGGCGGCGACATTCCCCAGTCGTTCCGGTCCAAAGGCTTGCCGATTTTTGAAAGCTGGTAGGCGCGATTGGCGCTGGCGGCAGCGCGGACATTGGCCAGATATGACTTGGGCGTGATGGTTACTTTCGAGTAATCCCTCCACCGATCCGGATAGCCGATCTTGGATTGGAACGACGATAACTTGGCCACCGCGTTTTTGCGCGTTTCCGGCGCCATCCAAGCGGAATGCTCAATCTCCTCCTTGAGCGTGGCGCGGAGATTCTCCACCAGCTCATTCATGCGCGCTTTGGCCCGGCTCGGGAAATGCTTGGCGACGAACATTTCGCCCAAAGCGTCTCCCATCGCGCCATCCACCACATTGGCGCAACGCTGCCAGCGCGGCAGCGGCTCGGTGACGCCGGTCAGCAGCTTCTCAAAGCGGAAGGCTTCGTCTTCAAACGGCTTGGCCAAGCTGGCCGAGGCCGACCGCAGCACCCGCCAACGCAGCCAGGTTTTCCAGTCTGCCACCGGTGCGGCGGTGAGTTGCGCCTGGACTCGTTTGAGAAACTCCGGCTCATCCACATTGACGGGCTGATCGGCGGGAAGGTCGAGCGACTTGACTAGCGCCTTCCAATCGAAACCGGGCGCCAGCGCGGCGGCGGCGGTCCAATCCATCTTGTGATACCGGGAGTTGGGGTCGCGCCGTTGCACGTTGGTCGGCGTGACTTCGGCCAGCGCGGTCTCAAATTTCAGAATGCTCTCTGCACCCGCCGTGGCGGCGTCGGCCGAGTCTCCGGCCAGTGTGAGGGTCGCGGCCACGTGGCGCAGGAATTCATTGCGAATGTTCTTGGACTTATCGTCCGTTTTGAAATAATAGTCGCGCTCAGGTAGCGAAAGGCCGCCCGCGCCGATGTTGGTGATGGTCTCGGTGGATTGCTTATAATCCTGCGTCCCGGAGATCCCGAAAGGGCCAACACCACTTCCGCCCCGCGCAGCGATCTGCAGGCCGAGTTGTTGGAAGTTGGTAACGGTGGCAGCGACGTCAGCCGGCGTAGCGATCCTGGCGATGCGGTCCAGATAGGGCTGGATGGGCCCGATGCCCGCCGCATCAATCGCAGCCGTGTCCATGCAACTCGTGTAGAAGTCCCCGATCTTTCGAACGTTGGGGTCAGCGGACTTGGTCAGGGCCGCCGCTTCCAGTATGGTGCGGAGCCGTTCGCGGTTGGCTTCCGTCATCACCGACATGGTTCCCCAGACTGAGTTGCGCGCGGGGATGGGATTCTTGTCGATCCAGCCGCCGTTGGCGTAGCGCCAGAAATCGTCACATGGTTTGCACTTGGTATCCAGCGAGGCGGTATCGATTCCGCTCTTGAACTGAGCCGCCAGTACACAGCACAACGCCAGACCCAATGTTAGAGCCTTCATTCGCTCAAGGTAGCACGTGAATTATGGCGCCGCGCGACGCTGCGATAATGTCAGAGTAAAATGGCCAGGTCCTCCCGTTTTGTTGTCGATCAGCGCGGCCGGGCTCGCACAGCAGCCGATGGGCTCGAAGGTGTTTGACGGGACGAAGCTGGTGGCTGCCCAGACCGCCAATGGCGAAATTTGAAAGTCACGTCACCACACTCCAAGGCGGGCGCGCGCCGCATGCTCCGCATCGGCATCCGGACGAGGAAATTGTGATCGTCAAAGACGGCGCGATGGAGGTAACGGTCAACGGCCAGGCGCAACAGGCGGCCGCCAAGAAGGAATAACTACATGAAGACGATTTTGATCGCTCTCGCCACCGCTACTGCCACCCTGGCCCAGTTAGTAGATGAGTATCATCCGCCGCGGGCAAATTGCTGCCTCCAATTTTCGGCGCAGGGGTTGGCCGATCAACTGCAAGATTGGAATCAACTCGGGCGATACCATGCCGACAACGAAAAGCTGAAAGCGCAGGGCCAGGTGGCCGGGCGCGTGGTGTTCCTGGGCGATTCGATTACCGATGGTTGGAATCTTCAACAGTCCTTCCCCGGCAAGCCGTACGTCAATCGCGGTATCAGCGGGCAGACCACGCCCCAGATGCTGGTCCGAATGTTCCCGGATGTGATTAAGCTGCAGCCGGCGGCGATGATTCTGCTGGCCGGGACGAATGACGTCGCCCGCAACACAGGCCCCGCTACTTTGGCGCAGATAGCTGACAACATCCAGGCCATCACCGAACTGGCGCAGGCCCACGGGATCAAAGTGATTCTCTGTTCGGTGCTGCCGGTGAGCGACTACACGGCGCGGAAGCAGATGGACAAGCGTCCGCCGGCCGATATCCTGAAGTTGAACGAATGGTTGCGCGGCTATGCGGCCAAGGTGAACGCCATCTATGCCGACTATTTCCAGGCGGTGGTGGACGACAAAGGCTTGCTACGGGACGGCATTTCCGGCGATGGCCTGCATCCGAATGCGCAGGGATATAAAGTGATGGCGCCGGTGGCCGAAGCGGCGATCCGCGCGGCGCTGAAGTAGATCAAGCCCATGCGACAATAGCGGGGAATGGTCATCACCGGCGTTTACTACGCTCTGGGCTTCCTGGCCGGGGGGGTCGCCGTCACCTACCTGACGCGCCCGGTCTTCGCCATCCCGCTTTACGTGTTGGCCGCGTTCTGCCTCTGGTTTTTCCGTGATCCGGAACGTGTCGTCCCGGCCGGCTACCATGCCGTTTCCCCGGCCGACGGTAAGGTGGTGGCGGTCAAGCCGCAGGATGGCCAAACGCGCGTCAGCATTTTCTTGAGCCCGCTCGATGTGCATGTAAACCGCACGCCGATCTCGGGCGAGGTCACGCGGGTGGACTACAAGAAAGGTGAATTTCTGGTGGCCAGCCGCGAGGAAGCTTCGGCGCGGAATGAGCAGTCTACGATCACGGTGAAAGGCAGCGATGGCGTGTCGATCACGTTCAAGCAGATCGCCGGCCTCGTCGCCCGGCGCATCATCGTCTACAAGCATGTGGGAGACAAGGTCGCAATGGGCGAGCGGATCGGGCTGATCAAGTTTGGTTCCCGCATGGATATTTTCTTTGGGCCCGAGTGGGATATGGCCGTCAAGGTTGGTGAGCGCGTATGGGCTGCCTCCAGCATCATTGCGCGGCGGCGGAGGTCGTAACAAGTTCACAGTATGCCCATTAATCTGAAAGAGCGTCTGATCGATCCCAAGTCGCCGGATCGGCGTCCGCGCAAGGCCGCTTATGCGTTGCCCACCCTTTTCACGGCCGGCAACCTCTTTCTCGGCTTTTTGGCGACGGTGAAGTCGATCCAGGGCGCCCTGGAAATCAAAGCCGGGTCACTCGGACCCAACACCCTCCTTGCCGAAGCGGCGGTGATGATTGGCGTAGCCGTGTTTCTCGATGGCCTCGACGGCCGGATCGCGCGCATGACCAACACGGTTTCAGATTTCGGGCGCGAACTGGATTCGCTGGCCGACGTGATCACGTTCGGCGTGGCTCCGGCCGTATTGGCCTGGGTCTGGGGATTTGAATTCATCGATCGCTCGTCGATTGAGCCGCAGGCCCTCGAGCACTTGCGCCGCCTCAGTTACTTTGTCCTGTTCCTCTATGTGATGTGCGGCGCCTCCCGCCTGGCGCGCTTCAACATCGCTGTTAATCCGGTGCCCAAGAATCCGGGCAAGCCTGACCGCAAATACTTCGTTGGCCTGCCAATACCGGCAGCGGCGGCGATGGTGGCCGCTACGGTCTATGCCGCCGATAGTGCGCCCCTGGAGTGGTGGCCGCTCTCGGTTGGGTGGATCGCGCTGCTGGCGATGCTCTCTTTCCTGATGGTGGGCACGTGGCGCTACCGGAGCTTCAAGGACTTCGATCTCTTCACTCCTCGCTCTCCGCAGAGTTTCCTCGTGCAAGGAAGTCTCATCTATCTGATCTGGAACTATTCGCAACTAGTGCTCTTCGCGATTGCCTTCACCTATGTCACGAGCGGCATCCTGATTCGCCTCGGCGGATTGATCAAGCGCCGCAGCAAGTCGATGCCCCCGCCGCCTGAGCCGCAGCATCAGGCGGGATAAATTATGGCTGCCGAATCGATCGTGGCTCTGGTAGGGGGTGAGACCCTCCTTGGTTCCGATGTGAGGGAACTGATTGCGGACCGCCTTCCGCAAGTCCGCACCCGGCTGATCGGCGCGCAGGCCGACCATACGGTGATCCTCACCCAGGAGGGCGGTGAGCCGGCCGTCATCACGGCGCTTGATAACGAGCGGCTGGCCTCCGCGCACGCGGTGGTGTTGGCCGGATCGGCTGATTCAAGCCGCAAGGCGATGGCGATGCTGCGCGGTTCTCCGATCCCGGTTTTTGACCTCACGTACGGCCTCGAGGATCTGCCCGAAGCGCGGCTGGCGCCCGAGTCCGCGCGCGTCCAACTGGTGCCGCATCCGGCCGCGTCCACGCTGATCGCCCTGCTGCGCACTCTGCATCCACGTCATACAGTGGAGCGTTGCGTGGCTCAAATCCTGGTGCCCGCTAGCGAGTATGGCCGTGCTGGCGTAGACGAGTTGCAGAAGCAGACCACGCAGCTACTCACTTTCCAGCCAATCACGAAGGCCATTTTTCCGGATCAACTCGCACTAAACCTACTGGCGGGCACGCTGGGCGAGGCCGAACTGCGCATCGAGAAGCATGTGGCGAGTCTGCTGGCGCGAACGCCGGAAGTGCCGATGCCCTCGCTACGCCTCATTCAGGCGCCGGTGATGCACGGCTACAGCTTTTCGGTCTGGGTCCAACTGGGGATGCGCGACGGGGTAGCGGAGACTCTTAAAGAGGGCGGCTTTGAGCCATGGCCTGACGAGGCGCCCAACGTGATGGCCGTGGCGGGGCAGACTGGCATGTCGGTGGGCGCGCTGCAAGCGGACCGCAACGATCATCGCGGGTTCTGGATCTGGATTGTGGCGGATCAGTTTCGCGTGGCCTCCTCGCAATGTGTGTCGTTGCTGGGGGCGGCATTGTGAAGCAGTTGCTGCCGCTGGCTATGCTCTCGCTCGCGGCCTCATGCGGTTATGGCGTCACCGGCAAGGCGGACCTGCTGCCGAGGACGATCAAGACCATCGCGATTCCAGCTTGGAGCAATCAGACGGACCGGTACAAGGTGGGAGACCGGATGGCCGGGGCCCTGACACGAGAGTTTATTTCGCGAACGCGCTACGCCGTGGTGGCTGATCCGAATCAGGCCGAAGCCGTGTTGACGGGCTCGGTGACGCAGGTGCTGCCTCAGCCGACGGTTACCGATCCCGCTACCGGCCGCGCTGCCGGCGTGCAGATTCTAGTGATACTGCAGATGCGGATGGTGGAGCGCGCTACGGGCAAAATTCTGTTTGACCGGCCGCTGTTTGAAGCCCGCCAGCGCTATGAGATTTCGATCGACGCGGGCGCCTATCTTGAAGAGAGTCCGGCGGCGATTGACCGCCTGGCCCGCGATGTGGCGCGCGATGCGGTGAGCGCGATCCTGGAGGGCTTTTGAGGAAAACGCGCAAGACGGACTCGCTCCGGCGCGGCATCGCGAGCTGTTCCTCGCGGTTTGGGCCGCGCCTCTGCGGCCTTTGCGCTTCTAAGCTGCAATGACGCCAGATCAGTTTCTCGCCCAAATCCGCAAGGCCAAGCCCGCGTCTGCCTATCTGTGGCTGGGCCCGGAGATCTATCGGCGAGACGTGTGCCGCTCGGCGCTGCTCGATCAGGTGTTGGGCGAAAAAGTGAATGGCGAGCGCGACGGCTTCTTTGCCTACGACCTCGAGGAGACTTCGCTGTCGTCCATTTGCGACGACGCCCGCGCTTACTCGCTCTTTTCCCCGCGCCGCGTGTTCTGGATTTCGCGCGCCGAAGCCGTCCTGCCCAAAGGCCGGGCCGCCGTCGCGGCTGCGGCTGCGGACGAAGAAGACTCATCGGGGAAGGGCAGCGCGGCCGGAGCGCTGGCCGCGTATCTCAAAGACCCGTCGGTCGACACCGTGCTGGTGTTCGATTCGTCCAAGTTCGAGTTGGATGGAGAGGACAAAGCCAAGTCCGAACGCGTGCGTAAGTTCTACGCGGCGATCGATCAGGTGGTGGAGTTTCCGCGCTGGACCCCCGCGATGACTCGCAAGCTGGCGCAGGATCTGGTGCGCGAGGCGCAATTGAAGATGGGCGCCGACGAACTGAATCTGCTGGTGGAGGCCGTCGGCGCTTCTCCGGCTCGCGTGGCCGTGGAGATTGAAAAGCTTCGCTTGTTTGCCGGTTCGCGCCTCGTGACGGCGGGCGACATCGCTTCGCTGGTTCCGCAGGCGCAAGCGACAACCATCTTTGCGCTGGTGGCGGCGCTGGGGCGGCGCGAGCGGCAAAAGGCGCTCGAACTACTGGACACGCTGGTGCGCGAGGGCGAGTATCTGCCGCTGGCGCTCTCGTTCCTGGCCACGCAATTCCGTCAGGCGCTGGTGGCGCAGGAGGCGGGGCTTCGCGGCGCCATGGCAGTCCAGGGCCACTTTGCCAAGGCCGGTGTGCCCATGTGGCCGTCAAGAGCCGAACAGGTGTCGCAGACGATGTCCGTGTTTACGCCCGCGCAACTCAAGACGGCCCTCAGCGGCATTGCGCAAGCCGATAAAGGCCTGCGCGATATCCGGCCCGATGACCGCACCGTGCTAGAGGATTTCGTGCTGGCCTTGACCAGGACGTAGTAAGGCCGAGGGACGGCGAAAGTGAACTCAGACGACCTGCGCCAATTCACGCCGCAGCCGCCCGACTGGAAACTGGACTGGTACGGGCTGGACGAGACCTACGAATGGATTCAGCGCATGCGGGATTGCCCGCAGAGTCCGGTTTATCACGCCGAGGGCGATGTGTGGATTCACACCCGCATGGTTCTGGAAGAGCTGGTTGGGCTGCCATCGTGGCGCGAGTTGGACCCCGTCGCGCGCACCTTGCTCTTTGCCGCTACCGCGCTCCATGATGTGGGCAAGCCGGCCACCACGCGCGTCGAAGGCGGCTACATCACCTCGCGCGGCCACTCCTCCAAAGGCGCGCGCATGGCGAGGCGCATTCTGTGGGAGATGGGTTTTCAGCCGGAGGTGCGTGAGGCTATCGCGTCGCTGATTCGTTACCACCAACTCCCTTACTATTTGGTTGACCGCGGCGACAAGCACAGGATGGCGATCGAGATTAGCCAGACGGCGCGCACAGACCACCTCACAATCCTGGCTGAAGCCGACGTGCGCGGACGCATCTGCGGCGATCTGCCGCGCCTGCTGGACAACATCGCCCACTTTGCCGGCTTCTGCCGCGAGCAGCATTGCTGGGCCGTGCCTCGCGCGTTTCCCAGCGATCACAGCCGGTTCCTGTATTTCCGTGCGCCTGGCCGAGACCCCGGTGCCGTTACTCCGGATGACACCCGTGGCGAGGTGACCGTTATGGCTGGCTTCCCCGGCGCGGGTAAAGATACCTGGCTGGAGACAAACTACGCCGGTCCCGTGATTTCGCTGGACCAGATTCGCGAAGAGACCGGCGCTTCGGCCGATGGTGACCAGGGCCCGGTGCTCCAAGTGGCGCGCCAAAGGGCCAACACGTATTTGGAGGCCGGCGAGAGCTTTGCGTGGAATGCCACCAACGTGGCGCGGGAGTTGCGCGGACCGGTGATCGATCTGGCGGCGGTCCAAGGCGCCAGGGTGCGCGTGGTTTGGGTGGAAGCCCCGCGAGTAGAACTGTGGGAGCGGAATCGCCACCGGCCCAAGCCGGCACCCGAGTGGGTGATCGATTCAATGATGGAACGATGGGAAACACCGGACCTGTGCGAGGCCCATGAGGTTCAACGGATCTGGTGAGAAAGGCGGCGCCTAGGCGGCGAGCTTCTTCATCTGCGTGTGCAGCCGGCTCTTGTACCGGGCAGCCGTGTTCGCCTTGATGATGCCCCACTTGGCGGCGCGATCAACCAACGAGAAGGTTGGGGCCAGCAAAGACTCGGCCTGCTTGGCGTCCTTGGATTCTAGCGCGCGGCGCATGGAACGAATCTGGTGACGCAACCGGGTGCGGCGGATGCCGTTAACTTCTGTGCGCCGTGCGATCTGGCGCGTTGCCTTGACTGAGGAGACGTGATTAGCCATCTACAACTTTCCTGGGGAATTCTCTTCAGGATAACGCAACGCAAGTACTGCGGTCAAATTCATCTGTATCCGGGCGGGACGAGGTCCACGAAAACCCCGACAACACCCGCCCGGCCCTCGCACGGATAACCGATGGGTTCTCGTGAGTATACAGTACTACTATACCCCTATGCGAGCGTAATTCGATTTACCGCTTGATTCGCAAGGCGGATACAGTCCGGAATGCCTATTCCTTCGTATGCATTTCCAATCAAATGAAGGCGAGGATGAGCCCGCATGAGGTCATTCAGCTCCCCCATTCGTGTGCCGTGGCCAACGGTATATTGGGCCATCGAACGGGGCCATCGGCTGGTGCGGACAAAAGCGGGATCCGCTTCAAATCCCATAATGCTCTTCAACTCGGCCAGAACCGCGTCAGGGCTGGCGTCCCCCGTGAGGAAGCAACGCAGGAGAGCGTGTGAGTCCGGTACGCGATGGTCAAACTTGGTTCCGACCCAGGTACAAGCCACCAGGGCTTGCCGCTCGGCGCGCGGAATCAGGAACCCGAAGCCTTTGAGCGGATGATGGAGTTCGGACCGGCGGAAACCGAACGCCATGGTAATTGACGTCGTATACCCCACCTGATTCAGGAGTGCGGCGGCGGCTGGGTCCATAGGCTGGATCAGGCGCGCGGCCTCATACGCCGGGCAGGCCAATATGATGTGCCGCGCCTCGATCCACTCGCCGTTAACGCGGACCCGCCCAGCCTCCATCGCCTCCGCTTCGCCATGCACGACTTCGGCGACATGGGGCCCGAGGGCATCCACCAGGCTCCCCATGCCGCGCTTCAAGGTCTTGAACAAGGATCCGCCGCCGACCTGCGGTTTCGGCGCCTCCAGCATGGCCCGCGACAGGCTTCCACGCGAACGTTCCATGTCGACGAAACGGGTGAGCGTGGAGTTGACGCTCAACGTGTCGGGATCGCCGCCGTAGACACCGGCCAGCAGCGGCTCGGCCAGGTACTCGACGGCTTCGCGGCCAAAGTGGTCTTCGATAAAGGCGCCTACCGAGCGATCCGGATGCGTGACCGGGCGGCGGAACAACTCCATCCCCATGCGGAATTTGGTTCCCCAGCCCACCAGCGGCGACTTGATCATCGGCCAGGCTTTGGTGGGCACCATCATCGTCAAACCATCCGGCATGGGAGTGAGTTGCCCGCGTCGCAGAATGTAGGTGATGCGGCGGCTATCGTTGGAGCCAATCACGTCCGGCTCCAGTCCCAGCGCGGTGATCAGTTCGAGCGCGGCAGGCTTGGCGGCGAGAAAACTATCCGGGCCGGCCTCGATCAGGCAACCCTCCACGTGGTCGGTCCCGATGACGCCGCCCAGCCGTGGCTGACGTTCAACCAAAGTAGCGGCAATGCCTTTTTGGCGCAGAAACCAAGCCGCGCTGAGGCCGGAGATTCCGCCGCCGACGATGAGAACTGGTTTGGGGTCTATCTCTCCGTTATAAGGGGATTGACCCCGCAAAGCAAGCCGGCCTCGGCGTGTCCGTGCTAAAATCGGCTCGTGCCCGCCACGGCCGCCAAGCACGAATATACGCGCCTGGAAACAATTCGGCTCCTTGGCATTTCCGAACGCCGCCTTCGTAAATGGGAGCAACTCGGACTCGTCGAGCCGGCCGAAATGTACCATTTTCATGGCTTAATCGCCTTGCGTACCCTCGTGCGCCTCGAGGCCGCCAAGCTGCCCGTCGCCAAGATTCAACGCGCCGTGGTGGCGGTGCGTCAAAAGCTGAGTGTCGGAACGGGTATTCCGCTCACCGAGTTCCGGCTCTATTCGGAAGGTAATCGCATCCGGGTGCAGCTGGGCGGGCAGAAGATGGAATCGGAAAGCGGGCAGTTGCTGCTCGATTTCGGCGAGGCTGAGTTGGAACGGCTGGTGGCGCTGCCCATGCCCCGAATCCAGGAAGACGAGGCCGACCTCAAACGCCGCCACCGGGAAGCCGAGACGTGGTTCCTTCGCGGCGTGGAGATGGAGCAAACCGGCACACCCATCGACGAAGTGGTCGACGCGTACATGATTGCCATCTCGCTTGACCCCAAGCTGGCCGCGGCGATGGTCAACCTCGGCACGATTCACTTCACCGCGCAACGTTTCGAAAAGGCGGAAAAATATTATGCGCGGGCACTGGAGGCCAACCCCAAGTATCCGCTGGCGCATTTCAACATGGGCAACCTGTGGGATGAGCGCGGCGAACGAGCCAAGGCCCGTGAACACTACCTCCGGGCGGTGGAGCTGGATGCGCGGTACGCCGATGCTCACTACAACCTGGCGCTGCTTTACCAGGCGGCGGGCGAATCGATGAAGGCGATGGGCCACTGGCGCACGTATCTGAAGCTGGATCCGCGCAGCCAATGGGCTGAGGTGGCGAGGCGCGAGCTGGACCGGCTTTACTCTTCGGCGGTTGTCAAGGGCGGCGGCGGACGCGTTGTCGCTCTGGCCGAGCGCATTCCATCTTAGTGACCGGCGAATTCCACGGAACGCCGGGTAAAAGAACCAAACCAGAAACCACTGATGGGGAAAGTGGGCGGCGCCGTCATGCCATCGATCGACGCTCCCAGGGCCACCAGCAGCGGCACAAAATGTTCATGCGTGGGGAGCGCCTGCCGCACTCCTGGCGCACGATGTCGATAGTCCAGTAGCCCGTCCACATCCCGCCTGATCAGCGCCTCTTTCGCCCAATCGTCAAACTCGGCGGCCCAAGCCGGTGTTTGCGGATCGGGGCCAAAGTCGATCGCGCGCAGGTTGTGGGTCAGGAAACCGCTGCCGGCGATCAGGATTCCCTCGGCTCGCAGCGGCGCCAGCAAACGGCCTAACTGGAAAAGCGCGCTGGGGTCCAGCGTGGGCAGCGAGAGTTGTAGCACCGGGACGCCCGCTTCCGGATACATCGCGATCATTGGAATGTAAGCGCCGTGGTCCAGGCCGCGGGCGGGATCGTCCATCACCGGCGTTGTCGGCTCCAGCAACTGGCGCAGGCGGGCCGCCAGAGCCGGCGCGCCCGGGGCCGGGTATTGGACTTCATAGTAACGCCGCGGAAAACCGGAGAAGTCATAGACGAGAGGAATGGTCGAGGTCGTGCCCAGCGTCACCGGGCGCTTCTCCCAATGCGCCGAAATCATCAGTACGGCTTCCGGTTTGGGCAGCGACGCTGACCAGCTAGCCAGTTCAGCCACCCACGCGGCATCGTCCAGTAACGGCGGGGCGCCGTGGGCGATGAAGATGGCGGGCATCGGGCGGGAAGACATGATCGGGGCTCGCGACCGTTGGATCAGCATGGAAGCGAAGGAGGGCAGACTGGTTCTCCGCCTCTACCGGGCGGCTTTTGCCGCACCCAATGTTCGAAGTGCCTGAAATGTGGGTCTTTGCTCTTTTTGACGCATTTTTTGATGCGATATGATGTACTAATTGACAAATCCATTTCCACCCCTTAGAATCAAAGCATGGCAGCACCAGCTACCGCTCTTATTGCTGACAAGAAGCGCACTACAGTGACGCTTCCATCGCATCTTCTTGCAG
>JAYTKJ010000068.1:0-10270 GCA_043730365.1 Acidobacteriota bacterium | reverse complement strand
ACCAACCGCGTGAACAACCAGTTTGCGTTCCTCCAGGATGACTGGAAGGTAAGCCGCAACCTGACGCTCAACCTTGGCATGCGCCTGGAAGTGGCGGGTGGCGTCACCGAGAGCAACGGCCTCCTCTCGAACCTCAATTTGGATGCCCGCGAGTCTCTGGGCGCCGCTGGTACAGGAGCCTTTGGCAGCCTCCAGGTTGTGAAGGACTCCTTCAAACGCAACTGGAACTGGGCGCCGCGCTTCGGCTTTGCTTACAACGTGGGCAGCAGCGGCAAGACGGTGATCCGCGGCGGCTACGGCATGGCCTACGATTTCCTTTTCCTCAACCCCATTACCAACCAACGGTTCCTGCCGCCGTTCATCGTTACCGGCGCGCTCACTGGCACGGGCAGCTTCACCGGCAACAATACCTACTCGCGATTCGTCGCGGGCTCGGCTCAGTTGCAGACCGACACCAAGGCGCAGGTAGGCAAGCTGAGCACCACGGCCCTGAACTTTGGCGCTGTATCGCCTGCCATCGAT
The DNA here is from genome assembly GCA_043730365.1 of Acidobacteriota bacterium. Lineage (GTDB taxonomy): Bacteria > Acidobacteriota > Terriglobia > Bryobacterales > Bryobacteraceae > VFZP01. The sequence continues at coordinate 9,748 of JAYTKJ010000068.1, read as the reverse complement.
TCCAACCTGGACAATCCGCAAGTGCAACAGTTTAGCTTGGGTATTCAGCATGATGTGATGGGCATCGTCTGGAAGGCCGGATATGTCGGCACGAAAGGCAACTTCCTTCCCCGCACCCGGGCGCTCAATCTGATCGCCGCGCCGCCCGCGCGCGCTACCAGCGTGGAGGACGAGACCGCCCGTTTGGCGCAATTCACGGGCTCCATCGCGGCGGCCACCGGCGCTCCTACCCGTGCCAGCAACCGCATCGACGGGCGCTACAACAACATTGACTACGTGGAGAGTTCAGCCAACTCCATCTTTCACTCCATGCAGTTCGAAGCGCAGAAGCGTTTCGGCAAAGGCTTCCTGATGAACGTGGCCTACACGATCAGCAAGTCGATCGACGACAACTCCGACGTGCTCGGCGTGCTGATCAACGATACGCCGCAGCAGCAGAATCCGCGCGATAACCGGGACAATCGGGCCGTGTCGCAGTTTGACCTGCCGCAGCGCCTGGCGATCACGCACTCGTGGCAACTACCTTGGGGCAAGGGCATCCGCAACCCGGTCGCCCGTCATATCGTGCATGGCTGGGGCTTCAGCGGCATCACCTCGTTCCGGGCCGGCTTCCCGGTCACCTTTACCACGGGCGCTCGCCGCGGCGTGAACGGCCTCAGCATGTTCCAGCCCGGTAACGTCGTGCGTCCCAATGTTCGCGGGGCCTTCACGTTCAGTCCGATCCCGGCCGGCCGGTCCGGCGCATACAGCACGGCCACGACGGGCCAACCGCAGAACATTTCGGCCTACGCCGATTCGCTCGGGCTGTCGCAGCCGTTGCTGGGCAACATCGGCTCACTGGGACGCGGTACGCATCGCCTGAACGGTGAGTCAAACTTTGACTGGAACATCTTCAAAGACTTTTCCTTCTTTGAGACCGTCAAAGTGCAGTTCCGCGCCGAGATGTACAACGTGTTCAACAATACTTCCTTCCAGGAAGTGAACGCGAACATCTCCAACCCGGCGTTTGGTCAATACAACGTGATTGGCCAAAACGCGCGCACGATGCAGATGGGCCTGCGGTTCATCTTCTAGTTGGTTCTTTTTCCTTATCCGGCGCCAGGAGAATTCTCCCGGCGCCGGTTTTGTTTCTACAATCAGAGTTCATGCTCAAGTTTCTCGCCGTGGCGCTGGGAAGCTGGGCCGGCGCCGCCTGGGCCGCCGAGCCTTGCCAGACCAAGTCCGGCATTCCCTGTTTTTCCCTGACCTACGTGCATTCGGTTTGGGCCTTGGTCCAGTCCCCGGTGCGCGACCTGCTCACGGCCGAAGTAAGCGGGACCATGGCTGTCCGTGAAGACGGTTCCTTCGTCCACTTGATCCAACCCAATAGCCGATTCGCGGTGCGGGAACGCGAGGAATTGCCGGGCCGCTCAACGCGGCTGTATCTGGCTGGCCGCCTCATCGTCGATCAGGAACTGAAGTCCGAGTATGGTTTCCGCCACCCGTCGCTGTTCTTTGTCGATGGCGCCTACCGGCGTTCGCAAGCCGGAGACGAGGGCTGCCGGGCGATGGTGGCGAGCCTCTTTGCCCAGCCTAATCCACAACGCATCGGAACGGCAGCCATGTTGGGCGAGCCGGTGGTGAACTGGAGGGTAGTCACCAAGGCTGGCGAATACAATGCGGCCGTGGCGCCGGGGCTTGACTGCCAGATCCTACGCCTGGAAATCAGCGAGTATCGTTATCGATATCTGCCGGTCCGCAAGGAACTGTTTGAGGCCAAGACGGTGCGGCGGGGCGAGCCGGCCGCGGCGCTGTTTACGCCACCGAAGGGACGATAGCATCGATGCGCCAGGAGCCGGAGTTTTTCGGGGAACGCGAGTTGGAACTGCTCTACATTGGCCGGAAACTCGGCGATGCCCTGGCCATTGAGGCGGTGCTCACCGAAGCTGGAATCGACTACGCGGTGGAAGTGGACTACTACACCGGCGGCGTGATCTTCCGGCGGTCGCGCGCCGGGGCGTTCATCTATGTCGATCCCGAGGTGCGCCCGCGTGCGGTGGAGGCGCTGAGAGCGAAAGGCCATCAGCCGGTGGACGCGGCTTAGCCGCGCGATCATTCGAAGGGATCGCGAAAGCGCACTTCAACGAACGGTGAGCCCGGCGGCTCGCCTGGGCGATGCCGGATACGCCATGAGTACCCGGCGGTGGCCTCGATCCAGTTCAACAGCGAGAATCGCAATCCACCCCCCACGCCAGGGAGCGCCGTGCGGCCCGGCGTCGACGCCACGACGGCTTCGACGAGAGCCACCGGGCGCACGGCGAGCAATGGAGTGTGATGGAGCAGCCGGTCGACGAGCGTCCGGGCTTGGCCCATTTCGGCGGCGGCCAGTCGTGCGGCGGACTGGCGATTGACCCGCGCGAAGTCATCCCGCAAGGCGCCGAGGAGCTTAGCCGAGCAGTCCAGCGGTACCGCGATGGCGAGCAGTGCTTCCACCAAGCCATACTGTCTGGCGCCGGTCTGACCGCGTGCGCTTTGCAGGCGGCGGCTGAACGAAGGCGGAAAGCAGGCATCCTCCAGACCGCCCGACACCAGGCTGCGGCTGAGGCGCTGGAAGGCCGGGTCTCGCGCACAGTGTTCGATGCGCAGCATACTTTCGGCTGACGCGATTGCGGCATCGATCTGGGTCTCGAACTCAGGAAGGCTGCGGAGCTCGGCGGGCAGCAATGGACGCTGCCATATGACCGGCATGACGGCCAATACTCGCGCCGAGACGAGGCCGGCCCCAGCGGCGAGGCGGGTCTCGACGCCGTCGCCGCGAATCGAGAACGCGCCGGATTGCCGGAAGCTCCGCGTTGCGAGGCTAGCTGAGTAGTTGACTGAAACTCGCGGCCAGTCATGCGCTACGTCGACGCCGCTGCGCGCCCAATCCAGAACTGGGGTGAGACGAAGCGCATAAGGCACGCGGAAGCGGAACGCGCGGAAGACGAGGTCAGCTTCCGCGCCTGCGCATCGCTCCAGGTAGGTGATGGTGACCGAGAACGAGAATCGCCCGCCCGGCGGGGGATCAAAGGCGCGGCGCGCCGCTTCAATCTCGCCCGCTCCCACCTCCAGCCCGACCAACGGAAGCGTGACGGCGTTACGTGGACGAACCGAGCGCACACGCCAGGCTCGTCCGTCCGAGAGGGCAGGGCAGGCGGCGGCCGTCAACGCGGTAGCCAGCATGCCTCCCGCCAGGAGGGCGCACTTCACCGGACGATGTCCCGCACCGAGGCGCGAGCCTCGTCCGGCTCCAACTCGCCGAGACCGTACGCCTGCGCGTCGTCGGCAGCCGGTCCGATGGCACGGGCCGCCTGCTCGTCCGATAGCCCGCGCGCGGCCACGGCTTCGGCCTGCGTGTGTTGCGCCATGTCGAGTTCGACGCGCAAGTTGGCGATCTGCTCAAACGCCGTCGCGCGCGACCGGCGCTCCCAAAGCTGAAATTCAATAACCCACTCGACGGTGGTACTCGTCTTCTTATTTCTCTCCATCGCAAAAACAACACGCCGCAAACCATTGCGGGCTCCGAGTTCAAAGCGAACCCGGAGCCCGACGATGGCGGCGGCGGTATTTTTCGACGGAGATTTCCCGCGAGGCGTTAGCCCCATAGAAACCTCCCGAATTGTTGTTAGTTGCGCGTTACCGGTTAAACAGGAACGCGTTGCTGTTGAGGAGCGCCCACATCAAGTCTTGAGCACGTTCGGCCCGGGCGGTGCCGCCCTTGCCGATATAGGTGAGCGCCAAGTCGAGCTCATTGCCTTCCGGCGAGCGGTTCAAGGCGGCTAGATAGATCTCTTCCACGAGTTTGCGATCGGGTGCGCCGGCCATTATCAGCTTGGCAATTCGGCCTTCCGGATCGGCAATCGCGTCGGCAATCGTCGCGCCGTTGAGCAGGTTGAGCGCCTGCACTAGCGACACGTCGCCCCGCCGTTCGCATTCGCAACTGGTCTGACGCTCGGGCCGGCCGAAGACGTCGAGGAAACCGCCTTTGCCGACCGAAGGGTCGGGCGCGTCCTGCGCGAGCGATTCCCTGGGAACGGCCGCCAGTTTTGGCCGGACCCCGGCGGCGCGATGCACGCCATCGAACAACTGCTCGGCCGACAAACGGCGAGGCAAGGCATGCGAGTAATTGGTTTCATCGGTGGCATTGGAAGTTGTTGACTTATACGCCAACTGGTAGGTCCGTGAGTTGACGATGGAGCGGATCAGGGCTTTAAGGTCGTAGTTGTGATCGCTGAAGTCTTTGGTGAGCGCGTCCAGCAGCGCGGGATTGGATGGTGGGTTCGAGGCGCGGATGTCGTCCACCGGATCGATAATGCCGCGGCCCAGGAAATAGCTCCACATCCGGTTGGCCATGGATTTAGCGAACAACGGATTACTCTTGGACGTCACCCAATCGGCCAGGCTCTCGCGCAGGTCTGCCTCGCGCAGGGCGGTCTTTTCCACATTGAAGAGAAACTTGGCCGGCATGACGCGATTGTCCTTCGGGTGATGAATCTCGAACTCATCACGCTTGTCGTAGACTACTTCTTCGTCGCTGTCATCGCCGCTCTTGATGGCAATCTGTCCAAAGAACGCGCTGAGATTGTAGTACTGGTTTTGCGTCCACTGTTCAAACGGGTGGTCATGACATTGCGCGCAGGACATGCGCACGCCGAGAAACAGTTGCGTCGTGGTCTCCATGGCCACCTTCGGTTCCCGCGTGAAGCGGAAGAAATTGGCCGGAGGATTCTTGTAGGTGGAGCCGCGCGAGGTGAGTAGTTCACGCGTCATGCGGTCATAGGGCTTGTTGGTGGAGAGCGATTCTTTGATCCACTCGCGGAACGCCCATACGCCTTTGTCACCCAGCTTGGCCCGATTCACCTGGAGCAGATCGCTCCACTTGACGGACCAATGATTGACGAACTCGTCGCGCGCCAGGAGTTTATCGATCAAGGCCGAGCGCTTGCGTCGCGTCTCTGTTTTGTCGGCCATGAAGGCGCGGGTTTCCTCCGGCGTGGGCGGCAGGCCGACGAGGTCATAGGAGACGCGGCGGAGGAAGTCGGCATCGGAAGACAGCTCAGATGGCTGCATCTTGACGCGCTTCAACTTAGCGTTGACGTGCCGGTCAATGAAGTTGAACTCCGGGACGGCTTGCCAGGCGAATGGCTCATCGCTCACAGCCGTGACGCCTACCACGGAGAGTTTGCCTTCGTAGCGCACTAAACTGGCGGACTCACCGCGGCGAATGGTTTTGATCAGGCCACCCTCGGTCACCTCGGCCTGCTGCGGCGTATTCGAAGAATAACCGGCGTCGCGTGTGACGTCACGCGTGGAGCCGTCAGCATAGGTGGCGATCACTTTGATCTGCTGCTCGAGCCCGGGCTTGGCGGCGAAGAACTCGGCGGGCTCCACCTGCAGGCGAGATACTGCGCCAGAGACGGGGTCGCCATACGGCGCGCCCTGGGAAATCCACTGTAACACCGTGTTGTAGTAAGCCGAGGACGGATCGAGGCGCATCCCGCCGCCATGGGCGATCTGCATGGCGGGCTTGAGCATGATCAGGCTGTTGGCCGGATCGGTGCGGTTGAGCCGGCGGCCCTGCATCTCGTGCACGATAGCGCGAAAGTCAAATTCCGGATCGTAGCCGCGGAGGGAAAGCTTGAAGCCGTTTTTGCCTTTGGCTCCACCGTGGCAGGGTCCGGACGTGCAACTGGCCTTGTTGAGGATTGGCATCACGTCCTTGACGAACGAGAGTTGCGGCGGCGGCGGTGCGGCGGCGGCTACAGCGGACGCGGTGAGAATCAATACAATTTGACGCATAGTTAGAGTACCTTGATTGTCCCGGCCACTTCCGGTCCCTTGTATGTATCTTGCGCTTTTCGCCCCGTATCTGGCGCGGATGAAACGAGGCGGATTTCGTAACTGCCCTTGGCGGCGGTGGAGGCAGCCTGGCACTGCAGCCTGAACTCGCGGGCATCAACCGGGATATCGACAGCCGCGCAACTGACTCCCTCAGGCAACTCCTGCGCTTCGATCTTGACGAGGCCGCCTTCAAACGTGGGCTCGCGATGAACGTGGCCGGCGATGGAAAGCGCCGCACCCGGCGCCACGCTCCACTGCTTGGCGGCGGGCCACACCTGATAGCCGGGCGCGACATCGAAGGTGATCATCGGGCCATACACATCCAGCGGCTTGCCATCCATATCGAGGGTGACCATGGGCAGGAAATCCCAGCGCGTGGGCGGCGTGGCAAAGTTTGTATTGACTAACAATTGCCCGGACCCTGGAGTCTTGGAGGGAGGACCTTGCAGAATGCGGAGATTGCCGATCTGTGTGGCGATATTCTCTTTCAATCGGCCCTGCAGCCGCCCGGCGGCCGGACCCTCGACTTTGTAGCTAAGCGGATACTCGACGCCTTGCGATAGGCGCACGTCTTGAACGGGAATGATGAGCCTTGCCGGCAGTGCTTTGGCGGAAGCCATGTGGAGCGGCATGCCGAGCCAGGAGGCGGTGACGGCTCGCTGCTTGAGGCCACGCGGAGTAACGACGAGACCGGGCCCGTCGGCAAAGCGCACGATGCGTCCGCCGTCGGCGAGATCGGCCGTGCCTTTGACGGAGAGATCGAGACGCTGTGGTTTGGCATCCGAATCGGCGGTAATGGTGATGATGGCAGTATTGCGACTGAAGCGAGGATTGGGGTCGTCAAAGCGCTGACTGGCCGACGCGGCCGCGACCGTGCCGCCGGCCTGCCGATAAGCCGCGGGCAGATTGGGAATGGTGATCTGCATGGGCCCGTCATAGCCGCGGCGATTGATGTTGACGGCCACGATGCCGGTGCCGCCGATGGGCACGTTGACGAACGGCGTGGTGGTTTGCAGCGTGAAATCGGCGGCTTCACGCCGCGCTTCCAGGCGATAACCGTAAGCGGGGCCGCCGCGGCCGAGCAGGTCTTCCACGGCCACCGTGACTTTCTCGACACCAGCCGGGATTTCGAGCGGCAGCGTGGGGTCTGCTCCAAAAAGGTCATCACGCGAGAGTAGTTTCTTGCCGGCGGCGTCGGTAATGGTGACCAGCGCGTCAAGTTGCGAAGCGCCGGTGGACGAGGCAACGAGTTCAAATAGCCATTGCTCACCGGGCTTGACGGCCAATTGGTAGCGGTCCACCTCGCCCTTGGCGGCGATGCGGCCATTGATCACCATGCTCGGGATCAGCTTGCGGTCCGCCGCCGATTCGAGGACGTCAGGCTTGTCGCTCAAGAGGAACAGTTGCGGCAGGCTGGCCGAACCAGGCAAGCCGACCAGCGCAAACTTGCCGTCCAATGACGAAGTGTCCGGCTTGACCGTCACAGGCGCGCTCAGATTGCCCCCGACCAATTCGACTGAGACCGCTTGGCCCCGCCGCCCGCCGATTGGGAAGAGCGCTTCGGCAAAAGGATAGGAGCCGACTTTCAAACGGTAGAAATTCTGCGTCTGATCGCTGTACTTGGAATCGTGAAGACGCACGAAGTATGTGCCGGCTTGGGGAAACGCCACTTCGAGGCGCGCATCGATGCCCGCGCCCGGAGCGTCGTCGTTCTTGGCGATCGTCTTACCGGCGGCGTCCAGTATCTCCAGCGCCGGATCGATGGCGCTGGCCAGCACGTTGGCTTCAGTCTCGAACACCAGCTTCTGTCCGGCTTTGACCTGGAACGAGAAGATGTCTACGTCGGCATCGGGCAGGGCGCCGTTGATTGTGACCGGCGCGGTGATGGCCTCCGCCGTGGCCGCCGTGCCATTGCCGGGCTTGGGACTCTCGATTTCTTTCTCCTCGGTTTCAGGAAGATCACCCACCGAGAACAGCATCACGTTGGAAAGACCGTCGGCAGTCAATATGCGTAGCGGATAGACGCCCACCGGCGCGTCCTTCTTCAGCTCGATGAGGAACGGCAGCGTGGTGTCGGGCTTGGCTTCAGCGTCCGGAGTCAAGCGCGAGATGGAGGCGGGTAGCGTGGTTTCGAGCTTCGCGCCCGCCGTGAGGTCAGAACCCTTGAGCACCAGCTTGAACGTCTTGCCGCGCTGCGCGCCGTGGGGCGCCAGATCCCGCAGCAGCGGCGCGGCCGAAATCGTGGCGATCGAGGTTAGGCTCAACAACAGCAGCGAGAGTGTTTTCATTTGGAAGCCACCTGGATCGGCGCCGCCATGATGGAGCGTGCCAGCTTGCCGGTCATGTCGTAAAGGCGAATCGTGCCGTCAAAGCCGCCCGTGGCCAGGCTGGCGCTATCCGGCGTGAACTGCAGCGCAAAGATGCCGCCTTGATGGCCCGAGCATCGCGCCACGAGTTTCCCGGTTTCTGTTTCATAGATCCGCACGTCGCCCACCTCCGCCCCGACGGCCAGACGCGCACCGTCCGGCGAGATGGCCAGTGCGGTGATGGGGCCGTCCTGACGTTCGAACTTTTGTATAAGAGTGGAATCGTCGGCAATGCGCATGGCGCGCGGGCGGTCCATCTTATATAGATACGGGATGCGCTCGGCGCCGCCCACCGCCACCCAGTCGCGCTTGGGATGACGCGCCACCGCCGTGAGGGCTTCGCGCAGCAAGTTGACGTTTTCGATGAAGCGGCCGGTGCCTACATCAATCAGTTTGGCGGCGCGATCACGTCCCACGGTGACCAGGCGTTTGGAATCGATGCCGAAGGCGGTCTGGAAAACCCAGTCTTCGTGATGATCCATCTTCCGGAGTTCCCTGCCAGTGGCGAGGTCATAGAGGCGGATCGATTTGTCCGCGGCGCCGCACGCCAGAAGTTTGCCGTCAGGTGAGATGGAGCCTCCAAACAACGTGTCGGTGGAGGCGTTAATCGCGTGGAGCAGCTTGCGAGATTCGACATCCCAGATTTGCACCTCGCCCGATTGCGCAGGGTCACCACCCACGGCGGCCAGCGTCTTGCCGTCCGGCGTGAACGAGAGGCTATGCAGGCGCATGGAGCGGCCGTGGAGACGCGCGAGAAGTTTGCCATCCGATAGCGAGGCGAGCAGGATTTCACGGTAGCCGGAGATGGCCACGGTCTGTCCGTCGGGCGAAAAGGCGAAGGCGGTAACGAGCGGCGCGGTGCGATAGACGGTGGGCTTGGCCGTGGCCGCTGTCGCTGTGGCAGAGGCGGAATCGTCGGAGGCGCCTTCGCGGATCCATTCGCGAAAAAGGTTGATCTGTTCGTCCGCCAGTTTCCCGCCCATCGGCATGCGCGGCTCCAGCGCTCCGGTGATGTATTTGACGACCACGGATTCCTCGGGCTTGCCGGGGATGAAGGCCGGCCCTTTGCGTCCGCCCTTCTGGAAATCGGCGAAGGTGGTGAGGACCAATTCAGATTGCTTGGCTTGCGCCTGGTGACAGGCCGCGCATTGGCGGGCGAGAATCGGCTTTATGTCTGAGGAAAAACTAACTTTGGCAGCCAGCGCGCCGGGACAGACGACCAGCGCAAGTGCCAATCCTAATCTTTTCATTGTCGTGATTATATCGAAGCGCATCATGGCTGGGGCTGCTCGCGTCATTATGCTAGCAGGCGCGCACAAGTGTTTGGGGCGGGGATACGGCGGAAGTCTTGTGGGATCAGCGGGGAAGGGAATTGCGTTGGGGTGTGAACGGGGTTGACGCGGGGCCGAAATATCTCCCCAAGACGGTAGAGTAGGAGAGAGGGCGACACCGAAGGTGCGACCCACTCTCCCCTCGTCGAACCGGACAAGCGGATTTCCCGGCATCCGGCTCTCCTGAAAACG